>CAYTXI010000001.1:0-52389 GCA_964441935.1 uncultured Bauldia sp.
GGTGCCGGCAACCTGCTGGGCGAGGAGCAGTCCGGCCACATCCGCGAGGTCGGCTACGAGCTCTACCAGCAGATGCTGGAGGAGGCGGTCGCCACCCTCAAGGCCGGCGGCAAGACCGTCGGCGATGGGCGTTGGTCGCCACAGATCACCGTCGGCATGGCGGTGATGATCCCGGAGAGTTACGTCGGCGATCTTCAGCTGAGACTCGGCCTCTACAAACGCCTCGCCGAGCTCGACGAGCCGGCGGAGATCGAGGCCTTCGCCGCCGAGCTGATCGACCGCTTTGGGCCGCTACCGCAAGAGGTCGAGCACCTCCTGCAGATCGTGAGCCTCAAGGGGCTCTGCCGCCGCGCCAACGTCGACCGCCTCGAGGCGGGGCCGAAAGGCGCGGCGATCGGCTTCCGCGGCAACGTGTTTGCCGACCCCGCCGGTCTGATCGAGTGGATCGGCGGGCAGGGCTCCTTTGCCCGCATCAGGCCCGACCAGTCGGTCGTGCTGATCCGCGATTGGGACGACGAGACGAGCCGGCTCAAGGGCGCCGCCGGCGTCCTCGGCACGCTCGCGCGCCTGGCCGAGGCGGGCGAGAAAGAGGCCGCGTAACGCGCCGTCAACCACGGTACCGCAGCGCACCAACGCGCCTCGCTTGATCGTGTTAGCATCGCCCAATGTTTGCGCGATTGCTCATGATTTGTGCATGCGCATGGGCCGCCTCAGGCGCGAGCATCGTTGAGGCGGTCGACATACCGGAGCGCATCCGCCTGGACTGCTCCGGCACGCTCGCAACCTTCGGGGCCCGACAACAGGGGAGCGACATCACCGCGAGCGGCCTCGTCGATGTCGCTCGCGGCGCCGTGTACGGCTTCGGGCTCGGCGGTCAGCCGATCCGTTCCCTGAATACGGAGCGCATCGCCTTCGGCGACACCGGTCGGTTCGGCGAACCGCGAATTGACGGCGCGATCGACCGGCAGACGTACGACACCCACATCGCGGTCCACGCCGCCCATCGCCAGGGCGACCCGCTGATGGTCATGCGTCTTGCTTGCCGGGTCGCCGCTCCGCCAATCTAGGTCGGCCGCGCGACGCCGACATTTTGACTAAAATTTTAATCGCAAAGAAGAACGACCTTAACGGAGTCGTCGTAATCCATATTGCATGGGTGCGCCGGTAGAACAGGAACCAAGCGACAAGGTCGTGCGTTTTCGGCAGAGCGCAGCGCTGCTCCGGCAACTTACCGAGCACGCGGCCGTCCCCACGTTTCTCGTCAACAACAACGGTGACGTGTTCTATGCCAACGCCGCCTTCTGCCGGCTCCTCGGTTACGAGCCCGACGAAGTCACCGGCCTCGGCATAGGCGACATCGTCTGCCGTAGCGACGCGACCGACGCCCGCGAGCAGGTCGCCCAGCTCGCCTCCGGCGAGATCGACGGTTACCGTGCCGAGCGGCGCTACCTGCGCAAGAGCGGCGGCACCGTCTGGGTCTCGGCGAACGCGTCGGTCCTGCGCGATGAACGCACCGGCAGGCCGCTCTACCTGATCGTCCAGGCCCTCGATATCGACCGCCAGAAGAAGGCAGAGGCCGCGCTTGTCGAAAGCGAAAGCCGCTGGAACTTCGCCCTGGAGAGCGCCCGCCAGGGGGTCTGGGATCATGACAACCGGAATCAACGGGCGTTCTTTTCGCGCGTGTGGCGCCAATTGCGCGGCTTCGACGCCGATGAAGAAGTCGACGGCTCCCCGGAGGGATGGATGCAGCGCGTTCATCCGGACGACCGCGAACGAATCCTGGACATCATTCGCCGTCAGGCCACCGGAGAGATTTCCGCCCACGAGTACGAGTATCGCGAACGCCACAAGGACGGCCACTGGATCTGGATCCTCAGTCGGGGAAAGGTGATCGAACGTGGGACCGACGGGCGTCCGCTACGCGTTCTGGGCACCGACACCGACATCACCCACCTGAAGGAGGTCGAGGCCGAACTCGCTGGGGAAAAGGAACGATTCCGTGTCGCCCTCGAATCCATCGGCGACGGCGTGGTATCCACCGACGCCGGCGGGCTGGTCACTTTCATGAATCCCATCGCCGAGCACCTGACCGGTTGGCGGGCCGCGGACGCCCGGGGCAAACCGCTCACCCAGGTGTTCACCGCCGTTGCCGATGACACCGGCGAGCCGGCGGCCGATCCCGTAGCCGCGTGCCTGGCGCGCGGGGATCTGTTCCGCCGCGAATCGGACGTGCTTTTGGTCAGTCGCACCGGCGAGCGCCACGACATCCGCGATTCGGCCGCACCGTTGAAGCGGGACGGTGAGGTCATCGGCGCCGTGCTGGTCTTCCACGACGTGACCGCGAGCCGCGCCCTGCAAAGGGAGCTCGCCCATTCAGCGATGCACGATCCCCTGACAGGTCTTCCCAACCGCGCCGCCTTCGATAGCGCACTGCAGAATGCCAGCGAACAGGCACGCCGCGAGTTGCGCGAGCATGCACTCTGCTTCCTCGACGTCGACCGGTTCAAGGCGGTCAACGATAGAGCCGGCCACGCCGCCGGCGACGAGTTGCTTCAAGAGATCGCCCGCGTCATTCGCCGAGGCTGCCGCGCCCACGACATCGCCGCCCGCATCGGCGGCGACGAGTTTGCACTGCTTCTTCCCGACTGTTCGTTGATTGGCGGTCGCAGGGTCGCCGAAGGCATCATCGAGGCGATCGCCTCCCTGCGCTTCTCGCGGTACGACAAGACCCACGAGATCGGCGCCAGCGTCGGCATCACCCCCATCACCAGCACGTCGCCGAGCCCCGAGACCCTGATGAGCCAGGCGGATGCGGCCTGCTATGCCGCCAAGGAAAAGGGGCGAAACCAGGTGGCCCTGTACGACGAGAACACCGACGCCAGCGAGCGCGTCGACCTGATCGCCTAGCTGCGTCGCACGATCTATCGCACGATCTAGCTAGGCGCCGGGCGCCGGCAGCGCTGCTGCGGCTTGAGCGATGGCTTCGGCCAGCATCTCCGGCGGGTGGGCACCCATCACCGCATAGCGGTGCTCGATGATGAAGCAGGGGACGCCGGTTACGCCCATGCGAAAGGCGTCCTCGACCTCGCCGACGACCTCGCCGCGATCTTCGTCGCTGGCCAGCCGCGCCGCCACTTCGCCCTCGTCGAGCCCGCTTTCACCGGCGATGGCGACGAGCACGTCGCTCTCCCCGATGTCGCGCCCGTGGGTGAAATAGGCGGCGAACAGGCGTTCGACCACGAGGTCTTGCAGGCCCTCCGGCGCCGCCCAACGCACCAGTCGATGCGCGTCGACCGTATTAGGCGAACGCGTGATCCGCTCGAAGCGATAATCGATGCCCTCCTCGCGGCCCTGGTCGGTCAGCCGCTGGTGGATGTCGGCGACGGCTTCAAGACTGCCGAACTTGCGCGTGAGATAGTCGTCGCGATCGATGCCCTCGGGCGGAATCGTCGGGTCGAGCTGAAACGGCCGCCAACGGACCATCACGACAACCTCGGGCATGAGGTCGAGGGCGCGCGCCAGCCGTCGCTTGCCAAGGTAGCACCACGGGCAGACAACGTCCGAGATGACGTCGATATCGAGGGTGGCCGCAGTCACTCCGCCGCCCACCAGGTCGACGGAACCACGCCATAGAGCGACGGTGTCGCCGGCATCTCGATATTGGTCCAGCGGGCAATCCATTGCGCCGGCGCATGGAACAGTGGGATGACGTAGAACCCGGATATCAGGACACGATCGAGCGCCCTGACCGCGGTGACGAAATCCTCCTGGGATCTGGCAGTGAGCATCGCATCGATCATCGCCTTCACCGCCGGACTGTCGACTCCGGCGAAATTCAGCCGACCCTCAGGATCCCCCCAGCGACCGACCTGCTCGTTTCCCGGCGACAGCGATGCCCCGTAGCGCCACTGGATCATGTCGTAGTCGCGCTCCGGCGACAGGGTGCGCTCCCAGTACTGGGCAGCGTCGACGGAGCGAACCGCCATGTCGAGGCCGACGAGCGCCAGCGCCCGCTGCAAGGCCAACGCCAGCCGCTCCTGCTCCTTGTCCACCGCGGCGAACTCGAACGCGAACGGCCGGCCGGTGGCGGCGTCGACCAGTTTGCCGTCCCGCTCCTCGAAGCCGGCCTCCATCAAAAGGTCGAGGCCTTTCTTCAGGTTGACGCGGTCACGTCCGCTGCCGTCGCTGACCGGCGGCGCGTAAATTCCATCCATGACGTCGGCGCGCACGGCATCGGGGAATGGCGCCAGCAGTGCCTTCTCCGCGGCGCTCGCCGGCCGGCCAAGGGCCGAGAGCTCCGAGCCCTCGAAATAACTGCCGGTGCGCGCGTAGGCGCCACCGTAGAGGTTGCGATTGATCCATTCGAAGTCGAGGAAATAGGTCAGCGCTTCCCGCACCCGGATGTCGTCGAACGGCGGCCGCCGCATGTTGAACACGAACCCGTTCATGCCGTCCGGCACGCCGGTCGGCACCGCGGCCTTCACCACCTTGCCCTGGTTGGCCGCGGGAAAATTGTACCCGCCGGTCCAACGTCCCGGATCGTTCTCCACGGTCACGTTAAGGATGCCTTTGGTGAAGGCCTCGAACAGAGACGTGTCGTTGCGGATGTACTCGATGCGGATCTCATCGAAGTTGTCGAACCCGCGCTTCTGCGGCAGGTCCTTCGCCCAGTAGTCGGGATTGCGCTTGAGCGTTACCATGGTGCCGGGATGGACGTCGGCGATCGTGTACGGCCCGCTTCCGATCGGCGGTTCGAACCCCGTTTCGCCGAACGCCTCCGGGTCGGTCGCATGCTTGGGGAGTACCGGCAGTAGACCGGCAAGCAGCGGCATCTCCCGGTCCCACGTGTCGCCGAACACGAAACGCACCCTGCCGCCCGATTTCTCTTCCAGGTGGTCGACGTTCTTGTACCAGGAGCGCGGCTGGCCCTTCTCTTTCAGAAGCTCGAACGTGAACACGACGTCGGCGGTGGTCACCGGCTCGCCGTCCGAAAAGCGGGCGGCCGGGTTGAGGGTAAACTCGACCCACGAGCGATCGTCCGGCACCTCGACGAATTGGGCGACGTGGCCATAGAGCGTGAACGGCTCGTCCCAGTTCCTGACCATCAGGCTGTCCCAAACGTTGTTCGGCCAGAACGAGCCGCGTGCCCACAGCCCGTCGGGCACCGCGCCCTTGACGATGAACGGGTTCAGGCTGTCGAAGGCGCCCAGACCGCCGAAGGCGATCGACCCGCCCTTGGGCGCGTCCGGGTTGGCGTAGGGGATGTGATCGAAATCCGCCGGCAATTTTGGCTGGCCGTGCATGGCGATGCCGTGCATCGGCGCGGCGGCGGCGATTTGTGGGATCAGCCCGAGGGCACAGGTAGCAGCGATCGCTGCGGCAATCGGACGCTTGAGCGAAAGGGCGATGATCGTCGCTGACATGGGCGGGCTCGCGCTGGCGGTCCTGGGATCGGCGTCGGCCGGCGGCCAACCTAGCATATCGGTCCCTGGCGCGGCGGGCGATGCTAGGCAAGACGCTGGAAATCGGGCGTCGGTCGGGCTAAGGATGCGGGCGTGCCGGCCACCCTCTCGCCGCATTTGACGGTCAAGCCGGCGCCAAATTAGGGCCGATAGTTCCGTTTTCACGGCCGGTGACGCGGCGGGAGTTCAGTCAGGGAAGACGCTTGATGGTTGAGCTTGGATTACAACGTGCGGTGCGGGTGTGCCAGCCGGCGGCGCTTGCCGCGGCGCTGGTGCTGCCCTCGGCGGCGCTCGCCCAGGATGTGGCGCCGCCGGACCAATCGCAGTGGGTCAAGATCTGCAGCGAGGATCCCAACACCAACAAACGCCTTTGCTTGGTGACCCAGGAACTGCATGCCGATACCGGCCAGTTCATCGCCTCGGCGACGCTTCGTCAGTTCGCCGGCGAGGACAAGACGACGTTCATTGCCGCGGTCCCGCCCGGCATGCTGCTCCAGCCGGGGCTCCGCGCGCAGGTCGACGACGGCAAGCAGTACGAGATCAAGTACAGCATCTGCTTCCCCAACGCCTGCTACGCGGACGTTGAAGTCGACAATGATTTCATCGACGCGATGAAAGCCGGCGGACAACTGATGATCACGGCGCTCAACCAGCAGGCCAAGGGTATTTCTTTCCCGCTCACGCTGGTCGGTTTCACCAAGACATTCGAAAGCGAGGGCGTCGATCCGACCGCCGGTCGCGCCCAACTCGAGGACCTTACCAAGAGCCTCAAAGCGCACGCCGACGAAGCGCGCCAGAAGCTGATCGAGCAGCAACAGAAGAGCGCCGGCCAGTCCAACTAACCGCCGCGCTGCGGTCCCGGCGCGAGCGAACGTGAGGCCGGGCCGGCGGCACGGCCTGTCCCCGATTCAGTGGAGATCGCGCTCGCGCATCACGTAAACGTCGCCGTCGCGCCCGCTGAAGACCTTGTCGATCTCCGGATGGCGCAGCGGTTCCGCCGATTCATCGGGCATCAGGTTCTGCTCGGACACGTAGGCGATATACTCGCTCTCGGCGTTCTCAGCGAGCATGTGGTAGTACGGCTGGTCCTTGGCCGGCCGCACGTCTTCCGGGATCGCCAACCACCACTCCTCGGTGTTGTCGAACACGGGATCGACGTCGAAGATGACGCCGCGAAACGGGTAGAGGCGGTGCCTGACGACTTGTCCGATAACGAACCGCGCGGTGCGCAACTTGTCCATGGTTAGTACCAAGGGACTCGGATACCGATTGGACGCTGTAAGGGCACGTCCGCGCGGCGAAGTCAAACGGGAGGGGTCCCGCAATTGACCCCATTCGGCGAAACCGTTAGGCAGCCGGAGCGGCGAGCGGGGGCGTTCGCTTCTGTGCGCCCTCGCGGTCGATCCGCTGCGGGCGGTAGCACCGGATGCTGAGCGATATCGTCAGCCTCATCCTGCCCTTCTTCGGGTTGATCTTCCTGGGCTACGCTGCCGGTCGCTGGCGCGGCATCGGCGATACCGGGCTCGCCGGCCTCCATTTCTTCGTTTTCTACGTGGCCTTGCCGGCGCTGTTTTTTCAGATCATCGCCACGACGCCGCCGACCGACGTGGTGATCTGGTCCTTCGTCTTGACCACGACGTTTTCGACCTACTGCGCGTTCGCTGTCGCCTTTTCGTTCGGCGCGTTGGCCAACCGCGGCAACATCTCCGAGGCGACGATCCAGGGCCTTGTCGGCTCGTACGCCAACGTCGGCTACATGGCGCCGGCACTGGTGATCGCCGCGTTCAGCCCGGCGGCGGCTGTGCCGACCGCGCTTATCTTCTCGTTCGACACGGCGATGCTGCTGACCTTGACGCCACTGATGATGGCGCTCGGCGGCGCCGTGCGCGCCAGCCCCGCCGGACTGGTCGAGGTCATCGCGCGCCAAGTGTTGCTCCACCCTTTCATCATTGCCACGGTCCTCGGTTTTCTCGCGCTCGGCACCGGCACATCGATTCCAGCACCGATCGATGCGCTGCTGACGCTGCTGCGCAACGCCGCCGCGCCCGCCGCGCTGTTCGCGCTCGGCATCGCGCTCGCGCGGCGGCCGCTCGGCAAGGTGCCGGGGGAGTTGCCGGTGCTGATCGGCGTCAAGCTGATCGGCCATCCGATGATCGTTTATTTGCTCTTGAGCTGGGTCGGCGGCTTCGATCCGCTGTGGGTCCACACCGCGGTTCTGGTCTCCGCGTTGCCGCCGGCGACCAACGCCGTCGCGCTCGCCCGACGCTACAACACGTACGACAAGCGCGCCGCGAGCGCTGTCGTCCTGACCACCGTCGTCTCCATCGCGACGGTCACCGTCGTCCTTATCCTGCTGCTTTCCGACAGCCTGCCGCTCGACCCCTTCCGCTGAGCGGGCCCTAGCCGGCGGCGAGGCCCTGGCGCATGGCGAGCCGCTTCAGTGCTGGAACGCGGTCGACGAGGAACAAGCCGAGGCCGCGCAGGCCCTGCACTGGCAGGAAGTCGGACAACAGCGTCCGGTTGAGGGCGTCGACGGCGGCGGTTCGCGTCACCACGTCGGTGCGTCTGGCGCGGTCGTAGGCAGCGCACGCGCCGTCGGCGCCGGGATCGTTCAGCGGACCGGCGAGAACTTCGGCGAGAGCGGCGACGTCGCGGTAGCCGAGGTTGAGGCCCTGCGCTCCGATCGGCGGGAAAAGATGGGCGGCCTCGCCGACGAGCATCACCCGGCCGGCGGCGAAACGACGCGCGCTCATGCCGGCAAGCGGGAAGGCCTGTCGGCCGCCGTCGACGGTGATGCCCCCGAGGATTGCAGCCGATCGCTCTTCGATTTCGGCAGCGAGGGTTCCGTCGTCGCTGCCGAGGCGTCGGCTGGTCTCGTCCGGTCGATCGACCCAAACCAGGCTCGACCGTTTGCCGGTGAGCGGAACCAGCGTGAACGGGCCGGTCTCGGTGTGGAACTCAGTCGAGGTGTCGTCGTGCGGAAGCGTGTGGCAGATGTTGCAGACCAAGGCCGACTGATCGTAGCGCCAGGTGTTGGTTGCAATCCCGGCGGCCGCGCGCATCCGCGAGCGATTCCCGTCGGCGGCGACCACCAGCCGCGTCGTCACGTCGTCCCCGTTCGACAACCCCACCGCGATGTCCTCAGCGCCGACGCGAGCCGTCTCAGCGAGCGCATCGACGCGTCGGATGCCGGCTTCGGCGACCGCCGCTTCCAGTGCTGCGATCAGCGTGCTGTTGGGAACGTTGTAGCCGAACGCGTCGCGGCCGATTTCCTTCGCCCGGAAGGTGACCTCTGGCGCGCGGATGAGGCGGTGTGTCGCATCGACGATCCGGAGCGTCCTCAGCGACGCGGCCTCCTCAGAGATGCCGGGCCAGACGCCGACGCGCTGGAGGAGGACGATCGATCCGGCGAGCAGCGCGGAGGTGCGTTCGTCCGCCGGAGCCCGCGGCCCGACCAGGACGACGTCGTATCCACCGTCTGCCAGGATCAGTGCTGCGGCAAGACCGACCGGCCCAGCGCCGACGACGGCGACCGTCGCCGACCGCCGAGCAGTCCCGGCTACATCGCCGTTACGTTGGCGGCCTCTTGTATTCGCGACCATTCCGCAACCTGCCCGGCGCCCCACGATCCGACTAGCATGGCGAGCACGAACAGGAAAACGTCGCCGGGGACAAGGCCTAGGTCGGCAACGGCCGGGCCGGGGCAAAAACCGGACAGGCCCCAGCCGAGCCCGAAGATGGCCGCGCCAACGACCAGTGGCCGGTCGATGCGGGCGTGATTGGTGCTGATGAACTTTGGTGCCGCCAGCGGCGCGCGCAGCCACCGGTCGAGGCGAAGGCCGGCCAGGCCGACCAGCACCCCGCCGCCCATGACGAAAGCGAGGCTTGGGTCCCACCCACCCGACGGGATCGCGGCGACGTCGAGGAAGTCCTTAATCTTCTGGGGGTCGGTCATACGCGCGAGCGCCAGACCAATGCCGAATACGACACCGCTGACGAGCGCGGCGGCGAGCGACAGGAGCGAGCGGTTCATCCGACCACGTGCCTCACGACGAACACGGTGACCATCGCCGTCGCCATGAACGTGCCGACGGCAACGAACGAGCGCGGCGACAGACGCGACAGCCCACAGATGCCGTGACCGGAGGTGCAGCCGCGGCCGACCCGCGTTCCGATGCCGACGAGCAGGCCGGACGCCACCAACGCGACCGGCGTCATAACGATCTCCGGCAGTGTCCTCGGAATTTCCGGCAGGATCGAAGGGCCCAGGTTGAAGCCGACAAGCGCGCCGATCGGCAATCCGATCAGGAAGACGACGCGCCACAACGTGTCGCCGGCGCGCAGCGGGTAGACGCCGCCGGCGATGTTGGAGATGCCGGCCGTGCGCCCGTTGACCACCCACAACAGCGTCGTCGCGAGCCCGATGAGGACTCCGCCAATGGTCGCGGAAAGGGGAGTGAAGTTTTCCATCGTATTGACTTTCCGAGGGTTTTCGCTGGAACAAATAAGTCCGCGCCAAACGGCCGGCAAGGAAAGGACACCCAAGATTCCCGCCGCGCGCGAGAAGGCTTGCCACGTTCAGGCGTATCGGCCATGCATTCCGCCGCCGTGCCACTGGAGCGGGTCGGAGCGATGCGGAACCTGAGCGCGTGGGCGGTCCATGTCTTGACCGCAAGCGGTGCGGCACTCGCGCTGCTGGCGGCGTTCGCGGCCGCCGCGCGCAACTGGCAGGCGGTTTTTCTTCTGCTCGGTGTCGCCATGATCGTCGACGGAATCGACGGGCCGCTTGCCCGCCGCCTGCGCGTCGCCGAACGGCTGCCGTGGTTCTACGGCGCGAGACTCGACCTCGTCGTCGACTACGCGACGTATGTACTGGTTCCGGCGCTCGTGGTCGCGCTGAGCGCGCTCCTGTCGCAGCCCCTGGCGATCGTTGCCGCCGTCGTCATCGCCGTCGTCGGCGTCATCTACTTCGGCGACTCGCGCATGAAGACGGCCGAAGCGTCCTTTCGCGGCTTTCCGGCGGTGTGGAACGTCGTGGTGTTCCAACTGATGGTCTACAAGTTGCCCGAGCTCGTGACGCTTCTGATCATCGCCGCCTGCGCGGTCGCCACCTTCACGCCGCTCGAATTCGTCCACCCCTTACGCGTTAGGCGGCTGCGACCGCTGACGATCGCGATGGCTGTCGCGTGGAGCGGACTGGCGCTCGTCGCGTTGGCCGCCGATCTCGATCCTGGCCCGGCCACCGTTGCCGCGTTCGCCGTCGTCAGCCTCTATTTCGCCGTGATCGGCATCGTTCTCCAGATCACCCGCGCCTGATTCTCCTGGATGGGGAGCCAACGATGATCGTCTTCGACTGGATCGCCGACCCGGCGATCCTCGCCAGCCTGGTGACGCTCACCGCCATGGAGATCGTCCTCGGCATCGACAACATCGTGTTCATCTCGGTGATCGTCGGCCGCCTGCCGGCGGACCGGGCCAAGCGGGCCCGCCAGATCGGCCTGGCGCTGGCGCTGATCTTCCGGCTGCTCCTGCTCAGCGTCATATTCTGGCTGATCGGCCTGACCGCGCCGCTGTTCGAGCTTGCCGGGCATGCGTTCTCGTGGCGCGATGTCATACTGATCGGCGGCGGGCTATTCCTCCTGGTCAAGGCGACCCGCGAGATTCACCAGGATGTCGAGGGCGACCACGAAGTGGCGGGTGCCAAGGTGGCGGCTGCCGCGTTCGGCACCATCATCGCCCAGATCATCGTCATCGACATGGTGTTCTCGGTCGATTCGATCATCACCGCGGTCGGCATGGCCGAGCACATCGGCGTCATGATTGCCGCGGTGATCATCGCCATGGGTGTCATGTACGTCGCTGCCGGCGCCGTTGCCGGGTTCATCCAGCGACACCCGACCACGCGCATGCTGGCGCTGGCATTTCTGCTGATGATTGGCATCGCGCTCGTTGCCGACGGCGTGGGATTCCATATCCCGCGCGGCTACCTCTACGTGGCCATGGCCTTCTCCGCCTCCGTCGAGTTGTTGAACGTGCTCGCCCGTCGCAACCGGCAGAAGCGGACCGCATGAGCCTTCCCGAAATGACGCCACTACTTCGCGCTCCCCGCCCTTGAGCCCAAAGGGACCGGGCTACGGCTTGCCCGACGGTCAACCAACCGGCTAGGAAAACGCTGCGGCGGGCGGCCGCCCGCAGATCTTACGAGGAGCCGATCCATGCCTCATGCCATTCGTGTCGCGCAATTCGGCGGACCGGAAGCCTTGCAGTGGGTCGAGGTCCCCGAGCCGGCGCCCGGGCCGGGCGAGGTCCTGATCCGGCAGACAGCGGTCGGGGTGAACTTCATCGACGTCTACCACAGGATCGGCCTCTATCCGCTCGACCTACCGATCACGCCGGGCTCGGAAGGGGCCGGTGTGGTCGAGGCGGTCGGCGATGGCGTCACCGAATTCAGTGCCGGCGACCGGGTCGGCTACCAGGGCGCGATCGGCGGCTACGCCGAGGTGCGCGTGGTGCCGGCCGCGCGGTTGTTGCATCTGCCCGATGCGATCGGCGACAAGACCGCGGCGGCAGCGTTGCTCAAGGGGGTGACCGCCTACTACCTCCTCTTTCGCACCTTCAAGGTCGGCAAGGAGCACACGATCCTTTTCCACGCTGCCGCCGGCGCCGTCGGCACCATCGCCTGCCAGTGGGCTTCGGACCTCGGCGCCACCGTCATCGGTACCGTCGGCTCCGAGGAGAAGATGGCTCGCGCCCGCGACAACGGCTGCGCCCACGTGATCAACTACCGCCGGGAGAACTTCGTCGACCGCGTGCGTGAGCTGACCGGCGGCGAGGGCGTTGCCGTCGTTTATGACTCGGTCGGCAAGGACACCTTCCCCGGCTCACTCGACTGTCTGGCTCCGATGGGCATGTGGGTGTCGTTCGGGCAGTCCTCCGGATTGCCCCCGTCGATCACGATGGCCATGTTGCAGCAAAAGGGTTCGCTGTTCGCCACCCGACCTACCACCGCGCACTACCTGGCCAGGCGCGCCGACCTTGAAACCGCGGCTGCCGCGCTGTTCGAGGCGATCGCCGCCGGCACCGTCAAGATCCCCATCGGCCAGGAGTTTCCGCTGAGATCCGCCGCCGAGGCCCATCGCGCGCTGGAATCGCGCGCAACCGCGGGCCCCACCGTGCTGATCCCCTGACCGCGGACTTCGCCAAAACCCGCTGCACGGTGCCCAAAATTAGCGTTTGATCCCGTTTTGGGCATAATCCATTGTGGATGCTGGCAAACCGCCCGACGGGCGGGACCTTGCGTATTGCCAGGTGCGGCGGGGCAGGGCTGACTGCGGCCGATGTTTGACCAGGCAGAACGGGTGTCACGATGGGGCGCCTCACCACGCATGTATTGGACACCGCCTCCGGCAAGCCGGCGGAGGGCGTAACCGTTGAGTTGTATCGTGCCGACGACCCCACGGAACGCCTGGCCGTCGCCACGACCAACGCTGACGGGCGGGTCGACAAGCCGTTGCTGGAAGGCGAGGCGCTGACCGAGGGTGTGTACGAGTTGCGGTTCCACGCCGGCGACTATTGGCGTCGGTCGCTGGGTCTCGCCGAGCCCCCGTTCATCGACATCGTACCGATCCGCTTCGGCGTCGCCGCGGCCGACGAGAGCTACCACGTGCCGCTGATCCTGTCGCCGCACGGCTATGCCACCTACCGGGGCAGTTGATGCGTCAGACCATCCGCTTCATCCGCCACAACCGGCTGGTCGAGCTGGC
The DNA here is from genome assembly GCA_964441935.1 of uncultured Bauldia sp. GTDB lineage: Bacteria > Pseudomonadota > Alphaproteobacteria > Rhizobiales > Kaistiaceae > JBBDMC01. The sequence continues at coordinate 13,226 of CAYTXI010000001.1, forward strand.
CGACGTTCCCCCTACCATGCTGCTGCTCGACTACCTGCGGGAGAGCGAAGGCGCGACCGGCACCAAAGAGGGGTGCGGGGAGGGCGATTGCGGCGCCTGTACGGTGGCGCTCGGCCGCGTGCGTGACGGCAAGCTCGTATATGAACCGGTCAACGCCTGCATCCTGCTGCTTGGCCAGGTCGATGGCACCGAGGTGGTCACCGTCGAGGACCTGGCGGCAGATGACGGCACGCTGCATCCCGTGCAGCTCGCCATGGTCCAGAAGCACGCATCCCAGTGCGGCTTCTGCACGCCCGGGTTCGTCATGGCGTTGTTCGCGCTCTACCAATCGACCGATGGCGAGGTGACCCGCGCGGAGGTCAACGACTGGCTCGCTGGCAACCTCTGCCGCTGCACGGGTTATCGCCCGATCGTCGATGCGGGCATCGCCGCCTGCGCGGCGCCGCGCGGTGACCGCTTCCGCGCCGACGCCGAGGACACGGCCGGTGCGCTCGCGTTCCTGTCGGACTTAGAGGACGTGTTCGTGGGCGACGAGGAGCGCTTCTTCGCTGCGCCAGCGAGCCTCGATGGCCTCGCCGACCTCTACCTAGAGCACCCGGATGCGACCGTGGTCGCCGGCGCCACCGACGTCGGACTGTGGATCACCAAGCAGCTTCACGACCTCAAGAAGATTATCCACGTCGGCAAGGTGCGCGATTTCGATACGATCGAAGACAACGGTCACGAGCTGGTCGTCGGCGCCGGGGCGACTTACGCGCAGGTTGAGCCCTATTTCGCCGAGATCGATCCCGACCTCGGCGAGCTCCTGCGCCGGCTGGGCTCCAAGCAGGTGCGCGCCTCCGGCACCGTCGGCGGCAACGTCGCCAACGGCTCACCGATCGGCGACACCCCGCCGGCGTTGATCTCGCTGGGGGCCACCCTCCACCTACGCAAGGGCCAGCAAGTCCGCTCCATGCCGCTCGAGCAGTTCTTCATCGATTACGGCAGGCAGGCGCGTGCTGCCGGCGAACTGGTCACCGCGATCACCGTTCCGCGCCTCGGTCCCGAGCACATCTTCCGTTGCTACAAGGTGACCAAGCGCTTCGATCAGGACATCTCCTCGGTGATGGGCGCCTTCCGCTTCACCGTCGATGAGGAAGACCGGGTCCGGGAGGCGAGGCTCGCCTATGGCGGCATGGCCAAGACGCCGAAGCGCGCGTCGGGCGCCGAGAAGGCACTGGTCGGCACCGAAATCCGCGATTCGCGCGCCTGGAGTCGCGCCTTCGCCGCCCTTCGCCATGACTTCGCCCCCATCGACGATCACCGCGCGTCCCGCCGCTACCGCATCGAAACCGCCCACGCCCTCCTCGGAAAGGCGCTGATCGAGGCGTCGGGTACTGCGACCGCGCGCACTCGCGTGGTCGGGCATCGCGAGCCGACCGTCGCCGGACCACTCGAGGCCGTGACCGATGAATGAGGTCACCCCCGGCCTGGCGGTCACCGAGCTTGCCGTCGTCGGCAAGGCCAGCGCCCACGACAGTGCCGTCAAGCACGTCACGGGCACCGCGACCTACGTCGACGACATACGTGCCCCGGCCGGTACGCTGCACCTCGCGCCGGGCCATGCGCCCATCACCGCCGGCCGCATTACCGGGCTCGACTTTGACCCGGTCATCGCCGCGCCCGGCGTGGTCGCGGTGCTGACCGCTGCCGACATCCCCGGCAGGAACGACATCAGCCCCAAGGAGATCGACGACGACCCGCTAATCGCCGAGGAGCAGATCATGTTCTACGGTCAGGTGCTGTTCGTCGTCGTTGCCGAGACCCGCGATCAGGCCCGGCGCGCGGCGCGCAAGGCGCGGGTGACTACGGCACCCACCATGCCGGTGATTGATGTCGACGACGCCATTGTCGCCGAGACAAAGATACATGCCGACCATACGTTCGAGCACGGCGAGACGATCGACGAGATGGAACGCTCGCCGAAGCGGGTGACCGGCGAATTCCGCGTCGGCGGCCAGGAGCATTTCTACCTCGAAGGCCAGGTCGCTCTCGCCATCCCCGGCGAGGACGGCGACATGTTCGTGCAGTCGTCGACACAGCACCCGAGCGAGGTGCAGCACATGGTGGCGCACGCGCTCGGCATCACCGACAACGCCGTCACCGTCGAAGTGCGGCGCATGGGTGGCGCCTTCGGTGGCAAGGAGAGCCAGGCGACGCAATGGGCGGTGCTGGCGGCGCTGGCGGCGTGGAAAACGGGGCGGCCGTGCAAGATCCGCCTCGATCGGGACGATGACATGACCATGACCGGCAAGCGTCACGATTTCCGTGTCGACTATTCTGCCGGCTTCTCGCGCGAGGGCAGCTTGCGCTCGGTCGATGTCACGCTGTCGGCGCGCTGCGGGCACTCCGAAGATCTGACCCTGGGCGTGGTCGACCGCGCCATGTTCCACGCCGACAATGCCTACTACTATCCTTCGTGCCGCATCGTCTCTCGGCGGTTCCGCACCAACACCGTTTCCAACACGGCCTTCCGCGGATTCGGCGGGCCGCAGGGCATGCTCTTTGCCGAGCGCATGATGGATCAGATCGCCTATGCCATCGGCCGCGATCCGCTGGATGTGCGCAAGGCCAATTTCTACGCCGGTGTCGGGCGCGACCGCACGCCCTACGGCATGCGGGTGGAAGACAACATCCTGCATGAGCTGGTCGGCGATCTGGAACGCACCAGCGACTACCGGACGCGGCGCGAGGAGTTGAGCGAGTTCAACGCCGCGAGCCCGGTGCTCAAGAAAGGACTGGCACTGACGCCGGTGAAGTTCGGTATCTCCTTCACCCTTATCCACCTCAACCAGGCCGGCGCCCTCGTCCACCTCTACCGCGACGGCTCGATCAGCCTCAATCACGGCGGCACGGAGATGGGGCAGGGGCTGTTCGTCAAGGTCGCCCAGGTGGTCGCCGAGGAGTTCGGCGTCGGCCTCGACAAGGTCAAGATAACCGCCACCTCGACCGCCAAGGTACCGAACACCTCGCCGACCGCCGCATCGGCCGGCACGGACCTCAACGCTCAGGCGGCGCTGGTCGCCTGCCGGCAGATCAAGGACCGCCTGTACGACTTCATCGAGGAGAAGTGGAGCGTACCGCGTGACCGGGTCGAATTCCGCAGCGGCGAGGTGCTGATCGGCAACCGCACGGTGCCCCTGGCGGACCTCGCCAGCGCCGCCCACGTCTCGCGCGTCCACCTATCCTCGGCCGGCTTCTACAAGACGCCGCTGATCCACTGGGATCGCGACAAAGTCACCGGGCGGCCGTTTTACTATTTCGCCTATGGTGCGGCCTGCTCGGAAGTCACGGTCGACACGACGACCGGCGAGATGCGCGTCGACCGCGTCGACATCCTCCATGACGTCGGCAAGTCGCTCAATCCGGCCATCGACATCGGCCAGATCGAGGGCGGTTTCATCCAGGGCATGGGCTGGCTCACGACGGAAGAGCTGGTCTGGGATTCTGCCGGGCGGCTCCAGACCCACGCCCCTTCCACCTACAAGATCCCCACCGCGTCGGACGTGCCGGCCGACTTCCGCGTCGCCCTGTTCGAGTCGGGCGGCAACCGCGAGGAGTCCATCTTCCGCTCCAAGGCGGTCGGCGAGCCGCCGCTGATGCTGGCGATCTCCGTGTTCTCGGCAATCACCGACGCGATCCTCAGCCTCAAGCCGGCGGTGATGCCGCGGCTCGACGCGCCGGCGACGCCGGAGGCGATCATGCGCGCGGTCCGGGCCACCAGCGGAGGCGATTGAGCCATGCTGACCTGGTCCCGGGCGCTTGCCGCTATCGACCAGCACGGCCGCGCCGCCATGGTCACCGTCGCTGCGACCCAGGGCTCGGTGCCGCGCGAGGCCGGCGCTCGGCTGATCGTCCACCCCGACGGCACCTTCACCGGGACCATCGGCGGCGGCACGCTCGAGTGGCGAGCGATCGCGCGCGCCCAGGCCGCACTCGCCGACGACGGAGCGCGCCAGGCCGAGGTGCACGACTTTGCCCTCGGCCCAGAGCTCGGTCAGTGCTGCGGCGGTCAGGTCAAGCTGATCATCGAGCTGATCGGGTCCGACAACCGCGCCGCGATCGCCGACCTCGCCGAACGCGAAAAAGGGAGCAGGGTGGTGACGCGAGCGACGCTCTCCGCCGGCAAGGGCGTCGAGCGGCAGGTCGTCACCGACATCGACATGCCACCGGGCTCGGCGACCTTCCGTGGCGGTGTCCTCACCGAGGGATTTGGCGACGACCGGCGGCCCCTAGTCCTGTTCGGCGCCGGGCACGTTGGCCGCGCGTTGACCCTGGCACTGGCGGCGCTGCCGTTCAGGATCACCTGGGTCGACCCGCGCGCCGACGCTTTTCCGACCCACGTCCCGGCAAACGTCGCCGTTCGCCGGCTCGACGACCCGACCGCGGCACTCGCGGATGCGCCCGCCGACAGTTTCGTGCTGATCATGAGCCACAGCCACCAGCTCGACTTGGCCCTTACCCACGCCGCACTTGCCGAACGGCGCTTCCCGTATGTCGGCCTGATCGGGTCGAAGTCGAAGCGCGCGCGCTTCGAGAAGCGCCTCGCGGCCGGTGGTGTGCCGCGACAGCGGATTGCCGAGCTCGTTTGCCCGATCGGTATCGCCGGCATTCGCTCCAAGGCGCCGGCGGCGATCGCCGCAGCTACCGTCGCCGAGATGCTCGCCCGAGACGAGGCCCTGCGCGCGGCCGCCGACGCGGGGCGGACGCCAGCGGCCGTCGCCGGCGCGGGAAGGTGACGATGGAAGCGAGACCGCAAACCGCGTCGACGACCGGCGAGCGCCCGACCCGCGCGCCGATGCTGGAGGCCGTCGGCATCACCAAGGACTTCGCCACGCTGCGCGCCAACGACAACATTGATCTTGCCATTCGCGCGGGTGAGATTCACGCACTCCTCGGCGAGAACGGTGCCGGCAAATCGACGCTGGTCAAGATCCTGTACGGCGCGCTGCAGCCGAGTGAAGGTGAGATCCGTTGGAAGGGCGAACGGATCGCCGTCGCCAACCCCGCCGCGGCGCGCGCGCTTGGCATCGGCATGGTGTTTCAGCATTTCTCCCTGTTCGACGCTCTGACCGTGGCCGAGAACATCTCGCTGGCGCTCGCCGACGCCCCGGCTCTCGGCGATCTCAAGAAACGGATCGCCACCGTCTCGGCGGAGTACGGCCTGCCGCTAAGGCCGGACTCAATCGTCGCCGACCTTTCCGTCGGCGAGCGCCAACGGGTCGAGATTGTCCGCTGTCTGCTCCAGGAGCCGGAGCTGATCATCATGGACGAGCCGACCTCGGTGCTTACCCCGCAGGAAGCCGACGACCTTTTCGTCACGCTCAAGCGCCTCGCCGCTGAGAAGTGCGCGGTCCTCTACATCAGCCACCGGCTGGAAGAGGTGAAGCAGATCTGCCACCGCGCCACGATCCTGCGCCACGGCAAGGTCGTGGCCGAATGCGACCCGCAGCAGGAGACTGCGGCGCGGCTGGCGAGCCTGATGGTCGGCGCCGAGCTGCGCGAGCTCTCAGCCCCCGAGCCGGTCTCCGCCACCGCCCCGGTCCGCCTCGCGGTTAGCCATCTTTCGTTGCCGGCGCCGCATCCCTTCGCCGTCGCCCTCGACGATATTTCGATCGAGGTGCGCGGCGGCGAGGTCGTATCGATCGCCGGCGTCGCCGGCAACGGCCAGGACGAATTCTTCGACGCGCTGTCAGGCGAGACGCCGTCGGCCGCGAACATGGTCGCCATCGACGGGGTCGCCTGCGGCCACCGAAGCGTCACCACCCGGCGCCGGCTGAACGCGGCGTTCGTGCCCGAGGAGCGCCTCGGCCACGGCGCCGTGCCACGCCTCAAGCTGTCGGACAACGTCATCCTCACCCGCCACGCCACCAGCGAGGGGCTAGTGCGCTCGGGCATCCTCAATTTCCTCAGCGCCCGCGGCATCGTCGGGCGCGTCAGCGAGGCCTTCGACGTGCGCAAGGGATCGCCCGATCCGGAAGCCCACGCGCTCTCCGGCGGCAACCTGCAAAAGTTCGTGGTCGGTCGCGAGTTCGACCGCAAGCCGGGCGTGTTGGTCGTCTGCCAGCCGACCTGGGGGGTGGACGCCGGCGCCACTACCGCCATCCGCCAAGCGCTGATCGACCTTGCCGGTGACGGTGCGGCGATCCTGGTGATCAGCCAGGACCTCGACGAGATTCTGGAAATTTCCGACCGGGTGGCGGTGATCTCCAAAGGGCGGCTGTCGGAGACGCGCGACGCCCGCGGGGTAACCCGCGAGGAAATCGGCCTGATGATGGGCGGTGCCCACGGACACTGAGACGGCGAACCGGGGGAGGGGACATCCATGCGCATCGAATTGATCCGCCGCCCGCAGCGGTCGGCTCGCATGGCTGTGCTGTCGCCGCTCATCGCCATCGCCCTGACCGTCGTCACCGGCTTCGTCATCTTCGCGGCCAACGGCGTCGACCCCTTCGGCGCGCTCTACGTCTATTTCATAGAGAAGCTGACAGCGTGGTGGTCGATCCAGGACCTGATCGTCAAGATGACGCCCCTCATCCTGATCGCCGTTGGCCTGTCGCTCTGCTATTTGTCCAACAACTGGAACATCGGCGCGGAAGGCCAGCTCGTCGCCGGCGCCATCGCCGGCTCGGTGCTGCCGATTTACTTCCCGGATTGGGGCGGGCCGTTGGTCGTGACCCTGATGCTCCTCATGGGCATTCTCGGCGGCATGGCCTACGGCGCGATCCCAGCGCTCCTCAAGACCCGCTTCGGCGCCAACGAAATCCTCACCAGCCTGATGCTGGTGTACGTCGCCGGCTTCGCGCTCGACTGGCTGGCGCGCGGCCCCTGGCGCAACCCGGCCGGCTTCAACTTCCCCAACAGCCGCCAGTTCAGCGACGACCAGTTGCTGCCCGTGATCGCCGGCCAGCACGTCACCGTCGCCACCGCAATCGCGCTCGTCGTCGCCGTCGCCGCCTGGTTCTTGCTGCGCAAGACGCTCACCGGCTTCAAGATCCGCGTCCTCGGCGAGGCGCCGCGCGCCGGGGCGTTCGCCGGTTTCAGCCGCAACCGCATGGTCCTTGTCGCGTTCCTGATCTCGGGCGGACTCGCCGGCCTCGCCGGCATCTGCGAGGTCGCCGGCCCCCTCGGCCAACTGCGCATCAGCGTGTCGCCCGGCTACGGCTTCACCGCCATCATTGTCGCCTTTCTCGGGCGGCTGAACCCGCTGGGCATCATCGTTGCGGGTTTCGTCCTGGCGCTGTCCTACCTCGGTGGCGAGGGCATCCAGTCGACGTATCACCTGTCCGACCAGATCGCCCGCGTCTTTCAGGGCTTGCTGCTGTTCTTCGTGCTCGCCTGCGACACGTTGATCTTCTACCGCATGCGGATCGCACGCCGCCGCCCGGTCACAGCGGCAACCGTGGAGGCGGCCTCATGAGCCTGCTTGAGCTTCAGGGCCTGCTGCTGACGATCGTGACCGCGGCGACTCCGCTGATTTTCGCATCGCTCGGCGAGCTGGTGGCGGAACGCTCGGGCGTCCTCAACCTCGGCGTCGAGGGCATGATGGCGGTCGGCGCCGTCATCGGTTTCATCACCGGCCACGCCACCGGCCTGCCGATCGCGGGCGTCGTTGCCGCCATCCTCGCGGGCACCGTGATGGCGGCGCTGTTCGGGTTGGTGACGCTCGTCTTCGTCGCCAATCAGGTTGCCTCGGGACTGGCGCTGACGCTGTTCGGCCTGGGGTTGTCCGGACTGATCGGCGACCGCTACGTCAGCATTCCCGGCTTCAGCCTCGAACGCATCAACATTCCCGGCTTGACCGACATCCCTTTCCTCGGCCCGCTCATCTTCGGCGAGGACCCGCTGGTCTACGTTGCCGCCGCCCTCGCCATCGCGGTCTCTTGGTTCCTGTTTTCCACGCGCGCCGGCTTGGTCGTGCGCGCCACCGGCAACAACCATGTTTCGGCGCACGCCCTCGGTTACGACGTGATCCGGGTGCGCTTCTTCTCGGTGCTGTTCGGCGGCGCCTGTGCGGGGCTCGCCGGCGGCTACCTGTCGATCGTCTATTCCACCCAGTGGATTCCGAACATGACTGCCGGTCGCGGCTGGATCGCGCTGGCTCTGGTCGTGTTCGGGACGTGGCTCCCGGGCCGGGTAGCAATCGGGGCGGTGCTTTTCGGCGCCATCAGCATCCTGCAGCTCAACGCTCAGGGCTACGGAGTCGCCCTGCCGCCCCAGTTCCTCAACGCGCTGCCCTATCTGACGACGGTCGTGGTATTGGTGATCATCTCGCGCAATCGTACGCTCCTGCGCGTGAACACGCCGGCCTGTCTCGGCCAGGCGTTCGTGCCCGACCGTTAGGCGCGGAGGGTTCCGGCGGCGGTCGAAGATGGGGCGCGAGTCTTGCTTCCTGCGGTCACGTTATTGTGCCCGCATTCGTGAGGGGAACAGGGAGACCATTGGGATGAACAAGCTATTTGCCGTGACCAGCGCGGCGTGCGCTCTGGCCCTGTCGGCCGCGGTTGCCGAGGCCGCTCCGCTGAAAGCCTGCTGGGTCTACGTCGGCCCGCATAACGACGGCGGCTACAGCCAGCAACACGACATTGGGCGCCAGGACGTCGCCGCGGCGTTCGGCGACCAAGTAGACGCCTCGACCTACATCGAGAACGTCTCGGAGACCGATTCCGAGCGCCCGATCCGCGAGCTCGCCCAGAAGGGCTGCCAGATCATTTTCACCACCTCCTTCGGCTTCATGGAGTCGACCCTCAAGGTCGCCAAGGACTTCCCCGACGTGAAGTTCGAGCATGCCACCGGCTTCATGACCGCGGACAACGTCTCGACCTACAACATCCGCTGGTACGAGGGCCGCTACGTCATGGGCCAGATCGCCGCCAGCATTTCCAAGAAGGGTCTCGCCGGCTACATCGTCTCCTTCCCAATTCCGGAAGTCATCATGGGCATCGACGCCTTCATGCTCGGCGCCCAATCGGTCAACCCCGATTTCAAGATCAAGATCGTCTGGGTCAACTCGTGGTTCGACCCGGGCAAGGAAGGCGACGCCGCCAACGTGCTGATCAACCAGGGTGCGGACATCCTCGTCCAGCACACCGACTCGCCGGCGCCGATGCAGGCCGCCGAGAAGGCCGGCATTCACGCGTTCGGCCAGGCGGCCGACATGTCGAGCTTTGGTCCCAGCGCGCATCTCGCCTCACTGATCGACAACTGGGGCCCGTACTATGTCAAGGAAGTGCAGGCGGTTCTCGACGGCACCTGGGAATCCCACCAGGACTGGGAGGGTTTCAAGACCAACCTCGTCGAGGTCGCTCCGCTCCAGAACATGCCCGACGACGTGAAAGCGACGGCCGAGGATTCGATCGCCAAGATCATATCGGGCGAGCTGCAGCCGTTCGAGGGACCGATCTACAAGCAGAGCTCGGGAATGCCGTCGAAAGAGACCGAGGTTGTCGGCCCGGGTGAGGTCATCGACGACGCAACGCTGCTCGGGCTCAACTGGTACGTCAACGGCATCGACGACAAGATCCCGCAGTAAGCCTCATTCCTGCGGGATGCACCGCGTGTCATTCCGGGCGCAGCGCAGCACCGGGTGGTGCGCTGCCGACCCGGGGCCTCGTCGCTTTGGCACAGCGTCGCCAGGCTCCGCGTTCGCGGTCAATCGCCATCGCGCCGCGCGGCGCACCAAACAACCGTCTTGCCGGGCGGCAGCCTGATGCCGTCCTTCCTCGTCGACTGGCTCAACCTTCTCTTCCGCTGGGCCCACCTGATCGTCGGCATCGGCTGGATCGGCACCTCGTTTTATTTCATCGCCCTCGACCTCAGTCTGAGGAAGCGCGAGCGCATGAAGGAGGGCGTTGCCGGCACCGCCTGGGAAGTGCACGGCGGCGGCTTTTACTACGTGGAGAAATACCTGGTCGCGCCGAAGGAGCTGCCGCCCGACCTCATCTGGTACCGGTGGGAGGCATACCTCACCTGGGTCACCGGCTTCGTGCTGATGATCCTCCAGTACTACTGGAACGCCGACGCCTACCTGATCGATCGCGCGGTTCTCGTGCTGCTCCCGGTGCAGGCGGTCGCCATCTCGGTGTTGAGCCTCATCGCCGGCTGGTTGATCTATGACCGGATCTGCAAGTCGACGCTCGGTGGCAATACGCCGTTGCTCGCCGCCGCGGTTTTCATCCTCATCGTCGCCGCCGCCTGGTTCTACGGGCAGGTGTTTTCCGGCCGCGCGGCCCTCGTCCACGTCGGCGCCTTTGTCGGCACAATCATGGCGTTCAACGTGTTCGGCGTTATCATTCCGAACCAGAAGAAGATCGTCGCCGCCTTGATCGCCGGTCGGCAACCGGACCCGCGCCTCGGCGCCGCAGGCAAGCAGCGTTCCGTCCACAACAACTATCTGACCCTGCCGGTTCTGGTGATGATGGTGGGCGGCCATTACCCGATGCTGTCGAGCCACCCGCAGTCGTGGCTGATCGTCGCTCTGATCGTGGTTATCGGCGCCTCGGGCCGCCACTTCCTCAACCGCCACGACGCCGGCGACCCGTTGGCGAAGATCGCCTGGGCGCTACCGGTCGCCGCGGTAGCGCTCGGCGCCGCCATCTACCTGACCGCGCCGCGCGCCGACCCGGCGATGGCGGGGCTGTCGGTCGGCGAGGGCGAGGCGCTATCGATCGTCGCCAGGCACTGCGTTATGTGCCACTCGGCCCGTCCGAGCCACGAGGGCTTCGACGCGCCGCCCAAGGACGTGGTTCTCGGCTCGGTCGCCGACATTCGCCGGCACGCCGATCAGATCATGGCGCAGTCCGTCCGCGGGGACGCCATGCCGCTCGGCAACGAGACCGGGATGACCGACGAAGAGCGACGCAGGCTCGGCGCGTTCCTTCTGAATCAGTGACCGGCGGCCGGGGGCTGCCACTTTTCGTGGCCTGTCAGCTCGCTTTCCCGAGCGATCCGCTCGTGCGATTCCAGGTCGCTCTTGATGCGGTAGGAGGGTTCGCCGTCCTCAGGCGGCCGGTGACCGACGACGCGATATGGACCCGGCCGCGCGGACAGTCCCCGTGAAGAACTGCGGTAGCTGATGGTCTCGCCGACCTTGAACTTGTGGGCGTTTATTTTGTCCATCGAAGCACCCTCGGCCTCACGACCGACAAACCAGAAGAACAGGGGTGTGCCCGTTGCCGCTGTGCGCGCCGACAAGCCGCCCCGTGACCGAGATTGCCTGGCCACTGGCAGCCACCAAGTCAGGGCACAGAATCTGAATGTCCGTGGCAACCGGCACCCCGGCGCTGACCACGTCCGCGGCGACGCAGACCGGCGCCTGCAGCATGAGCAGGTCGGCGGTCCGGCCCGTGATGCCCGCCGGCGCCTCGTTACCGCTGCCGCTTTCGGCGAGCACCGCGGGCGCGTAGTTGCCCGCCAGTGTCACCGTCTCGCCGAAGTGCAGGCAGTCCGCGGCGCCGGCCGGCGAGGCGATCAACACCGAGGCGGCGAGGCTCACGAGAATGAGGTCGCTAGGCACGGGCTGCATCCTTGTGCGCGACGACGGGAATGCCGTCGGGTACGCGTACGACACCGGGCCGGCGAGCGACGTTGCCGGCCTCCGCCATCTCACGGCGCATCTGGCGAAAGGAAATCAGCCGTCTGTGAATCTCGTCCCACAGCACCAGGCGCACGCAGCGCATGCTCTCGACCAGCGACAACCGGCCGATGTCGCCGAACTCGGGATGATCCCTGAGCACTTGGGGAAGACGGTAGTACGGAATCCGGCTGCAGAGGTGATGGACGTGGTGGACGCCGATATTGGCGGTGAACCAGCGCAAGACCTTGGGCAGATCATAGTGCGAACTGCCGTGCAGCGCCGCGTCGGCCAGGTTCCACTCGTCGCCGTCGGTCCAGTGCGTGTCCTCGAACTGATGCTGGACGTAGAAGAGCCACATGCCGATCGAGGCGCCGATGATCGTGATCGGCAGGTGCACGAGCAGGAATGGTCCGACGCCTACCACCCAGATCATGACGGCTGCGGCCAGACCGATCGCCGCGTTCGTTGCCATCGGGCTGACCCACGCCGTGGTTTGGCGCATGAAACCCGCCGGCAGACGGTGTTGCACGAGGAAGAGATAGCTCGGCGCGATGCCGAACAGCACGAGTGGGTGACGGTAGAGTCGATAGCCGAGGCGACGCCACGGCGAAAGCGCCAGGTATTCATTTACCGTTAGCGTGGCCACGTCTCCGACGCCGCGGCGTGCCAGGTTGCCGGAGCCGGCGTGGTGCATGTTGTGAGTGCGCCGCCAGAAATCGTAGGGCGTCAAGGTCACCACGCCGATCGCCCGCCCGACCCAGTCGTTCAGCGACCGGTGGCGAAAGAAGGCCCCATGTCCGCAATCGTGCTGGATCATGAACAGACGCACAAGAAAACCGGCCGCGGGAAGCGCCAGCAGCAGGCTGAGCCAGTACGAGTACGTCAACGCGGCCCACGCCGCGATCCACAACAGGACCAGCGGCACGATGGTTATGGTGAGTTCGAACAGGCTGCGGCCGTGATGCGCCCCGCGGTAGCGGGCTAGGATGCGCATCCAATCCCGGGCTTGCGGAACTACGGTCGCGCTGGCAGTGGCTGGAGCGGCAACGGACCCATCGGGCTCCGTCATTTCGACCGCCTCGCCGGCGCCGATGTCTTCTTCTTCTTCGGCACTCTGCGCCACAGCAGGCAGCCCCGGTCGTGGATGGATTTCTCGATTTCGTCGCGCGACAGGTTGTATGGAGGGTCTTTGTCGGGGCCGACCGCGCCGACCGCCTGCCACGGTCCGAACCGTTCCGGCAGCTCGCTTCCCGCCACATCGCCGGCGAAGGCGCGCAAATTCATGGCAGTCGACTTGAAGACATAGAGCCTCATGGCTTGCCTGTTCGATCGATCGGGAGAATTGTCGTTGTCGGCAACGCGCTCATGCATCTGGCGATCAGCGCCGCCGGAAAGGTGGACGCCTAGCGGGCCGTCCCGGGTTGGTCGCGCGTTCGTCCTTGTGGCGGAAGATCACGCGGCCCTTGTCGAGGTCGTAGGGCGACATTTCGACCGTGACCCGATCGCCCGCGAGCGTCTTGATCCGGTGCTTGCGCATACGGCCGGCCGTGTAGGCGACAATCGCGTGGCCGTTGTCGAGCTGCACGCGAAAACGAGTGTCGGGCAGGATTTCCGTGACCAGACCGTCGACCTCGATCAGTTCTTCCTTGGCCATGCCGGTTTCCTTGCAAGAACAAAAGGGGCAGCCACTCCCTGCGGAGCGGCTGCGGGTGCGCGGGCCTTACGAGGCCCGCGCCCTACGGCACGACGTCAAACGACTTCGAGTTTGCCGACGGCGATCTTGCCGGATTTCGGGTCGGTCTGGGTGTCGAACGACACCTTCTGGCCCTCGTTCAGCGAGTGGATGCCGGCGCGCTCGAGCGCGGTGGCGTGGACGAACACGTCCTTGTCGCCGCCGTCGGGCTGGATAAAGCCGTAGCCTCTGGAGCCGTTGTAGAATTTCACTGTGCCCGTCATCATGGGAATTGTCCTTTCACTAACGGTGTGCACGTGGGACGGGTTCGCACGAAGGTCGTGCCCCGGTCCCGGTTCGTCGATTCTGGAGAGAGCGTCTGAAGCGTGCGCCCGCAGTGCAGGCAACCGGCCCAGTTGTTCGGCCAAATATCGATGGTCAATACATATAGACTTGGCGGCGAAATACAAGACAATTCCATCTACGCCAATGAATTGAACGATTTGTCGGTAGAAAAATGGCGCTCTTTCGTTCCGATTCGTTCGACGTTCTGCCGCCCGACGCCCGATGTTGGCGACGAGTTGACGTTGGCAGGCCTTCGGTGAGTCGCTAGACAGTCCACCGGCATTCAGCAAACGCATGCGGACATGAGCGACACCCCGATCACCCTCGACGCGGTTAACCGCATGGACGAGGCAGCATTCGTCGCCACTTTCGGCGACGTTGCCGAGCGGGCGCCGTGGGTGGCGGAGGCCGCGGCCGCCTGCCGCCCGTTTGCCACGCGCGAGGCCATGATCGACGCCTTCGCCGGGGCCGTCGCCGACGCAGATCCCGAGCGCCAGAAGGCGCTGCTGGTGGCCCACCCCGACCTCGCCGGCAAGGCCGCGATCGCGGGCGAGATCAGCGCCGACTCGCGGAAGGAGCAATCAGGCGCCGGGCTCGACCGCATGACGCCGGAGGAGTTCGCCCGCTTCACCGAGATGAACGAGGCCTATCGCAAGCGCCACGGCATTCCGTTCATATATGCCGTGCGCGGCGCCACCAAGGACGAGATCCTCGCCGCGTTCGCCGAGCGCCTGCCGGACTCGCCGGCGACGGAGTTCGGGCAGGCGATCGAGCAGGTCGAGCTCATCATCCAATACCGCATCGAGGATCGCGTCTTGCCGTGAGGCGCAGGACGCGGCGAAAACCTGCCATTGAGCCCCACGGTCGATGACGATCACCGACACGATCGACGCCAACTGGCCACGGGAGGTCGAGTTCCTCAGGGCGCTGGTGAGGGTGCCGAGCGACAACCCGCCGGGTGACTGCGCGCCCCACGCCGAAGCCGCCGCGCGCGAGCTGGAGGCGCTGGGCTTCACCGTCGAGCGGCACGTGGTTGCGGACGACCTGGTCCGCGCCAACGGCATGGTAAGCGTAACCAACCTCGTCGTGCGCCATCGCTTTGGCAGCGGGGAGGGACCGGTTATCGCTCTCAACGCCCACGGCGACGTCGTGCCGCCCGGCGACGGCTGGACCGTCGATCCATACGGGGCCGCGGAGCGCGATGGCGCGATCTACGGGCGCGGCGCGGCCGTATCGAAATCGGACTTCGCCACCTACGCCTTCGCCTTGCTGGCACTCGCGGCGAACGCCACCGGTCGCAACGGCGGCGTCGAGCTGCACTTCACCTATGACGAAGAGGCGGGGGGCAACGTCGGCCCGAAGTGGTTGATCGACCGGGGCCTGACGAACGCCACCCACGCGATCTCGGCCGGCTTCTCCTACGCCATCACCACGGCGCACAACGGCTGCCTGCACCTCGAAGTGACGCTCACCGGCCGCCAGGCCCATGCTGCCATGCCGGCGACGGGCCGTGACGCACTGGCAGCCACGGTGCCGGTGCTCGGCGCGATCTACGCCGAGCGCAAGCGCCTGGCCAGCATCGTCAGCGCCGTGGACGGCATCGGATCTCCGCAGATCACCGTCGGCCTGATCTCGGGCGGCATCAACACCAACGTCGTTCCGGATCGCGTCGCCTTCCGCGTCGACCGCCGCATCATCCCCGAGGAAGATGGCGCAGCCGTGGAACGGGCGCTTGTCGCCCTCGTCGAGAACGCCGTGCCGGGGGGCGAGGGGATTTCCGTCGCCTGCCGGCGGATCATGCTCGCGGAACCGCTGCGGGCCTCGCCCGGGGCCGAGGTCCTCGCCCGCGCGTTGGGCGTGCGGGCCGCCGAGATCCTGCGCGTTCCGGTCCCGGCGTCCGGCTCGCCCCTCTACACCGACGCCCGCCACTATGCCGCCGCGGGCATTCCCGTCGTGCTCTACGGCGCCGGTCCCCGCTCGATCCTGGAGGCCAACGCCCACGCCGCCGACGAGCATCTCGTTCTCGCCGATCTCAGAGCCGCGACCGAGATCGTCGCCCTGGCCCTTGCCGATATTCTAGGCGCTTAGCTGCGTTCAGACGCGGTTCAGCCGATCGCCGGAACAATCCCGACAAATGGCCCAATCGTTGTCGGATTGGGTTATGCTCGGCGTTTGCCGCCGACAGCGCGACGGGAGGGAAGGCATGGGCACGAGGCAAGTCGCCACGGCGGATGGCAAGTCGCAGCGGCGTTACAAGCGCCCGGCTTCCGGTACGCTCGTTGCCCTGTTTGCGATTTTGATCGCCGGCCTCACCGGCCACGCTGCGGCGCAGCAGATTGGGCTTGTTCCACCCGGATACGCCGTCATGACCGGGTACTCCGGGGCGATCCTAGGCCAGGCACCCCCAAACGCCGACCCCTTCGACTACTACATGACCAACCCCGATGGGCCGAGCGCTCGGGTCGTCGACCTGACGACGCTCGGTCCCCAGGGCCAGCAGTCCGCAGCTCCCAAGCCGTTCGATGTCTCCGCCTCGCAAGCGGGCCAGGTTTTTGGCGTCGCGCTCGACGATGCGCCGGGCCCCAACATCTACCTTGCCGCGACCTCGGTGTACGGCCTTCAAATCTACGTTCCGGACGCTTCCGGCCAGCCGAAGCGCGTGCGCAGGGGCGCGCCCGGCGCGCGCTTCGTCCCCGGGCAGTTCGGCCCGCCGGCGCAAGGTGGCGGACCGGCCTCGATCTGGCGCGTCGACGGCACCACCGGGGCCGTGTCTTTGCTCACCAACGTCGACACTGCCCAGAACAGCGTCTCGGCGCTCGGCGGTCTGGCTTTCGATCCGCGCACGCAGCAGCTCTTCGTCGCCGACCGCTCCACCGGCATCGTCCAGCGGTTATCGCTGACCGGCATCAAGAACGGCACATACGACCACGGTGTCGAGGGTCGTCCCGGCGCCGGCCTCGCGCCGGTTCCGCTGAGCCCCTCCGTCCCGGTCAACATCACCAGCCCCGCGTTCAACACGGAAGACCGGACGACCTGGGGCTTTGCCGCACCGGCGCGGCGGGTCTTCGCACTCGCCGTCCACAACGACCGCCTCTACTACGCGATCGCCCAGGGCCCGCAGGTATGGTCCGCCGGGATCACCGCCAGCGGTACGATTCCCGGCAGCGATGCCCGCCTCGAGGTCGAGGTACCGTCTTTGCAGGATGGCGTCGAGATCACCGCGATCGATTTCGATGACGACGACCGCATGTACATCGCCGAGCGCGGGGCCACCACCGGCGACTACTTCCTCTATCGGCTCGCCAACGCCGGTCAGAACCGCGTCCTGCGCTTCCAGCCGAAGGCGCCCGGCGACCCGACCCCTGGCCGGTGGACCTCGCTGCCGGAGCAATACGCAATCGGTCTGCCGCCCAATTACAACAACGCCACCGGCGGTGTGGCGCTCTACTACGGCTACCGGCAGGACCAGAGCGGAGCGATCGACTTCGGCGCCTGCGACGACACCGTGTGGTCGACCGGCGAGCGGCTGCTCGATCCGGGCGATCCCAACGCCGCGCCCGGGAGCTTCCCCACGGTCGACGGCCTCCAGGGCAACGCGAGTTCCCTCGTACGGCCCCAGAACACGCCGCCGCAGGAGAGCTGGTTCATCGACTACGACGACGGCGTCGGCCATCCCGATTTCCGCGGCCACATGGGGGCGGTGGCAACGCTGCCGTGTCCGGCTCCGCCAGCGCCGCCGCAGCCGCCAACCACAACCTGTCCTCCGGGCACCTACTTCAACGGGATCCAGTGCATCATCATCCCGACCTGTCCGCCGGGCACCACCTACCAGAACGGCCAGTGCGTCTATCCGACGTGCCCCCCGGGCTACGTGTTGTCCAACGGCCAGTGCGTGCCACCGCCGCTGACCTGCCCGCCGGGGACGTTCTTCTACCAGGGCCAATGTTACCCGATCGCGTGCCCGCCGGGCTTGGTCAAGACGCCCAACGGGCAGTGCGGCTGTCCGGGCAACCTGGTGTTCTTCAACGGCCAGTGCGTGCCGCCGCAGGCCTGCCCGCCGGGCATGATCACGCTGCCCAACGGCATCTGCACTTGCCCGCTCGGGCTAATCTTCGGCCAGGGCGTCTGCCAACAGCCGCCTACTTGCCCGCCGGGCAAGGAGCTATGGCAGGGCCAGTGCGTACCGAAGTGCCTGCAAGGCCAGGTCCACAAGCCGCCGAATGGCGTCTGCGGACCGCCCGGTCCGGGACCGGGTCCGGGACCAGCCTGCCCGCCGGGGAAGGAGAAGTGGCAAGGCCAGTGCGTCGACAAGTGCCCGCTGAACCAGTTCCACAAGCCGCCCACCGGCGCGTGCGCGCCGTTTCCGTTGTCCTGCCCGCCGGGGAAGGAAGAGTGGCAGGGCCAGTGCGTCGACAAATGCTCGCCGAACCAGTTCCACAAGCCACCCACCGGCGCCTGCGGACCGCTCCTAGTGCTGTGCCAGCCGGGGAAGGAAGAGTGGCAGGGCCAGTGCGTCGACAAATGCCAGCCCGGACAGGTGCACAAGCCGCCGAACGGTGCGTGCGGGTTCCAGATTGGCCCCATCGGACCCATCGGACCCATCGGACCCATTGGTCCGATCGGGCCGGGACCGGGACCAGGGCCAGGACCGGGACCAGGGCCAGGACCGGGACCAGGGCCAGGACCGGGACCAGGACCGGGCCCAGGACCAGGACCGGGACCGGGGCTGCAGCAGATACAGCCGATAACACCGCCGGTGCTTTGCCCGGAGCCGAAGGAGATTTGGCAGGGCAAGTGCGTCGACAAATGCCCACTGGGCCTGGTCCACAAGGAACCGGACGGCGCGTGCGGCCCCCTGCTGGAGCTGTCACCGGAGAAATTGCTCCAGCCGATTCTCTGTCCGGAACCCAAGGAGGTCTGGGAGGACAAGTGCCTCGACGAATGCCCGGAAGGCGAGGTTCACCTGAAGCCGGACGGCGACTGCGGCCCGAAACCCGACGTGGTTGGGCCGCCGCAGCTCCAGAAGATCAATCCGAATCTCGTCAAACCCGGGCCGGGACCGCTGCAAAAGAACCCCGGCCTTATCCAGCCGCAGCAGTGACCGCGCGAAGCGAACCTCACTCGCGCCCGGGGATGTGAAGCTGTGCGCAATGCCCCCCGGGATGCCTGATGCGGCGCCCGGGGCGATACCCATCCTGTCGAGACCAAGGAGAGCCCGTGCTTGAATTCGAGCCCGTGAACGACGTGCGCTGTCAACTCGGCGAGTCGCCGGCGTACGATGAGCGCCGCAATACGCTGTGGTTCTGCGACATCCTCGGCAAAACCCTCCACGCCGTCGACCTCGCAACGTCGAAACCACGTCGGTGGTCGTTCGACAGCGAGGTGACATCCGTGGGCATTGCCGAGTCGGGGCGCCTGGTGTTGGCGCTACGAGACGTGATCGGGTTGTTCGATCCGGAAGACGCCGCCTTCACCAAACTTGCCACCATCGAGGCCGATCGCGCCGACACCCGACTCAATGACGCCAAGGTCGGTCCGGACGGCGCCTATTGGGTCGGCACCACGGACGATGCCAACGTGCGCCAGCCCATCGGCACACTCTACCGACTCAACGCGCAGGGGAAAGTGGAGCCCAAGGTCGAGGGACTACAAGTCTCCAACGGCCTCGCCTTCACCGCCGACGGACGCACGATGTTCCATTCCGATTCGCGTGGCGCGTGGATTGACCGCTGGGATTTCGATCCATCGACCGGAACGATTTCCAACCGCACCCGCATCGCCGAGCCGGATGAAGCCACCGGCCGCCCGGACGGCGGCGCCACCGACGCCGATGGCTGCTACTGGAGCGCTGGAATATCGGCCGCCTGCCTCAACCGCTTCGCGCCGGACGGCAGCCTGATCGCGAGCTACCCGGTGCCGGTCGCGGCACCGACCATGCCGTGCTTCGGCGGCGACGATCTGAGGACGCTGTTCGTCACGAGCCTGCGGGTTGGGCGGTCGCCGGAAGCGCTCGAGCGGCATCCCCTGACCGGCATCACCATCGCCGCCGCGAGCCCCGTCGCCGGCGCTCCCGTTAGCCGTTTCCGCGACGTGTGACGACGAGAGCCGGGCGCCGGTTCAGCTGTTCAGCCGCGATAGCAGCGCGCGGTTGCGCAGTTCGATCCGCCGGCAGGTAGGCAAGGCGATGGTCGCAGCGTGCTCCATTTGGCTCAACGTGCGCGACACCGTCTCAATGGTGAGCCCGAGGTAGTCGGCGATATCCTGGCGCGACATCGGCAGCTCGATCATCTCGCCGTCGGCGACACGATCGGCCATCTCCAGAAGGAAGGTCGCGACGCGCTCCTGAGCGCTTTTGCGGCCGAGAAGCAAAAGCAGATCTTGCGCACGCACGAGGTCGCGTGCCGTGGCCGCCCACATGGCACGCGCGACGGTGCCGTCACGGGCAGCCAGCGTCATGATGGCGCTGCGCTTGGCGACGATCACCTCCGAGTCGGCGATGGCCTCTGCCGTAAACACATGGCTCTCGCCGACTTCCAAACCGAAGACGTCGCCGGGCAGGCGAAAGGCAGCGATCTGACGGCGACCGTCAGCGAGCAGCTTGTAGGTCCGGATGGCGCCGCGGATGACCATGTAGACGAACTCGGCAGGCTCGTCCTCCCCATAGACTTCTTCGTTCCGCGCGTAGGAAATCACCGCGCCCATGAGCCTGACGGCGTTGGCGAGCGGCGACTGTGTGGCGACGCCCGCCGCGGCCGCATCAACAGTGTCAACTGGCACCGGCCGGGCCGCACCACTGATATCGATCTGTCGAAAAGCGCCCATTGCCAGCCTCCATCGCAATCGGTTGACCGTTGGGTATGGATACGAGGCGCCAACCGGGTGCGAAATTCCGATATTGTCCCTACGGGATTTCCCGGATGACCGATTGTCGCAGGGCGTCCGCGGAACGCCGGAGACCATGCGCCGTGGCCAAATCGCCGTCGCCAGATCGTAGACAGTCGCGGCCAACCGTGCCGGGCGACAACCCCGCCGTGCCGGCGTTCGTCCGCTATGGGTTGGCCCTGGTGCTGATCGGCGCGGGTTTCGTCTTGTTCGCCGTCACCGGCGGGCCCGGCGGCATGCCGACTCTTCTCTTGATCTTCTGTGCGGCGATCGTGGCCACATCGGGCATCGGCGGATTCGGACCGGGGATGCTCGCCGTTGTCGGCGGGCTGCTCGCCGCTGGGTTCGTCGCAACCCGGGACGCCGCCCCCGCGACCAACGTGGCGTACGTCGTGCTGTTCGCCGCGCTCGGCGGCGGGATCGCGTGGACCGGTGGTCGTTTCCACCGCGCTTGGCGCGAGGCCGCCGAAGCGATCCGGGATATCACTGCGCGCGAGGCGCACCTTCAATCGATCCTCGACACGGTTCCCGAGGCGATGATTGTCATCGATGAGACCGCCGCAATTCAATCGTTCAGTTCGGCCGCCGAGCGCCTGTTCGGCTACCGAGCGCACGAGGTTCTCGGTCAGAACGTCGCCATCCTGATGCCGGAACCTTATCGCAGCGGCCACGACGGCTATCTGCACCGCTACCTGTCCACCGGCGAGCGCCACATCATCGGCATCGGCCGAGTCGTTGTCGGCCAGCGGCGCGACGGCTCCACATTTCCCATGGAACTCGCCGTCGGCGAAATGCGTTCCGCGGGACGTCGGTTCTTCACCGGCTTCATCCGCGATCTGACCGAACGCCAGGCGACCGAGGCCCGCCTGCAGGAACTGCAGCAGGAAGTCGCCCACATGTCGCGGCTGACCGCAATGGGCGAGATGGCCTCGGCGCTGGCGCACGAGCTCAACCAGCCGCTATCGGCGATCGCCAACTACGTGAAGGGCTCGCTGCGGCTCCTGGAAGACGTCAAAGGCGAACGGACGGCGATGCTCGGCGACGCCCTCGACAAGGCGGCCGAACAGGCGCTGCGCGCCGGTCAGATCATCCGGCGGCTGCGCGAGTTTGTCGGCCGTGGCGAGACCGAAAAACGCGTCGAGAGTGTTGCCAGGCTGGTTGAGGAGGCGGGCGCCCTGGCGCTGGTCGGTGTCAGGGAGCGCGGCGTGCGCGTGCACTACCGGCTCGATCGGGCGGCGGATCGCGTGGTCGCCGACAGGGTCCAGGTCCAGCAGGTCCTCCTCAATCTGATGCGCAACGCCATCGAGGCGATGGACTCGGTCGACCGCCGCGAGCTCGTCGTGGCGAATTCCCTTGACGACGGTATGATCAGGATCGACGTGATCGACACCGGCGCCGGCATCGCGCCGGACGTTGCCGAACGGCTGTTCCAGCCGTTCGTCACCAGCAAGGCTCAGGGCATGGGGGTCGGTCTCTCGATCTCGCGAACGATCGTGGAGTCCCATGGGGGCCGCATCTGGGCGGAACCCAATCCCGGCGGCGGGACGCGGTTCAGCCTGACGCTGCCGGGCGTGCAGGTAGACGAGCTCGCTGATGCAGACTGACCGTACCGTCCATGTCATCGACGACGACGAAAGCGTCCGCCACTCCCTTGCTTTCCTCCTCGACGCGTCCGGCTTCGTCGTCCACACGTATGAGTCGGCCGAAGCCTTCCTGAACGCCCTCCCGGACATGGACCCCGGCTGCGTCATCACCGACGTCCGCATGCCGGGTCTGACCGGCATCGAACTGATCAGGCGGCTCAACGATCGCCAAGCCGAACTCGCCGTCATCGTCGTCACCGGCCACGGGGACGTACCGATGGCGGTCGAAGCCATGAAACTTGGCGCCGCCGATTTCCTGGAGAAGCCCTTTGACGACGAGAGCATCCTGGCGGCCGTGCATGGCGCTTGCGCGCGCATGCGCGACACGGGCGCTGAGACGCACAGACGAGCCGAGGCGGCTCAGAAACTGGCGACACTGTCCAATCGCGAACGCCAGATCCTCGACGGCCTGGTCGCCGGATTGGCCAACAAGGCGATCGCTCAGGACCTGGGCATCAGCCCGCGCACGGTGGAGGTCTACCGTGCCAACGTCATGACCAAGATGCGGGCCGACAGTCTCTCAGACCTCGTGCGTATGGCACTTGTTTCCGGTGCCATCGACGCGGGCGGCAAGGGAACGCCAACGACCGGTTGATCCGGCGTTCCGCCGGCACCGGGGCCGTTGAGGCAGATCAATCCGACCCGTCACTCACTCATGCACTCTGGGCCTGGCGATTTGTCCGCCAAGACAGGCCGATTCGATGGTCAGGAGCGGCACATCACTCGAGGAGAAGCGTGCGGTCTTCGTTGTCGACGACGACCAGGCCGTGCTGCATGCGCTGAAGTTCGCCCTCGAGCTCGAAGGCTATTCGGTCTCCATCTTCCACAACGCGACCGAGATCCTGGCCGCGCCCGGGCTCCCCGAACGCGGCTGCCTGGTCGTCGACTACCGGCTGCCGGACAGGAACGGCCTGGAGGTGCTCGCCGACCTGCGGGCGCGCGGGATCAAGACGCCAGCGGTCCTGATGACTAGCGAGCCGAACGAGGGACTAGCGCAACGCGCGGCAGCGGCAGACGTCGCCATCATCGAGAAGCCGCTGCTCACCAATACCCTGAACCAGGCCATAGACGCGGTGTTCGAACGCACGCACCGATAGTCGCCAGGGCTCGGGACCTTCTACCAACCGCCGCCACCGCCTCCGCCACCGCCGCCACCTGATCCTCCGCCGCCACCGAATCCCGACGATGACGAGGAGGGGGCCGGGACCGCGCTCGCGAAGGAGCCTTGCGCCGCCGAGATCGCCGACGACATCGACCGGCCGAAATCGCCGCTGCCCCAGCCGCGTCCGCCGTGCCACACCGGCGCATACGCACCCGCCAGCGTCTCTCCGGGATGGGAGCGGGCGAAGGCGGCGGCGAAGGCGTCCGACCACGGCCGTTCCGCGTCGAGCGCGATGGCGTAGGGCAGCAGATGCTCGAAGTGGCCGGCATCGAAGTCCGGGGCGCCGGCCAGGTTGAACCGCCCAGTCTCGGCGGTGCGGATGTAGAGTTCCAGCCCTTCGATCTGGTCCATCACCATCCGCCCAGCCGCCGTCGGGGCTCTGAGCAGGTAGTAGAAGAGGCCGTTCATCGCCGCGAAGCCGGCGACCAGCACGAACGGAAAGCTGTTGGCGAGGAACGCCTCGAAGAGGCTGCCGGCGAAATCGTTTGGTAGCTCCTGGACGGCGCCGCCGACGATGGTCAAGAACACCGTGATTATGAAGGCGACGACCGCCAAGTGGAGCCCAGCCGAGACGACCGAGCGGACGCCCCGCGCACCGAAGAAGACGCGCAGCACCGGGACCACGATCATGCCGAGGAAGACACCGACGAAACCGGAGAGGATGAGGAGGACCAACTCGCCCTCGCGCAAACCGCCGAAGGCGAGCACCAGGCCCACCGCGCCGGCGGTCAGCGCCAACCCAACGATGAAATACCCGCGATTGCGGTCGAAGAAGCGGTGGCGGTTCTCCCGTTCCACTTGTTCCTTGAAGGTCTTGAAGACCTTGGCGACCTTCTTGCCGTTGGCGCTGTCGATGCTGATGCGGCCGCCGTTGCGGTCGATCCAGGTGAGGATGGCGCGTTCGCCGATCGGCAGGCCGGCCTTGTCCGCGCGGCCGGCCCCACCGGCGCGGCTCAGGAGCAACCCGTCGTCGGTGTCCTCGAACACCATGAGGCCCTTGACCGCGAGCGACACCGCCGCGGCCGTGAATTCGCGCCAGCCGCTCCAGCCGAAGCCGCGGATGTAACCGGCAAGCGCCGGCGAAATGCCCTCCGGCGGATGGAACAAGGGGATGACCGTTCCCTTCGGCAAGTCGCGGCCGACCGCGCCCCACGTCACGATGTAGAAAATGAGCACGCCGAGGAAACCGGCCCCGCCGATGATGAACCGCCGATTGTCGAGATAGCGGTAATAGAGTGCCTGGAGACCGCTCGGCGGCACCACCAGGCCGCCCGGAATCTCGGCGACCACCGACAGGCCTTCACCGGGTTCGAGGGTGCGCGTGGTCGAGACTTCGAACCCGCCGTTCGGGAGTGTCCCGCCGGTGAAATCCCGGCCGCGCTCGCCGAACCGACCGGTGTAGGCCGTCCAGCGCGGCGGCGAGGCGCGCTCCGGCAGCCGCACGGTTGCGCTCGCTTGGCGAATTGGAAAGGCCCATTCGTTTCCGGTGACGTTCCAGAAGAGCTCGGTGTGGTCGGGCAGGAACCGGATCTGGCGGCCGGTCTGGTAGTGGATCTCGTAGGTGTAGACGTTTGGCGACAGGAACACGTCCGCCTCGCCGGCGTAGATGCGCACGCCCTCGGCGTTGCCGGCGGTGTGGTAGGGCTCCGGCGCGCCGTTCTTGGCGACGCCGATCAACCGGAAGCTGACCTGGTGGCTGTTGCCCGCTTCGTCGACGAAGGTCGTCGGGAAATCGCGGTAGATGCCGCGCTTGATGAGGTCGCCCTCGGCGCGCACTCGGATCGTCTCGGTGACGTCGAGCACGCCGTCGTTGCGCACGACGATCGTGGAATCGAACGCGAGGATTTCCTCGGCCGCCCTGAGCGGGCCAGCGAGCCCCGCGGCCACCAAAACCGCGGCGCAGGCCTGAGAGACCCTGGCAACGAAGGGAGACGTACGCCGCACCAGCATCGCTGGCCTCCGCTATCCGCTGAACGTGACCGCAGGAGCGGTTCGGTCCGTGTCGTCGATTTCGAAATAGTCGCGTTTGTGGAAGGCAAGCGCCCGCGCCACGAGGTTGCTCGGAAATGACTCGACCATCACGTTCAGGTTGCGCGTCGCGCCATTGTAGTAGCGCCGCGCCATCTGGATTTCGTCCTCGACGCCGGCGAGCGCAGCTTGCAGGTCACGGAAGTTCTGGCTGGCCTTGAGTTCCGGGTATGCCTCGGCCAGGGCCAAGAGCTTGCCGAGCGCCCCCGTCAGCATCCCTTCCAGCCGGCCCCGCTCGACGACCTCACCCTCCGCCAAACGGCCGACCGCGGATCTGAGCCCGGTGATCTCCTCGAACAGCGCCCGCTCGTGGCTGGCATAGCCCTTGACGGTGTCGACGAGGTTGGGGACGAGATCGGCACGCCGCTTGAGCTGCACGTCGATGCCGCTCCAGCCCTCGGCCGCCATCTGCCGCGTCTTCACCAGTCGGTTAAAGAGGACGATGACGTAGACCGCGACCGCGGCTGCGATCGCCAGCACGACCCAGGTCGTCATCGCATGGCTCCCCGCCTTTCGGGCGCTTTATCGCCCGAGTCGTGCGGGAAGGGAAGTTAGGGCGGTGGCACTGGGCATGATGGCCGATCCGACCCCCCGCTTTATTCGCCGTCTTCCAGCAGCGCCCTGAGGTGCCGCTGATACCGGCGCATCCGCATTTGATAGAAGGAGCCGGCCAAGACGTTCGGCAGGGCCTTCGCGGTGAGGTCGCCCACAAGCTCGGTGGTGGCCGACACCCGATACGTGAAGCGCGTCTCGGCCGGTCCGATCGCCGCAAACGTCCGCTCGACGGCGAGAGCCGGCGCGGCCCCGGACGCCGTCGCGTAGCGCACCGAGTTTGGCGCGTTTAACGCTTGGATTTTGGTAATCGTCACGTGATGGCCGTCGGGGCCGAGCTTCGCGTATTCGGTGTAGCGGCCTCCGACGTACATCGTGGGGGCGCCGCTGATACGCACGACCTCGTCGCGCCACAGGGCGTCGTTCGCTGCGTTCGCGGCGAAGGCGTAGGCTGATTCGACAGGTACCTTGATGTCAACCGTTGCCTTCATCTGCACGATCGCACCGGTCGGCGTCTCCACGACGTGGGCGCATGCCGCAAGCTCTACCGCAGCGATTGCGAGCGCGACGACACCCGTCCATCGCGCGAATCCGCTCGTCGGCACCAGCCCCGGCATGGCCGCGACGATAGCATCGGCGCTCGCTAGATGGGCTTTCGCGTCCAAGCCCAGAACAGCCGCCAACGCCCACAACAAGAAGGATTTATGAAAATGGCGGATGGGGTGGGATTCGAACCCACGAGACGGTTTCCCGCCTGCCGGTTTTCAAGACCGGTGCCTTCGACCACTCGGCCACCCATCCGGCTCGGATTGTCAGTCACTTAGCAGGGCAGGGGAGTCGCTGAAAGGCGGAATTGCCCCGAATCGCCACCGCCAACCCAAGCCGTTCGTTCCGATGATGTTCAAGGAGCAGTCGCTTCCTTCACGCGGCCGGCCGTGAGGAGCTCGGCGCGCTGGGTATGCACTACACCAGTACGCCGGACATTCTAAGGTGTTAAAGCCGCACTTTCTCGACAATCTCCGAGTGCGAATGGAGAACGCCGGCAACAACGCCCGCATGCTTCTTAGCCCGCGTCACGCGGCCACCATATCATCGTGCTGTGCAGTCTGGGACGCCGATGACGCTTCGGTGGCGACGACCAGCAACCGCGCAGCGGAATCGAGGTCAAGGTGCTCACGGATGGCACCCGCGAAAGGACCGCCGAAGGCTGCCAGAAGGCCGCCGGTTCCGGCAGCCCCGCTGATGCCCGTTTGAAGGCCACAGGCCCGTAGCTCGACGGCCGCCGCTTCCGCCCACGAGTCCTCGATGGCGAGACAGCAACTGACCCCGGCGGCGAGAGTCGCATATGCGCTGAGCGACACGGTCCCACATTGGAGGCAACTCATCGCCGACACCTCACTTGCCGACACCGCGATCGGCTCTCCAGCGGCAAGCGCCGTGGTCACACAGGCGGCCGACTCTGGCTCGACTATGATGACCCGCGGCGCACGGCCGCGCCGCGTGCGCCGGGCCCACTTTGTAGCGGCCGACGCCAGTCCGCCGACCCCGGCCTGAACCGACACCGCATCAATGCGGTCGTCTCCGGACAGCGCGAGCCGCTGCTCGACCTCGCCGAAGGCAGTCGAATAGCCGGCCGTCACCAGCCGAGGGACGATGTCGGAGGCCGAGCGGGCCGTGTCTGTAATGAGTACCGTGTCGGGGTCGCCCGCCGCCTCGATAGCGGCATCGACTGACGCGTCATAGACGCCGTCGATAACGGTCAGCTCGGCGCCCTCCGCCTCAATGGCCTCGCAGCGGCCCTTCGACACGAAGTTCGGCACGAAGATGCGCGCGTGGAGGTCGAGCCACCGTGCCACCCGCGCCACCGCGCGGCCGTGGTTGCCGTCGGTGGCGGCAATCAGCGTCAGCGGACGCAGCGGCGCGACCCAAGCCCGCAGCTTGTCGTAGGTGA
This sequence comes from uncultured Bauldia sp., assembly GCA_964441935.1. Classification (GTDB taxonomy): domain Bacteria; phylum Pseudomonadota; class Alphaproteobacteria; order Rhizobiales; family Kaistiaceae; genus JBBDMC01. The sequence continues at coordinate 41,075 of CAYTXI010000001.1, forward strand.
GCGGGCCATCCGGGGCGGGACCGAGCCGCTCACGGAGCGCGGCATAGGTTGCCCATGATGCACCGAGAATCTTGAACGATGGCAGCCCGAAACGCGCAGTCTCATCCTTGACAAAGACCTTGGCAACGCCGAGCCGCTCGGCGAGGTGCGGCGCCTCCAGCAACGGCGAGGGTCGGTAGTCCGGTAGGCGGCGATGGAAGTCGATCGGCCGGTCCGTGCTCGTCGTCTCCAGCGTTTCGAGTGGCTGCCTCAACAGGACGCGCATGACGCAAACTCCATCCAGACCCCGGACGCCCTGCCTCGCCTACGCCGCACACGCCGGAGCACGCGTCTCCGCGGCGTCCGGCCCCACATTCTTGAATGCCGTGCCACCGACCGCCTTTGCCGGATTGCCGCGCCACGTCGTGTTTGAATCGACGATCTCTCCCTTCATCAGGAAGGAATCGGTACCGAGCACGACGTAGTCTCCCATCGTCACGCCGTAGTGCACGTTCGACGCAACGCCCAGCGTGCAGCCCGTGCCGATCTTCACGTAGTCGGATTTGAAGACGCCTTCCTCGAGCGAGTGCGGCTGCACCACGCATTCGGCGTTGACGTTCACGTAGTCGCCGACCTCGATCAGTGTGTACTCGTCGAAGTTGCTGCCGTCGTCGAAGCACTTCTTGCCGATCTTCACGCCCTGAAGACGCGAGATGATGGTGCGGAAGGGAGTTCCGTTGAAGAACGGCTCGATGAGCCACAGCCCGGTCAGCTTCCAGTGGCGCTCGTGGAACCAGAAATACTCATCGAGCAGCGAGACGACCTTGGGCGTCAGTCGGCCGAAGCGCAGCACGGACCGTTCGGCGAACCACAGCCAGAATATTCCGAAGAAGAGGGAGAATGCGGCGTAGGCGTAAACCCCGGCGATGCCGTACACGGGGTAGTAGACCAGAGCCAGCAGCCCGGCGCACGTGCCGACAAAGAGCTGGAACCAGTTGGTGAGGAGGAACAGCGCCCCCGTCACGAGATTGTAGCGGTTCTTCGCGTGGAGTTGACGCTCGCGCGTCGCATCATCCATCTGCGCTAGCTCTAGGTCCCGGCTGGTAGCACGCGGAATCTCGAAGGCGGGGGAACCAAGCAGCCCGACATTCTCGCGAATCGGACCGTCGATGGGCACCAGCGCCTTGGTCCCAAGGAGAACGTTGGCGCCCATCTTGGAGTCGGCCGGGATGCGAACGTAGTTGCCCAGGTAGTTGTGCTCGCCGACCTTCACCGTGCTGACCTTGAAGGCCTCGTGCGACATCGTCTTGTTCATCATCTTCAGCCCCCCCGACACCATCGTCCCGGTGCCGATGTCGCACAGGAACGGATTGTCGTGGCGCTGATCCATGCCGAAGTTGGAGCCGGTCTGGATGATCGTGTTCAGGCGATAACCGATCCATCCCAGGTAATGGACGATGGCGGAACTGTCGCCGAAAAGCCGATTGTAGAAGACGGAGTTCGTCATCCCCGAAATCCACTGGTGGACGAAATGATGCCAGCCATAGAGGACGTAGGTCTTGTCCGTCTCCAGCAGTCTATTCAGCAGCCTTGCGATGAGGCTTATGGAAAGCAGAGCCAGCGGAACACCGATGAAGAACACGGTCAGCGTTGCCAGCAACGTCTCGCCGCCGAGAGCGAGCAGCGCGTTTGCTGGCGCGTCGTAGGGAAACTGTCCCACGATGAGCTCGTAGATATGCGGGAACAGCGCGTAGAGGATGATCACTGGGATCGGCGCCAGCACGAAGCCCGTGAGGATGAAGCTGGTCGGATAAGCCCAGCGACGGAAGGTGGAGCACGTCTTCGGCTCGATCACGCAATAGTCGGCGGTCGTCTCCTGGGCGGGGCATCCGTGGTAATGCTTGCCCTTGGGGATGCGCTGGCCGCTGTGTAGGGACGACGCGTGCCCAAGCTGGGTGTCGTCCTCCATCGTGGTGTCGATGTCGAGGATGCCGGCCTCGCCCACGAAGGCGTTGGAGCCGATCGTGACCGCGCCGGTGTGGATATAGTTCGACTGCGCTTTGTATCCCTGGAGGATTGCGTCCTTGCTGATCACCGTGTTCGCGCCGATCGAGATGAGATCGGTGCAGACGGGCATGGACTTGGCTTGGATCACCGTGTTCGCGCCGATCTTAGCGCCAAGAAGCCGAAGATAGAGGTTGTAGTAAGGGGCGCCGAAGCGAGCGATCGGCGCGCTGCGAACAAAACCCCTGAGAGCCCAAAAGCGAAAGTAGCGAAGACTCCAGATCGGGATGACCTCCGGCTTCCACTTTCCGATCACCAGCCATTTCACGGCGAGCGGTACGATCGTGGTGAGCACGAGGAGGGCGGCGGCGAGCATCTCAACGCGCAGGAAGACTGTGCCGTAGTCGGGCATCGCCGCGTAGGTCCAGCGGATCGAGGCGACGAAGACCCACACGCCGATGGCCATCCAACCGACATACCAGGCAAGCTGCAGCGCCCCGCAGCGGTAGTAATCGAGGTCGGAGGGAATGTGGAACGGTAGCGCCCCCTGCTCGCCTTCCTCCGACTCCTCCTCCGGCAGGAAATCGATGTGGCGGGCGAGCTTCTCGATCGTTGGGTTGAGGTAGATGTCCTGCATGGACACGGCGGAGATGTTCAGCCGCCTGCGAATATCGGCGCTGAAGCGCGCCATAAGTAGCGAGTGGCCGCCAAGATCGGAGAAGAAGTTGTCCTCTACGGAGGCGCGCTCGATTCGCATGACCTCGATGAGGGCATCAGAAAGCGCCTTCTCGGTCGCTGTCCTCGGCGCAACGTACTTGCTGCTCGAAACCGATAGACGCGGCCCCGTCGGTGCCGGCAGATTCTTACGATCCGCCTTGTTGTTCGACGTCATCGGAATAAGCGGCAGCTCTTCGAGATAGGCGGGCACCATGTAGCCGGGGAGGCGACGGCGCAGCGTCTCCAGCACATCGCTCAGCGAGACGTACGGCGCTCCCTGTTTGCGCGTGAAGTAAGCCACCAGTTCAGTCGCGCCGGGCTCAGCTTCGTAAGGATTCGCGACTGCCTGTGAGATGTGCGGCAGTTCCAGAAGCACTGCCTCGATCTCCTCAAGCTCAACACGGTAGCCGCGGATCTTGATCTGGGTGTCGATGCGGCCGTGGAACTCGAGCTCGCCGTCTTCGCGGATGCGGCCAAGATCGCCCGTGCGGTAGATGCGCTTCGATGGATTGTTGGGGAGATCGAGAAAGTCGGAAATGAACTTCTGCTTAGTCAGCTCCTCGCGATTGAGGTAGCCGAGCGCGAGCCCGATGCCGGCGATGCCGATTTCACCAATCGCGCCGTGCTCGACGACCGCGTCCTTGTGCTCATCGAGGATCACCACCGTGTAGGTCGGCAGCGGCCGACCGATGGTGACTGGGCTTTCCGGCTCGAGCTTCCGCAACGTCGAGCTGACCGAGCACTCAGTTGGTCCGTAGGCGTTGAGAATCGTGCGCCCCGGACGGTGCCAGCGGACCACGAGATTGTGCGGTACCGCTTCGCCCGACAGGAGCACGATGCGCACGTCCGGAAGGTCCGCTTCCAAAGTGGCCCAGAGTGTCGGCACGCAGGGCAGCACCGTCACCCGCTGCTCCCGCAGGAACGCATGCAGATCGCCGCCGAACAACGTGCCACTCGACTTGCCGGCGATCAGCGTCGCACCGGAGATCAGCGGAACCCACAGATCCTCGACATGGAAGTCGAAGGCGAGCGTCATTCCCTGATAACAGCGGTCGTCCTCACGGACGCCGTAGACTTCTTTGGCGACCTTGACGAAGTTGCAGATGCCAGCGTGCTCGATCGCCACGCCCTTGGGCTTGCCGGTCGTTCCGGACGTGTAGATGATGTAGAAGAGCCGGTCACTCGACGCCGGCTTTTCATCGAGTCTGAGTCGGGCCTCGGATCGCGCGCCGATCATCGGCTGGTCGAGGTCGACGAATATCCGCGGCACGTCGAACTCGGCAAGCTTGTCGCGGAACCGCGACACCGAGACGACGGCACTGATGCCCGCGTCCTCCAAAATGAACCCGATGCGATCCGCGGGAAAACCGGCGTCGAGCGGCACGTACGCAGCGCCGAGCTTCACGACTGCCAAAAGCGTCGTGTAGGCGTGCACCGACTTGTCGAACAGCAGCCCGACGCGGTCGCCCGGCTTCAGGCCCCGGCCGAGGAGGTGGCGCGCGACCTGATTGGCTTGGTTGTCCAGCTCGCGAAACGTGAGGGCGACGTTTTCGGCGACGATCGCCAGGTGATCGGCAGGCAGTTCGTCACAGCGTTGCTCAAACACTTGGTCGAGCCGTTCATCCTCGAGCCAACGAACTTCATTGTTGAAATCTGTACAGAGAAGAGGATTAGCGTGCATTTTAAGTATAAGTCCGCAATTTCACGCCCAAATAACCGATCGATAGGTCGCCGATCCAAACAATTCCACCGCCCGATCTGCGTCTGTACCCATCCCGCAGGTCATTCTCGGGAAGTGAGTTGCTTCGGCGGCGACCTCAGATCACCTCGACCCTTTTGCGTTTAACCATGTTGAGTGTTCTTCGAACCGCGCCAGATTCTTCCGCTTTCGAAGTATTAATGAATGGTATAAAAGATGAGTCAACTAGACACGGAAGAACAAAGTAAAAATTTAACATTAACAACGGCGACTGTTTATGCAGGGCGGGATCCAGAACCGCGCCATGACCGAGTCGCTAGCGGCGAAAGCTGCCGTCCCGCAGAAAAGGGGTCAGCGTGAAACGATGTTCACAGACAGCATCTTTGCCCATCTCGAATCAGAGGTGCGTTCCTACGCCCGGACATTTCCATGCGTCATCGACCGGGCCCTTGGCGCCGAGCTCTGGACCGTGGATGGCCGCCGCTACTTGGATTTCCTGGCGGGCGCCGGATCTCTGAACTATGGGCACAACAATCCGCGTCTGAAGAAGGCCCTCGTCGAGCACATCGAGCGCGACGGGATCACCCTTAGTCTCGATCTCCACACGACCGCCAAAGAGCGCTTCTTGGAGGCGCTGTCCGAGATCATCCTCGTACCACGCGGGCTCGACTACGTCGTCCAGTTCACCGGCCCGACCGGCACGAACGCGGTCGAAGCTGCGCTCAAGCTAGCGCGCAAGGCCACCGGACGCACCAACGTCATCTCGTTCACCAACGGTTTTCACGGTGTGTCGATGGGGGCCCTGGCCGCGACCGGCAACAGTTACAACCGTGGCGGCGCCGGCATGCCGTTGTTCGGAACCACGGTGATGCCTTACGACGGCTATTTCGGACCGGAGGTCGACACGGTTGCATACATCGAGCGACTGATATCCGACCCGTCGAGCGGCGTCGATCATCCTGCGGCGATGATCGTCGAAACGGTGCAGGGGGAGGGCGGTCTCAATGTCGCGAGCAGCGGCTGGCTGCGGCGCATGGCAGCATTGTGCCGGGCTAAGGGCATCCTGCTCATCGTGGATGACATCCAGGCCGGTTGCGGCCGCACCGGCAGTTTCTTCAGCTTTGAGCCTGCGGGCATCACGCCCGACATCGTCACACTGTCGAAGTCGCTTTCCGGCTACGGACTGCCATTTGCAATCGTTCTGATCCGGCCCGACCTCGATGTCTGGAAACCGGGTGAGCACAACGGGACTTTCCGCGGCAACAACCATGCGTTCGTTACCGCCACCGCCGCCCTCGAACACTACTGGCGCACGTCGGACTTTGCCGACACGATCGAACGGACCGGCATTGCGGTCGGTCAGCAGCTTCAAGAGCTGGTCGACCGCTTTTCGCCAGATCTCGTGGAGGCCCGTGGCCGCGGAATGATGCGTGGCATACGCTGCGCCGATCCGAAGCGGGCCGCCGCCGTGACGGCGCGTGCCTTTGAGCGTGGCCTAATCATCGAACGGTCCGGTCCCGAGGACGAGGTCATCAAGTGCCTTGCGCCATTGACGATCCATCGGAACGAGCTGATGGAGGGCCTTGGCATCCTCGAGTTGGCTATCGCGGAGGAGCTCGGGGTCCGCAGGCACGCAGACATCGCCGTGCGGCATTCGGCTGGATATCCGGCACCGAATGGTCACGGTGGCGAAGCTGTGCAGCGGATGGCGGCGAATTCGGCCGGGCAGGGGAGATAGGACCAGAACCGCAAGGCGTCCGGCGCTGCCAGGGGACCCCGCTCTGACAGCGCAATTGCCCTGGGCTAACGCGGGCGTCCGTTCCGGTAGCGCTCGTTTGCGCCCGTCTTTACCCCGACGGTCCCTCGCTCCATCCGAGAACGGCCAACTGTCGCTGATTGCAGTGGTTCAATCGCGCCGCGGCTCTGTCTGACCGAGGTTGCCGCGGCAATAAAGCCACCACCGACTGTCCACCGCCCAATGGCAGTCACCTCCGCCCCCGGAGTAGATGACGCGTGAAGGTATGCCCAAAAAGTGCCGCCTCGATGCACTTTCACCGACACGTCCAGGAAGTCCAGCCAGTGGCGGGTGATGGGAAACCATGCCTTGAAAATCGCTTCCTTGGCGCAGAACAGGATCGTACCCCAATGCCGAGTGGGGTAAGCGTCCGCTAACGCCCGCAACTGATCTCGTTCCTCGCCCTGCACGATGAGGTCGAGCACTTCGGCGGGCAGTGCACGATCCGGCTCAGCGTCGACGCCGACGCTGCGTAGCGTCCGCGAGCGCGCGACGACGGCGGCGCGATAGCCGGTGCAATGGGTCATGCTCCCGACCACGCCGGCCGGCCAGCGCGGAGCCCCGTCCGCGTCGGGGAGAATTGGAACCGGTGGCACTCCGATCTCGCGCAGTGCTCGGCGGGCGCAATGGCGGACCGTGCCGAATTCGCGGCGACGTTCAGCAACGGCGCTGGCCACCATGGCGGCTTCGATCGCGAACATTGTTGACTCCGGAGCGTCAGAGAACATCTCGGAGCATGCGGCGGCCGGGAGCAGGGTCTCGATCATCGTTGCCCACGCCCTCTTTAAGTTGGAGAATAGAATGCGACTTCGACTCTCATAGTATTACAGTTCCACCTTGTTGGAGTGGTGGCATGGCTTTATTTGGCCGCTGCAGCCTCAAAATTGGTCTTTTTCTTCAGGAGTCAATCGATCACATGACTAGGCATTATTAATGCTAACAACTGTGATTAATGATCGCCGCGAACCTGGGCCAATGGCGGCATGGGTCTGGGCGCTAACGAAGCCGGGACGCGGCCCGCTCCCACAACGAGCGACGACGTTCGAGGTCGGCCCGAAGGCGATTCCGAGGTCGGCGCGAAGGCGATATCGACGAACGACCTGCCACAGCCCGCTTCGACCCAAAGCAGACATCGTCGAAGGAATGGGCCATCAGTGAAAGATCAGCCCGTCGATCGTCACAAGTGAAGTTGCCGCGCGTCTGCTCGAATTAACCTTGACCACTCATGTACCGGGACAGTTCCGATTGCGCCGAAGTATTTTCGACGCCGTTGAAGTCTCGAGCACACCTGTCTCAAACGAGCAGGCCTGCGATGGTGAGTGGATGAGGAAGACAATGAAGATCAGCAGACTGTTGGTCCGCGTCGCTATTGCCTGCGGCTTGTCAGCCGTGTCCCTTGTGGCCACCCAAGTTGTCCTGCCGGCCGGACCGTTGGACACCATGGCTCACGCCGCGATAAGCGTCTGCGCGTGGAATGATCTGGACTGGGACGAAATGTCCGCGGACCAGCAGCAATCCTGGGCCGCGCTTGGATGGGATGAAGACCGGTGGTACGGCGACGCCCCCGCACCGACGTCCGACAACAAGGATTGGTACGAGCTGAGCCCGAAGGAAAAAGCAGCCGCTGCGCGCCTGGGCTACGCATGGCGCACCTGGGACGTGGACACCTGTCCCGTTTCCGCCGACGACATAGAGCCGTTTGTGTACACGGGGTGTGAAGATTGCGCCGACGATTGAGCTTACAGCTCAAGTTTCCGACGCGAGGCGGATCTGATTGGATGGATACCTGGCTCGCTGGCGAGTGAGCGACGGTGGTCGGTTGTGACGAACTGTGAATGGCAGCTCTTGGCGCTGAGCGGACATCGTTCAGCGACACGCTAAGGGTCGCTCCTGATCCGAACAAGATGCTCGCCGAACGGCACACAGTCCCTCGGCTCGTAGAAAACAGCCGGGCAGCGCGGCTGCCGGCAATGGCGCCTTGACGCTCTTCCCGCGATTTGTCCAAATGGATCAAAGCGTCACGCCGGCCGGAGGGGACCCATGGCGGTCGACAGGGTGCCTGATATCGCCGCCGGGCGTTTGAATCAGGAAGACTACGTCGCCAATTTCAGCGACCTCCACCCGCCGCTCGATCGCCATCAGGCCACGGTCGAGGCCGACCGCTGCTATTTCTGCTTCGACGCGCCGTGCGTCGCCGCTTGCCCGACCGGGATCGACATCCCGATGTTCATCCGCGAGATCCTGACCGACAACCCCAAGGGCGCGGCCGAGACGATCCTGTCTGCCAACATCCTCGGGGGTATGTGCGCGCGGGTCTGCCCGACCGAAACCCTCTGCGAGGAGGCGTGCGTGCGCCAGGCGGCCGAGGGCAAACCCGTGCGGATCGGCGGGCTCCAACGCTACGCCACTGATGCCCTCATGGCCGAAGGCAAGCAGCCCTTCGTGCGCGCCGCGCGGACCGGCCGTCGCGTCGCGGTCGTCGGCGGCGGTCCGGCCGGCCTCTCGTGCGCCCACCGCCTCGCCACGCATGGCCACGACGTCGTTATCTACGATGCCCGGCCGAAGATCGGCGGTCTCAACGAATACGGCATCGCGGCTTACAAGACGGTCGACGATTTCGCTCAGGCCGAGGTCGATTTCATCCTGTCGATTGGCGGTATTACGGTCGAAGCCGGCAAACAGCTGGGCCGCGACTTCACCCTCGCCGAGCTTCGCGAGGACTTCGACGCCGTGTTCCTGGGCATGGGCCTGACCGGAGTCAACGCCCTCGGCCTTGTCGGAGAGCAGGTCGCCGGAGTCTTTGACGCGGTCGCCTACATCGCCGAATTGCGGCAGGCCGAGGACCTTGCGACGCTGCCGGTCGGCCGCAAGGTGGTTGTCGTCGGCGGCGGCATGACCGCCATCGACATTGCCTCGCAATCGAAACGACTCGGCGCCGAGGACGTCACCATTGTCTACCGCCGCGACGCTGCCCGCATGGGCGCCAGCGAGTACGAGCAGGAGCTCGCCCAGACGAGCGGCGTCAAGATCAAGCACGGCGCCATGCCGAGGCGGCTGGTTTCATCGGGCGGCGCCGTGGTCGCGGTCGAGTTCGAGTACACCGCCGCCGTCGACGGCTCGCTATCCGGCACCGGCGAGACTTTCGTGGTCGAGGCCGACGCGGTGTTCAAGGCGATAGGGCAGACGTTCGTCACGGCCGCGCTCGACGGCGCCGACGGGATGATTGAGCTGGACTCCGGACGCATCAAGGTCGACGAGGAGCGACGCACCACGCTTGCGGGCGTCTGGGCGGGCGGCGATTGCATCGCCGGTGGCAAGGACCTCACCGTCGTGGCCGTCGAGGACGGCAAGATCGCCGCCGAATCGATCCACCGCGCGCTATCGGGCTCATCTTGAGAGGAAACGTCGATGGCCGATCTCCGTTCCGAATTCGTCGGCATCAAGTCGCCGAACCCCTTCTGGCTCGCCTCGGCCCCGCCGACCGACAAGGAATACAACGTCGTCCGCGCCTTCAAAGCGGGCTGGGGCGGCGTCGTCTGGAAGACCCTCGGCGAGGACCCGCCGATCGTCAACGTCGCCGGACCGCGCTATGGCGCCATCCACGCCGGCGATCGCCGGCTGATTGGCCTTAACAACATTGAGCTGATCACCGACCGCCCGCTCGAGGTGAACCTCAACGAGATCAAGCAGGTCAAGCGCGACTGGCCCGACCGCGCGCTCGTCGTCTCGCTGATGGTTCCCTGCGAGGAGCCCAACTGGAAGGCGATTCTAAAGGCGGTCGAGGACACCGGTGCAGACGGTGTCGAGCTCAACTTCGGATGCCCCCACGGTATGAGCGAGCGTGGCATGGGCTCTGCAGTCGGCCAAGTGCCCGAGTACATCGAAATGGTCACTCGTTGGTGCAAGGCCGGCACCCGCATGCCGGTCATCGTCAAGCTGACGCCGAACATCACCGACATCCGCTACCCCGCGCGCGCCGCCAAGCAAGGTGGCGCCGACGCGGTGTCGCTGATCAACACTCTCAACTCGATCACAAATGTCGACCTCGACACGTTTTCGCCCGAGCCGTCGATCGACGGCAAGGGCTCGCACGGTGGCTATTGCGGCCCGGCGGTCAAGCCCATCGCGCTCTCCATGGTGTCCGAGATCGCCCGCGACAAGGAAGCCGGAGGCATATCCATCTCCGGCATCGGCGGCATCACCACGTGGCGCGACGCCGCCGAGTTTCTGGCGCTCGGGGCCGTCAACGTCCAGGTTTGCACGGCGGTCATGACCTACGGATTCAAGATCGTCGGTGAACTGATCTCGGGGCTGGACCACTACCTCGATGAGCGTCAGATGAAACTCAACGACCTCGTCGGCCGTGCCGTGCCCAACGTCACCGACTGGCAGTACCTCAACCTCAATTACGTCACCAAGGCGCGCATCAACCAGGATCTGTGCATCGAGTGCGGTCGTTGCCACATCGTTTGCGAGGACGCCTCCCATCAGGCGATCACCGCCACCAAGAACGGCCGCCGACACTTCGAGGTGGTCGACGCCGAGTGTGTCGGCTGCAACCTCTGCGTCAACGTCTGTCCGGTCGAAAACTGCATCACAATGGAGCGCCTCACCGCCGGCGTCGATCCACACACCGGCGCGCCGGCAACGGGCCATCTCAACTGGACCCAACACCCCAACAACCCCATGCGCGTGTCAGAGCCGGCGGAGTAGGGTGGGCCAAAGCACGCCGAGCACGCGCTGACGGTAGGCCAGAAGAAGGTAGGCGAGGCACAACATGGCGAAGCTCAAGGGCGGTCTCATCCAGATGAAGCTGAAGGGCGACACCTCGATGTCGCCCGCCGAGATCAAGGACAAGATGATTGCGGCCCATCTGCCGTTGATCGAGGCGGCGGGGAAGCAAGGCGTTCAGGTGCTCTGCTTCCAGGAGGTGTTCACCCAGCCGTATTTCTGTCCGAGCCAAGACGGTAAGTGGTACGGCGCCGCCGAAGCCATCCCCGACGGCCCAACCGTCAAGCTGATGCAGGAGCTTGCCAAGAAGCACTCCATGGTGATCGTCGCCCCGCTCTACGAGGAGGAGATCACCGGCGTCTACTACAACTGCGCCGCCGTCATCGACGC
>CAYTXI010000002.1:0-41096 GCA_964441935.1 uncultured Bauldia sp.
AAGTCCTACAGCAAGGGCGGGTCGTCCAAGAACGGCAAGTCCTACAGCAAGGGCGGGTCGTCCAAGAACGGCAAGTCCTACAGCAAGGGCGGATCGTCCAAGAGCACCAAGTCCTACAGCAAGGGCGGATCGTCCAAGAGCACCAAGTCCTACACCAAGGGCGGATCGTCCAAGAGCACCAAGAAGAAGATCTCGACCAAGGGCACCTCCCGTCGCCGGTAAAGACCGGGTGACCAAAGCGACACTGTCGAAGGAGGGCGCGCTGCGCCCTCCTTTCTCATTTCACGAAATGCGTCGAAACACGGCGGCCCGCGGGAGCGCCGTGTTGATATGTGCTTGCCGAGCCTGCTATCGAAGCCCGTGACTCCCGCGGAAGATCAAGATGGCGAAGGCAGAAAACGCACCGACGGTCGGCCTGTTCGTCACCTGCCTGGTCGATCTTTTTCGCCCCAGCGTCGGTCTCGCTGCCGTCAGGCTTCTGGAAATGGCGGGGTGTCGCGTCGCGGTGCCGGCGGCGCAAACCTGTTGCGGACAGCCCGCCTACAATTCTGGCGACCGTGATGATGCGCGCGCGATCGCGCGGCTGGTGATCGCGGCGTTCGAGCCCTACGACTACGTGGTGGCGCCATCCGGCTCCTGCGCCGGCATGCTCAAGGTCCACTATCCCCGCCTGTTCGCCGACGACGCCGCGTGGAGCGGCCGGGCCACGGCGTTTGCCGCCAAGGTCCACGAGATCGTTAGCTTCCTGGTCGATGTGCGGGGCGTTGAGGGCGTCGCGGCGGCGTTCGAGGGGACGGTCACCTATCACGACTCCTGCTCCAGCCTGCGCGAGCTCGACATCCGGGACCAGCCGCGAGCGCTCCTGAAAACGGTGCGCGGGCTGAGGCTGACCGAAATGGACGATACCGAGGCGTGCTGCGGGTTCGGCGGGACGTTCTGCGTCAAATACCCCGACCTCTCAAACGCCATCGTCGAGAAGAAGACGGCGGCGATCGCGGCGTCAGGCGCGGGGACGGTGCTTGCCGGCGACCTCGGCTGCCTGTTGAACATTGCCGGCAAGCTGCGCCGTCAGGGCATCGCCGTATCGGCGCGGCACGTCGTAGAAGTCCTCGCCGGCACGACCGCGGCGCCAGCGATCGGCGAGCCGGCGGCCGACCCGGCCGAGCGGTCGCAGGCTGGCTGAAACCATGGACGTCGGCTCACCGGCATTCAAGAGCAACGCCCGGCGGGCGCTCGACGACCGCCATTTGCAAGAGGCGCTGGGTCACGCCAGGAGCGGCTTTGTCGACAAGCGCGCGGCGGCGATCGAGGCACTGCCGGAATTCGAGGCACTGCGCGCCGCGGCGCGCGATATCAAAAATCACACGCTCGCTCATCTCGACCTTTATCTCGAGGCCTACGAGGAGAAGGTCACCGAGACCGGCGGCCAGGTCCACTATGCGGAGACGGCGTCGCAGGCGCGCGACCTGATCCGGGACATCTGCCTCCGCGTCGGGGCGCAAACGGTCACCAAAGGCAAGTCGATGATCGCCGAGGAGATCGGCCTCAACGAGCATTTGGCGGAAAGCGGCGTCGAGGCGGTCGAAACCGATCTCGGCGAGTACATCATCCAGCTTCGCCACGAGCCGCCGAGCCACATCATCGCGCCGGCGGTGCACGTTACCAAGGACCAGATCGAGGCTGAGTTTCGGCGAGCGCACACGAACCTCTCGCCGGAGCGCGACCTCACCGAGCCGACGGCGCTGCTTGGCGAGGCGCGCGCAATCCTGCGCCGCCAATTTCAGACGGCGGAAGTCGGCATCACGGGAGCAAACTTCCTGATCGCCGAGACCGGAACCTCGGTAATCGTCACCAACGAGGGCAACGGCGACCTGACCCAGATGCTGCCGCGTGTCCATATCGTGTTGGCGACGATCGAGAAGATCACGCCGACGCTGGAGGACGTGAGCCAGATCCTGCGGCTGCTGGCGCGTTCGGCGACCGGGCAGGACATGGCCTGCTACACGACGTTCTCGACCGGGCCGCGGCGGCCGGGCGATCCGGACGGGCCCGAAGAGTACCACGTCGTGATCCTGGACAACGGCCGCTCCGCAATGGTTGGGTCGGAGTTCCAGGACATGCTGCGCTGCATCCGGTGCGGCGCCTGCATGAACCACTGCCCGGTGTACCAAGCGATCGGCGGCCACGCCTATGGCTGGGTCTATTCCGGGCCGATGGGGGCGGTGCTGACGCCGGCGCTGATCGGCATCGATCAAGCCGGGCACCTGCCTAACGCGTCCAGCTTCTGCGGGCGCTGCGAAGCGGTTTGCCCGATGAAAATCCCGCTACCAAGGATGATGCGTCATTGGCGCGAACGGGAATTCGAACGTCACCTGTCGCCGACGACCTATCGCTGGGGACTCCGGCTGTGGGCGTTTTTCGCCAAGCGCCCGCGCCTCTATCAGTTCGTCACCCGCATCGCGATGCGCGCGCTCGGCAATCTCGGCGCACGCAAGGGCCGCTTCCGGCGGCTGCCGCTCGCCGGTGGCTGGACCGGCCATCGCGACATGCCGGCACCGGAGGGCCAGACTTTCCAGGAAATGTGGGCGCAACGGAAGGGGACGCCATGAGCACCCGCGACGCGGTTCTCGGCAAGATCCGCCGCTCGCTCGGCGTCACCGGCAACGAGATCCCGCGCAATGCGACGGTCGACGACCGTTTGCGGCGGGCGCCAAAAGGCGTCATCCCGGCCCGTGGCCAGTTGCCGGCAGCCGAGCGAGTCGCTCTGTTCGTGCGGATGGCCGAGAAAGTCGCGGCGAGCGTTGCGCGCGTCGCGCAGGCAAAGGACCTGCCCGCCGCGGTCGTCGACTATCTGCGGTCGAACAATCTCCCGGCAACACTCAGAATGGGCGACGATTCGCTGCTGGCGGACCTGCGCTGGGATGAGACGCCGATCGCGGTCAGCCGCGGCGCCGCCATCGACGACGATGCGGTCGGATTGAGCCGTGCCTTTGCCGGCGTAGCGGAAAGTGGCACGCTGATGCTGGCTTCGGGCTCCGATAATCCGACGACGGTCAACTTCCTGCCCGAGACGCACATCTGCGTCGTCAAGGCCGAGGACGTGGTCGGGGACTACGAGGCGGCGTGGGACCGGTTGCGGGCGATGTTCGGCAAGGGACAGATGCCGCGAACGGTAAACATGATCACCGGGCCTTCGCGCTCGGGCGATATCGAGCAGACGATCCTGCTCGGCGCACATGGGCCGCGACGGCTGCACGTCCTCATCGTGGGATAGCGTCGCCTCCCGGCCACGGTTCTTCCCGTGCCCGTCCTCGGCTTGCGTGAGATTGGCCAATCGCGAGAGTGCGGAGTAGACCAGGGATGCGGCTCGGCGAGGCGAGAACACCAGAGGGCATGCGCATCTACGCAGTCGGCGACGTGCATGGCTGCCACAGCATGCTCGCCGAGATGCACGACAGAATCGTCGCCGACGTCGAAGCACGACCCGTCGCCGACCATCGCGTGATCCACATCGGCGACTATGGCGACCGTGGGCCGAATTCGGCGGCGGTCATCGAACGATTGGTCGGCCTCACCGCTGGCAATCCCCGCGTGGTCTGCCTGCGCGGCAACCACGACGTCATGCTCACCGATTTCCTCGACGACCCCGCCCGCGCCGGCAGCATCTACATGGCTAACGGCGGCGCCGAAACGCTCAGGTCATACGGCGTCAACGTCAACCGCTTCGCCTGGCTGATGAGCGACTATCCCGCGCTTGCCCGCCAACTCAAGGAAAAGATGCCCGCGGCCCACGTGACATTCTTGAAGAACCTGCCGCTGACGGCACGTTTCGGCGACTACTTCTTCTGTCACGCCGGCATCAGACCCGGGGTGCCGCTCGACGAGCAGGATGCACAGGACCTAGTCTGGATTCGCGAGGAGTTCCTGTTGGACGAGAGCGACCACGGTGTGGTCGTCATCCACGGACACACGCCGGCGCGCGAGCCCGACGTGCGGTCTAACCGCATCAACGTGGACACTGGTGCCGTCTACGGCGGCACCCTCACCTGCCTGGCACTGGAGGGCAGCGAGTACCGGTTTCTATAGTGGGACCAATGCGGCACCGTCCTGCTCGCCGCCGGCGGCGGCCGACACCTTACAGAAGCGGAACGGCGCGCTGAAGCGCGCCGTTCCGGGGTAGCAGCCGCAGGCGGAACCGGTGGCGCTTAGCCGCCCGGCTGCGGCACGATGCGGATGTACGGCCGCGGCTCTTTCCATCCGGCCGGCCAGATCTTCTTGGCGTCTTCGTTGCTCACCGAGCCGGAGATGATCACATCGTCGCCATGCTTCCAATTTGCCGGCGTTGACACCTTGTGCTTGGCGGTGAGCTGGAGCGAATCGACGACACGCAGCACCTCGTCGAAATTGCGCCCGGTGGTCATCGGGTATGAGATCAGCAGTTTGATCTTCTTGTCCGGGCCGATGACGTACACGTTGCGCACGGTCTGGTTGTCTGCCGCCGTGCGGCCTTCCGAGGTGTCGCCGGCGGACGCCGGCAGCATATCGTAGAGCTTCGAGATCGACAGGCCCGGGTCGCCGATCAGCGGGAAGTTCGGCGCGGCACCCTGGGTTTCCTCAATGTCCTTGATCCAGCCGTTGTGGTTGGTGACCGGATCAACACTTAGGCCGATGACCTTGACGTTGCGCTTGTCGAAGTCGGACTGGAGCTTGGCCATGGCGCCGAGCTCGGTGGTGCAGACTGGCGTGAAGTCCTTCGGGTGGGAAAACAAGATACCCCAGGAATCGCCCAGCCACTCGTGGAACCTGATCCGGCCCATCGTGGTCTCCGCCTCGAAGTCGGGGGCGGTGTCGCCTATGCGCAGAGCCATCGTTCTTTCTCCTGTTACCGTGGTGTGCGCATGTAAGCGGCGGGCCGGGAGGCCCGCAAGGACGCTTGTTCGCCCGGTCTCCACCGTGCGGAGAAAACGCGTTCACTGGATGGGTCCGACGCGCATTCCCATTCCGGCGGGCGACGGCGCACGGAGCCTGCCCGCACGACCGCCGGTTAGTGGGCCATGAGGACGGGCAAGGTCATCGAGGCGAGCACGGTGCGTGTGGCGCCGCCGAGAAGAAGCTCGCGCACGCGGCTGTGGCCGTAGGCCCCCATCACCATCCAGTCACCAGCCTCGTCGGCCGCGAAATTGAGAAGCGACGAGGCAACGTCGCCGATGGTGTTGGCCACCCGCTTGACCTCGACGCCGAGGCCGTGACGGGCAAGATGGGTCCCGATGTCGGCGCCGGGCGCGCCTGCCCTCCATTTGCTGGCTTCCTCGACTATCACCACCAGGACGTCGTCGGCGAACTGGAGGAGCGGCAGGGCGGCGCGGACGGCGCGCGCCGCCGGTGCACTGCCGTCCCAGGCGACGATCGCGCGGCCGGTCTTCAGCTCGGTCACGCCAGTGTAGGGGATGATCAGGGTCGGTGCGGCGGCATCGAACAGGATGGATTCGATCAGCGCCGGGCGCATGGGCTCAGGCTGGTCGGGATTGTCTTGGCCGACGACGACAAGGTCGGCCAGGCGAAGATCGTGGATGGCGCCCATGAAGCCTTCGCCGGCGACCGACTCCAGCGTGAGCGTCTCGAACGGGACGCCTGCGGCGGCGGCGATTTTTTCGAACGCGGCACCAGCGGCTCGCGCATCGGCGATGGCATTCTCGCGGGCGGCAACGATGAAATCGGTGGGGACCGGCGCGGCCATCGAATAGGCCGGTATTAGTGGCTCGAAGGCGACAGCCAGGCCAGTGAGGTGAGCATCGAGGCGGCTGGCGAGATCGGCGGCGATGGTTGCCGCGCGGCGCTCGCCGGCGAGATCGACAATGACGTGCATGTCACTGATGGCACTTGCGGATTTCTTCATGGTCTGGCTCCCGGCCGGAGTTCGGGGAGGATCATGCCAACGGTCGCCGCATTGCCTTGACGAGGATCAAACGGCGACCGAGGCGTCTGTAAACTAGTAGGCATGCTGAGTGAATATCCTGTCGATCTTGCCATCCCATTCCCCGGCATACTCAGCAAGCAGCCGATCGGCCGGGGTCAGGCCACTCGCAACGATCTCTTCAAGCGCTGAAACGAACATAGTCTCGTCGAGACCTTCGGGGTTGAGTTTTTCCCGCCGGCGGAGGCCGTCGCGGGCAAGCGCGACGACCTCGGCGGCGACCTCGCGCACGGTGCGATTACGGATCGGCGCGGCGAGTGCGCGGCGGGTCACCGCGACGCGCAATTCCTGGCGTTCGTCCGCGGTCCAATCCTTGACGATCTGCCAAGCACCGTCGAGGGACACTGAATCATAGAGGATCCCGACCCATAGCGCCGGAACAGCGCATATCAGCCGGTGCGGTCCCGCATCGGCGCCCCGCATCTCAAGGATGCGCTTGAGGCGAACCTCGGGAAACAGCGTGGTGAGATGGTTGTCCCAGTCGGACAGCGTGGCGTGCTCGCCGGGCAGCTTGTCGAGCTTGCCGACCATGAGGTCGCGAAACGAAGACCCGGCGACGTCGTGATAGGTGTTGCCTCGTTTGACGAAATACATCGGCACGTCCAGCGCATAGTCGACGTAGCGCTCGAAGCCGAAGCCGCCCTCAAAGGCAAAGGGCAGCATTCCGGTGCGGTCGGGATCGGTGTCGAGCCATGCGGCGGAACGTATCGACTGGTAGCCGTTGGGTCGGCCCTCGGCGAACGGCGAGTTGGCGAAGAGCGCCGTCACGACCGGCTGCAGCGCCAGGCCGACGCGCATCTTCATGACCATGTCGGCCTCGTCGGAAAAGTCGAGGTTGGCCTGGACCGTGCACGTTCGATACATCATGTCGAGGCCGTGACCGCCGACGGTGGGCATGTAGCGGCTCATGATGGCGTAGCGCGCTTTCGGCATGCGCGGCGTTTCGGCCATCGTCCATTTCGGCGAGAAGCCGGCACCAAGGAAGCCAATGCCAAGCGGCGTCGCACACTCGCGCACCTGGGCAAGGTGGGCGTTCACCTCGCGGCAGGTCTGATGGATGGTTGCAAGCGGCGCCCCGGACAGCTCGAACTGGCCACCCGGCTCCAGGGTTATGGCGCCACTGCCGAGGGGATGGATGAGCCCGGTGATGTGGCCATCCTCCTCGATCGGCTGCCAGCCGAGCAGGCCCGCCATTGCCTCCAGCAGCCGGCGGATGCCGCGCGGTCCTTCGTAGGGGACCGGCGAATGATCGGCGACGTAGAAGCCGAACTTCTCGTGCTCGGTTCCGACCCGCCACTTCGACGGCGGCTTGTAGCCGGATTCGAGGGTCTCTACGAGTTGGGCGCGGGATTGGATCGGCGTCGCGTCGAAGACGTCGCGGGCCATCGATTGCGGTTGTCTTTCAGCAGGAATGGGCGGGCACCTTAGCGAATGCCGTAGGCGGCCGGCAATGCGCAATAACTGCAAATCAATCCGTGGCCGGCGGCCGGTCTTTCCAATCCCCGAGCGCCGCCTGGACCAGCGCCAGGGCGGCGACGGCGGCGGTGTCAGCCCTCAGAATCCGCGGACCGAGCGGCAGCGCCGTCACGAACGACTGGGCGCGAAGGGTCTCGCGTTCCTCGACCGAGAAGCCGCCCTCGGGGCCGATGAGGAGGGCGAGCGGCGACGGCTTCACCTCCGTCAGGATCGCTAGCGGATCGGAACGTTCCTCGGCTTCGTCGCAATAGACGATGCGCCGGCCTGACTCGTGGCGAGCCCAGTCGGCGATAAGGGTGGCGAGCGGGATCGGCTCGTCGATCATCGGAATCGTCAGGATGCCGCACTGCTCGGCGGCTTCGACGGCGTTGGCCTCCAAGCGCGTCAGATTGACACGGGTCACCTGGCAGCGGCCGGTGAGGACCGGACGCAGCCGCCCTGCCCCCATCTCGACCGCCTTCTCGACCATGTAGTCCTGGCGCGCCTGCTTGAGGGGCGCGAACAGGTAGTGGAGATCGGGTGGGGCCGGCTGCGGACGTACTCTGGAGCCGGCATCGAGCCGCCAACGTTTGCGGCCTTCGGCGAGGAGGCTCGCGGTCCATTCGCCGTCGCGACCATTGAAGATGAGGATCTGGTCCCCGCCTTTCATGCGCAGAACGTTGACCAGGTAGTTGGCCTGGCCGCGATCGAGGTCGATCCGAGCGCCGGCTGACAAGGGGGCGCGGACGAAAAGACGCCTGGCGTTAAAGTCGAACCGGGCCATCGCCGACCGCGATAGGCCGAAAGACCGCCGGCGGCAAGGCGGGCGCCAGCTTGACCCGCGCGCCGCCAGGCGTCAGGTCTTGCCCGTCATGGCCGGACCCGCCGCCAACATCAGCGAATACACCGTCTCCGAGATCTCCGCCGCGCTGAAGCGGACGGTCGAAGACGCCTATGGATACGTGCGCGTGCGCGGCGAAATATCGGGATTCCGCGGACCGCATTCATCCGGGCATGCCTACTTCGCCCTCAAGGACGAGCGGGCACGCCTGGAGGCGGTGGTCTGGCGCTCGACCTACCAACGGCTCAAGTTCAAACCGGTGGAAGGCGTCGAGGTGCTGGCCACCGGCAGGCTGTCGACCTTCGCCGGGCAGTCGAAGTACCAGATGATCATCGACACGCTGGAACCAGCCGGCGTCGGCGCGCTGATGGCGCTCGTCGAGATGCGGCGGAAGGCGCTGGCGGCCGAGGGTCTCTTCTCCGAGGAGCGCAAGAGGCCCCTGCCCTATCTGCCGCGGGTGATCGGCGTGGTGACCTCGCCGACCGGCGCGGTCATCCGCGACATTCTGCATCGGCTCGCCGACCGCTTCCCGTCGCGGGTGCTGGTATGGCCGGTGAGGGTGCAGGGCGAGACCGCCGCGGCGGAGGTGGCGGCGGCGATCTCGGGCTTCAACGGCCTGCCGCTCGCTGGGCGGCTGCCGCGCCCGGATTTGCTGATCGTGGCGCGCGGCGGCGGCAGCCTGGAGGACCTGTGGAGCTTCAACGAGGAAGCCGTGGTACGCGCGGCAGCGGCATCGACGATCCCGCTGATTTCCGCCGTCGGCCACGAGACCGATTTCACGCTCATCGATCTCGCCGCCGACAAGCGGGCCCCGACGCCGACGGCGGCGGCCGAGATGGCGGTGCCGGTGCGCTCCGCGCTCATCGCCAATGTCGGAGATCTCGGTGGCCGGCTGGCAACCGCGACGCACAGCCGCATCGAGGCGTGGCGGCGCGAGTTTCGCGCGGCGGCCCGAGCGTTGCCGCGCGCCGAGGACCTCTTCGCGATGCCGCGCCGGACGGTCGACGATGTCGCCAATCGGCTCGGCTTGGCATTGCGCGCCAACGCCCAGGTGCACCGTTCCGGGTACGAGCGGACGTCGGCGCGCTTTTCACCCGCCACTCTCGATCGTCTGATCGATCGCGCCGGCGGGCGACTATCGGCGCTGGCCGACCGGCAGATCGACTGCATCGCGCGACGGCTCGGGGCGCTGCGAATGCAGCTGGCGACCGCGGACCGGCTGCTCGAGGCGGTGTCCTACCGCAGCGTCCTCGAGCGCGGCTTCGCGCTGATCAGCGACGTAGACGGTGAGCCCGTACGCTCGGCTGCGGCGGTCCCGAGCGGCGCGGTCCTCGACATCGAATTCCATGACGGTCATGTCACGGCGGTGTCGGGCGGCGCCGCGGCGCCGCGGCGCAGGCGGCGAGCGCCGGACGACGGCTCCCAAGGGCGCCTGCTCTGAACCTAGACAAGATCGAGGCGCATGACGTGGCGGCGGGTGCCGGCGCGCGCGACCTCGGTGAAGCCGGCTCGCGCAAACACCGGAACGAAGCCCATGAACCGGTAGCTTGGGGCGTCGGCGTCGACCGGATAGGCTTCGACGATCGAGGCGCCCTGGCGTCGCGCGTGATCAACCGCGGCGGCGATCAGGCGGAGAAGGATGCCCCGCCCGCGCAGGCGCCTCAGTACGAAGAAGCAGGCGATCGACCAGATCACTTCGTCTGCCCCGGCCGGCGGTCCGCCGAGGTCGCGGTACGTGTCGCGCGGCGCGACCGACACCCAGGCGACCGGCGTGCCGCCCGAATAGGCGAGGATGCCGACCGGAACGCCGGCCTCGATCCGCCTCATCATCTGGTGCTTATGGCCGGCGCCGGTGCGGTCCCTGGCCTCGGCGGCGGTGCGGCGCCACACCATGCACCAGCAGTACTTCGGCGCTCCGGGCGACGAGAACAGGTGCTCGAAATCGGCGCGCGTGTCCAAGGCGACTGGCCGGAAGACGAGCGGGTACGCGTTGTCGACCGTATTCGTGTCCCGCCCCGCCACCCGGCCGGTCACGACTCACGCCGCGCGCGGCGAATAAAGCGCTTCGACGATCGGGCAATCGGGGACCACGCCGGAGCGGCATTCGGCAACCAATGTCGCCAAGACCCGTTCCATTCGGCCCAGATCGGCGATCTTCGACCGCACGGTCTGAAGGTGGGCCTCCGTCAGCGCCCGGACTTCCTCGCATGACGGGTTGTCGCCGGCGACCAACGTCAGCAAAGCGCGGATCTCGTCGAGCGTGAAGCCGAGTTCGCGGCACCGCCTGACAAAGCCGAGGCGCTTGACGGCCGCCGCGCTGAAGACCCGGCGACCGCCACGGGTGCGGGCCGGCGGATCGACGATGCCGATTCTCTCGTAATAACGGATCGTCTCGATGTTGACGCTGGTCCGTCGTGAGACGTCGCCAATCGAGAGCGCTCGCGAATTCGTGATGTCAGGCGCAGTAGACATGACTTGCATCTGTAGTGGCTACAGGTCCTAAGCTCGCGCACGGTATCAATGGAGTCAAGCGGTGGTGACGAACGCTTCCGACATCGCGCGGGCCGGTACACCAACGCGACCGCCCAAGCTCGCGGCCCTTGGTGCGCTCGCAGGCGGGGTGGCGGCGCTGTCGTGCTGTGTTCTGCCGCTTGTTTTCGTGACGGTCGGTATCAGCGGCGCCTGGATCGCCAACCTGACCGCGCTGTCGCCGTACCAGCCATTGTTCATCGCAGGGGCGCTGACGGCGATTGGCGCCGGCTTCTGGCAGGCGCGTCGGGTGCGGCGCGCTTGCGCGGCCGGCGACGCCTGCGTTGCGCCGTTGCCGCGCCGGTTGGTCGATGGAGCTTTGTGGACTGGGCTAGCGCTGGTCGCCGTCGCGGTCGCGGTCAACACGTTCGCTCCATACCTGATCAGCTAGGAGACGATCATGATCCGCCCACTCGCCGTACTCGCCGTGCTGGTTGTCGTCAGTTGGATGGCACAGGCGCAGGCCGAACAGCGAACCGCTACGCTTCACGTCGACAACATGACCTGTGCGTTGTGCCCGATCACTGTTGGAAAAGCGATCGAGGGCGTTGCCGGGGTCGAGCGCGTGTCAGTGTCGGTGGCGGAACAGACCGCAACAGTGGTCTACGACGACGCGGTGGCGACCGCCGCCGAGATCGCGCTGGCACCGGGCGAGGCGGGGTATCCGGCATGGCCGATCGACCAGTAGTCGTAGACGCGATCGCGACGCGGTCGACGATCACCTGCCCGCGGTGTGGCTTCGCGGCGGAAGAGACAATGCCGGTGGATGCATGTCAGCATTTCTACCCGTGTGGGAATTGCGGTGCGATGCTGACGCCGGAGCCGGGTGATTGCTGCGTGTTCTGTTCGTACGGGACAGTGCCTTGCCCGCCCGTCCAGGAAGGGCGGCGAGGTGGAGGTTGCTGCTAGCACCTCCCTGCCCTTGCATCTCTCCGGCGAGGTCACGGACAGGTTGATCTGAATCGACTGGGTCAGTCCTTCAGGCTGCGGATGTAGGCGATCAGATCGCGGACATCAGACGCCGGAACGATGAAATTCGGCATCAACTCGTGGGAGGTCTGGAAAAACGACAGAAGCGCGATGTCGGACATGCCCCGAATGTTGGCGATCTCTTCGAACGGCGGCGCCTCGTAGAACGGACTACCGAACTGGTTGCGCTCGATGGCGTGGCATTGGACACAGTGCTCGGATGCATAGGCGAAGCCGGCCTGCGGATCGCCGACCTCCTGAGCCAGCCCCGCCGCCGAGGCCAGCGAACACATCACCGCGGTCAGCAATAGGCGCATGACGCGCCTCCCCTTCTCGCATCCGATGCAACAATGAGCGTCAGCCGATCGGCGGTCCTTGATCGAGATCACGTGGGCCGATCTCGCCCCGTCCCGCGGATCTCGGACAGCGTCCGTGACGGGCTGATCGCTTCAGGGTCGAGAGCGAGATCGATGATCGCCGGCTTGCCCGCGGCGACACACTGCTCGAATGCGGCGGCGAAATCAGCGGTTCGTTTGACCCGCTCGCCGTGGCCGCCACAGGCGCGGGCGAAGGCGGCGAAATCGGGATTGACGAGCTCGGTGGCGATGAGGCGACCGGGGTAGTCGCGCTCCTGGTGCATGCGGATGGTCCCGTGCATGGCGTTGTTGACGATGATGACGATAACGGCGGCGCCATACTGCACGGCGGTGGCAAACTCCTGGCCGGTCATCTGGAAATCGCCATCGCCGGCGAAGCAAACGACGACGCGATCGGGATGGGTCAGCTTGGCGGCGATCGCCGCCGGCAGACCGTAGCCCATGGAACCGGACGTCGGGGCAAGTTGCGTGGCATAGCGGCGGAAGCGGAAGAAGCGGTGGACCCAGGCCGAGTAGTTGCCGGCGCCGTTGGTGATGATGGCGTCGTCGGGAAGGCGCTGGCGGAGCCAGGCGATCACCTCAGCGAGCTGGACAGGACCCGGATTGCCCACCGGCGTGGACCAGGCGAGATACGCTTGACGGGCGGCCCGGGTCGCCTCCGCCCACGGGATCGCTGCGGGCGGCTGCAGACCATCCAAGGCCGCGGCGAACGCCACCGGGCTGGCGTTGATGGCAAGTGTCGGACGATAGACCCGTCCAAGCTCCTCCGCACCGGGATGGACGTGGACCAGTTGCTGCCGGGGCTCCGGGACATCCACGAGCGTGTAGCCGGACGACGGCAGCTCCGATAGACGCCCGCCGACGAGGAGGAGGACGTCTGCATCGCGGACGCGTTGGGCGAGGTCCGGATTTGGGCCGACGCCGACGTCGCCGGCGTAGTTCGGATGTTCGTGATCGAAGAGCATCTGGCGACGAAACGAACAGGCGACCGGCAGGTCGAAGCGCTCGGCAAGACGGCGGATTGCGGCCACTGCCGCCTCGTCCCAGCGCGAGCCGCCGAGGATCACGAACGGTCGCTCCGCGGCCCACAGCAACTTCTGCAGCGCAGCCATCTCGGCCGCGCCGGGATGCGTCTCGACCTCGACCCACGGCCTTGCATTGGCGAGGGCGGTCGCCTCGCGCAGCATGTCCTCGGGCAGAGACAGGGCCACCGGACCGGGGCGGCCGGAGGTCGATTCGAAGAAGGCGCGGCTCAGTAACTCGGGCACGCGCTCGGCACTGTCGACCTCATCGACCCATTTCACCATGCCGCCCAGGAAGCGGTGGACGTTGATCTCCTGGAACGCCTCGCGACCGCGAAAGGCGCGCGCCACCTGGCCGATCAGCACGATCAACGGCGTCGAATCGTGGCCGGCAACATGGATGCCGGCGGCGGCGTTGGCGGTGCCCGGACCGCGGGTGACCATAGCGACACCCGGGCGACCGGTGAGCTTGGCTTGCGCCTCGGCGGCCATGGCGGCGGCGCCCTCGTGGCGGTAAACGGTCACCTCGATCGGCGTGTCGTAAAGGGCGTCAAGAAGGGCAAGGTAGCTTTCGCCCGGGACGCAGTAGACGCGGCTGACGCCGTTTGTCACGAGGGCGTCGGCGATCAGGCGCGCGCCGGTCGCAGAGCCACTCGCGGAATGAATCATGCGCAGATCCCTGCGACGCGGCCGCCCGGGCTCACGCGTCGGTGACCGAGACGACCCGGAACGTGTGGAGATCGCCGTCGTCGTCGCGAATCGACACGTACTCGCCGAGGACGAAGCGATGACTCGACAACTTGAACCCCGATTCATCTCCTTCGTCGCCATCGATATCGTAGCGGAACCCCCAGGAACCGCCCGGACGATGCACCAAGTGGCCTATATCCTCCTCCTCACCGCCCCACGAGCGAATTACCCGGCACCGTTCGCGGTGCTTCTTCCAGCTTTCGGGGTCGAGATGGCCTTCCGAATCGAGCGGCGCCGTGAAGCGATAGAAATGATGGTTGCTGCCCTCCGGGAACTCTGGCGTGCGGGCAAGATCAAGCCGGATTGTCTTGAGCACGGTCGCTGGCATTTCACTCCCCGACGGTGGTCTCCGTGGGGCCAAGGTAGCAGACTGGCCGGCGCGCCGGCCAGTTCGGCGTTCCCCCGGCAAGGGGGTGGCTGCTAGACTTGCCGGCAGCGGAGGCGATCTTGTCCACAGCGAAAGCGCGCCTGGCCGAACTGGTGGCCGCCGGATTGGCGCTTGCCCTGGCGCCGGAGGCCGGCGCTGCCACGGACTTTCCGACGACGGAGTTCGGCGAGGGCGCGCGCGCGGCATCGGTTTCGCTCGGCGACCTGACCGCAGCGATCACAATGACGCGGTCGGACGACGCGGACGCCGATATGCCGGTGCTGACCGTGACGGTCGGCGGTCGGGCCGTGCTCGAAGCGCAGGGCGTGGAGTCCTGGTTCGACTTTCCGGTCGCGGAGGCCAGCATCGCCGACATCGATCCGGGCAACGACCACCCGGAAGTGTATTTCTCGAGTTTTTCCGGCGGGGCGCATTGCTGCACCACGGTCCTGGTCGCGGAGGAGTTTAACGGCGCGTGGGTGACGGTGCCGATCGGCGACTTCGACGGCGGCGGCGACTACCTCCACGACATCGACAACGATGGTGTCGCCGAGATCGTCACCGTCGACAATCGGTTCCTCTACCGGTTCGATTGCTACGCGTGCAGCGCAGCGCCGCTGGCGATTTACACGGTCCGCGGCGGCAGCGCCGTCGACGTGTCGGCGGAACCACGGTTCGCCGCCGCTCACCGCGACTGGCTCGCGCAGATCGAGGAGACGGTCGGACAGACGGATCGGTGGACGTCGCCGGGGTTTCTCGCCGGCTGGCTGGCGGCGAAGGTGCGCGTCGGCGAAGGCGCGGCGGCCTGGGCGGAGCTCAACGCGCGATGGGACTTCGCCGACGATCCCGGCGAGGAAGTCTGCCTCACGGGCGGACAACCCGAGGATTGCTCGGAGCGCGATCTCCAGGTGTTGAGCTTCCCGCGTCGGCTCAAGCTGTTTCTGGATGAGAGCGGCTATCGCTTCTGAGCGGGCCGCTCAGGCGGACAGCGCCCGCGGCTGATCCAGGAATTGGTTCAAAAGCTGGGCTGGTATCGGCCGCGAGAAGTAGAAACCCTGCATGCCGGTGACACCGATGTCGCGGAGCAGATCCGCCTGTTCCTTGGTCTCGACGCCCTCGGCGATCGTTGAGAACCCCAGCCTTTTGCAGAGATCCACGATCGCGCGGACGATCGCCTCCGTGCCAGCAACTTTGCCGACGTCGCGCACGAAGGTGCGGTCGATCTTCAATGCATCGAGCGGCAGTTCGCGCAACAGAGCGAGCGAGGAGTATCCGGTGCCGAAGTCATCCATGTGGACGCCGACGCCGGACTGCCTGAGAAGTCTGAGGTTGTCACGAGTCGCCTCGAGGTTCTTGATGACCGTCGACTCGGTGATCTCGACGTTGATGACGCTCGGCGGGATCTGAAAACTTTCGATCGCGGCAATCAGGCGCAGGCCGAACGTCGGATCGCGGCATTGAACGGTCGAGACATTGAGTGAGATCGGCACGCACGGCAGATTGTGCTCCGCGCAGCGGCGGATATGGCGGCAGGCCTCTTGCAGCAGGCAGGAACCGAGCTCGACGATGTCGCCAGACTCCTCGGCAAGCGGAATGAACCGATCAGGCTCGATGATCCCGCCATCCAAATCACGCCAACGAGCGAGGCCCTCGGCACCGATCGCCCGGTGGGTCACGGCATCCATAATCGGCTGGAAAAGCAGGAAGAACCGGCTGCGTCCAATATCCTCACGCATCTGACACCTGAGCGCGTGTCGCCGCTTGACCGACGCGTCCATGCCGGCGTCGTAGAAGTTGATGGCCCCTTCGCGACCGGTCTTCGACTTGTACATCGCCATGTCGGCGTGGGAGACCAGCACCTCGGGAGGGCTGTCATCCATCGGAAACACAGAAATGCCGACGCTGATGTGGGGATCGATTCGTTTGCCATTGACCTCATCGATCGAGCTGACGAGGCCGGTAATTTTGTTGGCAATCTCCATCGCGTCGCTGGCGAACTTGAGATTTGGAGCAAGAATGGCGAATTCGTCGCCGCCGATGCGTCCACAAGTGTCGGAGGCGCGCAGACCCTGGCGAAGCCTGACGGCGACGGTCGTCAGCAAATCGTCGCCGGTCTTGTGACCGAAGACGTCGTTGACCTCCTTGAAGCGGTCGATGTCGAACATGATGACCGCGCAGGCGCGCTCCGAGCGGCGTGCCTGAATGAGCGCGTCCTGCAGTCGTTCGAAGAAGGCGCGCCGGTTGAGCAGCCCGGTGAGAGGATCGGTTTGGGCCAGGCGAGTCAGCTCGGCCTCGCTCTTCTTGCGTTCGACGGCATAGCGGATGGATCGCAGCAGGGTGCGGGGCTGAACTTCGCCCTTGTCGATATAGTCGCCGGCGCCGACCTTCAGCGCCTGGGCCGCGGTCTCGAGGTCGGAGCGGCCGGTCAGCACGACGATCGGAAGGTGTGGGTTAGCCTTGCGCACGGCACGCAGCCCATCGAGATCGGACGCGTCCGGTAATTCGAGGTCGAGCAGCACCGCGTCGGGGGTGACAACCGCGTTGTCCAAATATGCGACGCCGTCCGACAGCGTCGCCATACTTTCGACGCGGCAGCGGATATCGAGCTCGCCGGCGCCTTCGCGCAGCGCAATTTCGGTGAGCCGCCGATCGCCCTCGTTGTCCTCGATCAGCAGGACAAAGAGGACATCGGAGTCGATGGCGGTCATGCGCTTCCCCGCGATGTCCCGTCGTATTGCGGCAGCTTCACAACCGAGAACCAGAACTGCTCGATTGAGCCGACCACGCCAAGGAAGCTGCCGAATTCAATTGGCTTGGCGACGTAGCAGTTCGCGCATGCCTCGTACGACTTGAGAATGTCGGTTTCGGCTTCCGACGAAGTCAGAACAACGACCGGGATGCTGCGGAGATTCCTATCGTCCTTGATCGTCTCCAGAACCGTGCGTCCGTCCATGCCGGGCAGGTTGAGATCGAGGAGGATAAGGTCGGGACGCGGCTTGTGGGCGTAGCCGTCTCGCCGATGAAGGAATTTGATGGCCTCCTCGCCGTTCCTTGCGACGTGGAGACTATTGACGATCCTCGCCTCCTTGAGGCCTTCCCGGGTCAAACGGGCGTCGGCTGGATTGTCCTCGATCAGAAGAATCTCAATGGGCTCGCTGGTTGACTCGCTGCTCATGTGGAAGCCTCCACTGTTGGAGCTACAGGCAGGGTGAAGAGAAACACCGAGCCGCCGCCACGGGCCGGCTCGACCCAGATGCGGCCGCCGTGGCGCTCCACCACGACTTTGCAGACGGCGAGTCCGATGCCCGTCCCGCCGTAGGCGTCTCGCGCGTGTAGCCGTTTGAACATCTCGAAGATTTGATCCTTGAAGCGCGGATCGATGCCGATGCCGTTGTCGGTGACCGAGAACTGCCAGAAGCCGTCGCACGGAGAGGCATCGACGTGGATTGTCGGACGTTTGTCGGATCGGTATTTGAGAGCGTTCACAATCAGGCGCATGAACAGGCGTTCGAGCTGAATCGAATCACCTTGAACGGATGGAAGCTCGCAGCGTGTGATTTCGGCGCCGGTCTCCTGGATGCGATGGCCGAGCGTGTGAAGGACCGACGAAACCAATGCGTCGGTGTCCACCGTTTCGATGTTCAGCGCCCGGTCACTGGTGCGCGCGTATCCGAGAAGGTCATTGATCAAACGCTTCATCCGCACGGCGCCGTCGATGGCATAGCCGATGAATTCATCGGCCTCCGCATCGAGCTTCCCGCGATAGCGGCGACGCAGAAGGTCCAGGTAGCTGCTGACCATGCGCAGCGGTTCTTGCAGGTCATGGGACGCGATGTAGGCAAACTGGGCGAGCTCAGCATTCGCTCGGCTGAGTTCCTCCGCACGATCGTTGAGCTGCTGCTCGGCGCTCTTCTGCTCCGTGACGTCGACGATGGCCGCGAGCATTATCACGCGCCCCTGCTGCGTCATCCGACTGACGCTGACGTCAATCGGCACGCTGGAGCCGTCTTTGCGGATGGCAGAAATCTCCAGACGGGAGCCCCTGGCATGTCGTTCCGCTCCACGCATGAACCGAGCCCGCAGCCGTTCGAAGCGATCGCGCTGTTGCTTGGGAAGGAGGAGTTCGACCGACCGGCCGACGAGCTCCGCACGGTCGTAACCGAGGATGCGCTCCGCCTCGGCGTTCATCATGTCGATCCGGCCGTCCGGGTCGATCACGATCAGCCCGTTGGGCAGTGCTTCGACGGTGGCCTGAGGAGCCCGAGTCGATTCGGCCAGTGCAGTCGCCGCCATGTGCCCACAACCCGAATACATCTATTGCGATAGTCGCGACAATTATTCGCGTATAAGTTCTTAGTTTTTTGCAAATGACTGCGCGGCAGACGAATAGACGTCCGAGTATCGTTACTTCCGCCGGATTCGGCGGCGAATACTCACAATTCGAGGGAAAGAATTAGTCGGGCGGCAATTCCGTTCGGCACGGAACCTCTGACCCCGACATGGCCGCGCCTCCGCGCGGCGAGTTGAATGCGCGGGAAACTGGTACAGCCGGCTGGGCTCGAACCAGCGACCTACGGATCCACAATCCGCCGCTCTACCACCTGAGCTACGGCTGCTACGCGAAACGCGGCCGGAAACTAGGTGGAATGGCGGGCGCGTTCAAGCGTAAAGCCGTGCGCGCGACGTCGCGCGGCCCCGGCGAGAGCAAAAAGGCGGAAGGCCGGCGCACTTGCCGCGCACCGACCTCCGCGCCTCGAACCCAACTGTCTTAACTCAGGCGACCTTCATCTCGCTGAAGGTCTTCTCGACCCGCTCCGTCACTGGCTTGGCGGTGTCGGCGACGAGCTTCTGGGTCAGATCCTGAAGCTCCTTGAATTGGGCGACGACCGCCTCGAACTGGTTGCGGGCAAACGCGCTCTGCAGCTCGATGACATCCGAGAACGTCTTGGCGCCGACCAGATCGCGGGCGAACGCAAATGATGCGTCGCTGTTCGACTTGGCTGCATCCAGCGCCTTGACGCTGATGGCGAAGGCGCCCTCGCGGGCCGTCTCAATGGTGCCCTCGACCAGATCGGTCGCGTCCTCGGCCGCCGTCTTCATCTTGGCGTACGCGTCCCGCGCCTGAGTCACCGAATTCTCGGCCAACTCACGGAACGCCGCCGGAAACTCGAAAGCCGGGGCTGGGAAATTGAACGCCTCGAAGGGACCCAAAGCGGCCGCCTTCGTGGTCTTGGTTGTCTTGGTGCTCATGGCCTTGTTCCTCGAATCAGAAACCGGTCGGATCGTCGGGCCCGGTTCATCCACACGCAACTCCCCGGACCGGATCCACAAACTCAAGATAGTACGATTCATTGTGCATTGCAACATCTCTGTTGCGACGCACAAATTCTGAATAAACGGCAGGAAACAGCCATTTCCCGGCAACGCGGCCACCGGCGGCCGTCGAAGGCATGACTCGTCGCCATTTGGCCGGGGATTTCGAGGCGATTGGGCTGCATGGCGATTGGCCGCGCGGTAGCATTCGCCACCGGGCCGATATCGGGCGGACTATGGTGGCCGGTTAACCCTGCTTTCAGCAATCGCCGGCGGAGGGGGATCCGGTGCTTGGTGCACCCCGGCGGCGGGCGGTATTAACAGTCTGTTAGGCCTCAGAGCCGCGGCGAACCGGCCTTTTGGCAGTCGGGTGGCGATCGCAATGAATGGCAAGACCCATGCGTACCTCGATCTTGCCGAGCGCCCGGCGGTGGGCGACGTGCTGCTCGATCCGCGTCCGGCATTCGTGTTCAGCGGCGAGGGAAGCTCCATCCTCTGGGCCAATGCGGCCGGTGCAGCGCTCTTCGGCGAGGAGACCATCGCCGATCTGCTGGAGCGGCGGCTGACGAGGCTGAACCCCGTCAAGGCTCAGATCGGACGGCTAGCGCGGTTGCTGCCGGTGGACAAATCGCGCCTGGAAATCCTGAGGATCGGCCTCGGAGTCAGGCTGGTCACGTTGTTGGCGGCGTGCAGGCGGCTCGACCTTGCGGACGGGTCGCGGGCGGTGCTGGCGGTCGGCGTGGGAAGCGGACAGTCGGAGGCGCTGGGCACCCGCGCGGAACGGCTGGCAGAGGCCATTGCCGGGCGCGGCGAGGCCGCGGCGGTGATCGACGCCGACGGCCGAGTGCTGGGCGCATCAAGGGGATACGCGGCGGCCGAGGGCGGTCGCGTGAGCGCAGTCGACTTCGAATGGGAAGGGCGGCGACTGACGCTGGTGGTGGTCGCCGCGAGTGTGCTTGAGGAGCCTCCAGCGGCGCACCCGGAGACGGCACCCGTGGGCGAGCCGGTCATTAGCCCGGAGCCATCGCCCGCAGCGACGCGGGCGGTGGTCCGGTTCGTCTGGCGCACCGACAAGGACCACCGGTTCACGCTGGTCTCGCCGGAACTCGCGGCAGCGGTCGGCGAGGGCCACGCGGCCATTGTGGGGCTCACCTGGGAGGCGGTCGCACCGGTCCTCGGTCTCGACCCGGACGGGTCGATCGGCGCCGCTTTCGACAAGGGCGCGCGCTGGGCGGCCACCGTTTACTGGCCGGTCGAGGGGCAAAAGGCGCGCATCGCCGTCGACCTCGCGGCGGAACCGGCGACCGCGCGGTCCGGCGCGCGTGACGGCTTCCGCGGATTTGGCGTCTGCCGCGCTGACGACCGGCGCGCGGACGAACGGCCGGAGCCGCTGAACCTCCCCGGCACGGCCGCGGCCGGGGAGCGGGCCGCCGAGACGCCGGTGACCGCCGCGGAAGTCGAAACACCGCCCCCTACCGAAGAACAGGCGCCGATCGAGCGCTCGGAGCCGCCCGCCGACGAGGACGACCTCGACAGCGTGGCGCGCATGAGCGTCGAGGAAGGTTGGCAGGTCGAGGCTCGCCCCAGACCGCCAAGCGAGCCCGCTCGGCCTGCGAAGATCGGGACGCCCTCAAATATCGTCCGCCTGCCGGGCGCAGCACCGGCGCGGACGCACGCCGAGCCACTTTCAGGAACCGAACGGGACGCATTCCGCCGCATCGCCGAGGCGCTGGCAAGGGAGGGCGATCGCGCAGGGGCCGCCGGCGATACCCCGACCCGGGGCGTGAGCGGGCTGACCGGCCGTGTGGCAAGGCCAGCGATCGACGCCAGCCTGCTCAATCGGGTTCCGGTCGGCCTAATGATCCTCCGCGGGCGCAAGCCGCTCTTTGGCAACCGGACCCTGCTCGACCTGCTCGGCTACGATTCGCTCGACCAGCTCGTCGCCGCCGACGGAATCGAGACGATCTTCCCGGACCATACAGGCGGGTGGACGGGCGCCAGCTTCGGCGATGCCGGCGCGGTCCTGACGGCGAGAAGGCGGGACGGCGGCCTCGTACCGGTGGACGTGCGCCTGCACACGGTCGCATGGGAGGGAGCGACGGCGCTCATGTTCTCCATCAGCCAGCGGCGCGACGCGAACGTGGAGAGCCGCGGCGCGTCCGACAAGCTGGCCGAGGCCGATACCCGTATCGATGAACTTGAACAGATTCTCGACACCGCAACCGACGGTGTCATCGTGATCGACGGCGCCGGCAAGATCGGCAGCATGAACCGGGCAGCGCAAGCGCTGTTCGGGGTCGACGCGGCCGACTTCCGCGGCCGCCACTTCACCGACCTTCTGGCGGCGGAGAGCCACAAGCCGGCGCTCGACTACCTCGACGGCCTCGCCGCCAACGGGGTCGCCAGCGTGCTCAACGACGGTCGCGAGGTCATCGGTAGCGTGCCCCAGGGCGGCCTGATCCCGCTGTTCATGACCATGGGGCGAGTCGGGCGGTCCGACACGTTCTGCGCAGTGCTGCGCGACATCACCCACTGGAAGAGGGTCGAAGAAGAACTGACCACGGCGCGGCGCGCGGCGGAGACCGCTAACGCCCAGAAGTCGGAATTCCTGGCCAAGGTCAGCCACGAGATTCGCACGCCGCTCAACGCTATCATCGGATTCTCCGAAGTGATGATGGAGGAGCGGTTTGGGCCGATCGGCAACGAGCGCTACCGCGACTACCTCAACGACATCCACGTGTCGGGCGCTCACCTCATGAGCCTCATCAACGACCTGCTCGATCTGTCCAAGATCGAGGCGGGCAAGCTGGAGTTGTCGTTCGAGGCAGTGCCGGTCAACACTTTGATCCAGGAGGCGGTGGCACTGATGCAGCCGGCGGCCAACCGCGAGCGCATCATCATCCGCACGTCGCTGTCGACGGAAGTGCCGAATGTCGTCGCAGATGCGCGTGCCTTCCGCCAAATCCTGCTGAACCTCTTATCGAACGCCATCAAGTTCACCAAGGCCGGCGGGCAGGTAATCGTCTCCTCAGCGCTGGAGGAGACCGGCGAGGTGGCGGTTCGCGTGCGCGACACCGGGGTCGGCATGTCCGAGAAGGACATCGAGACAGCGCTGAAGCCATTCCACCAGGTGGCGGCCGGACGGCAGGGGCGCGACAAGGGCACCGGCCTTGGCCTGCCCCTGACCAAAGCGATGGTCGAGGCGAATCGCGCGAACTTCACGATCGACAGCGCCATCGACCAGGGGACGCTGGTCAAGATCACCTTCCCCACCACGCGGGTGCTGGCGGGGTAAGGGCTTATCGTGGGAGAGGCGAAACACGATGGCAGGGGTGAAGCGCGATGAGAGATGCGCAGCGACGCTTCAAGGGTCCCTCGCCGGTCATTCCGCCAGCGCGGGGACGTTGCGGAAGTGGTCGAGCGACTCCGGATTGGCGAGCGCGTCGACGTTCTTGACGGGGCGGCCGTGGACCACCTCGCGCACGGCGAGCTCGACGATCTTGCCGGACTTGGTGCGGGGGATGTCGGCGACGGCGACGACCAGCGCGGGGACGTGGCGCGGGGTGGCGCCCACGCGGATGCGGGCCTTGATGCGGGCGACGAGATCGTCGTCGAGTTCCGCGCCATCGGCGAGGCGAACGAAGAGGACGATGCGCACGTCGCCCCGCCAATCCTGACCGACGGCGAGCGCCTCGACGACCTCCGGGACCTGCTCGACCTGGCGGTAGATCTCGGCGGTGCCGATGCGCACGCCGCCGGGGTTCAGCGTGGCGTCCGAACGGCCGTGGATGACGATACCGCCGTGGCGCGTCCACTCGGCGAAATCGCCGTGGCACCAGACGTCCGGGAAGCGCTCGAAGTAGGCGGCGCGATAGCGGCTCCCGTCCGGGTCGTGCCAGAAGCCAAGCGGCATGGATGGAAACGGCCGCTTGCAGACGAGCTCGCCCTTGCCGTTCTTGAGCGAGCGGCCGTCGACGTCGAAGACGTCGACCGCCATGCCAAGCCCCGGCCCCTGAATCTCGCCGCGCCAGACCGGCTCGGTCGGCACGCCGAGGACGAAACAGGAGACAATGTCGGTGCCGCCGGAGATCGAGGCGAGATGAACGTCGGGGTTGATGGCGTCGTAGACGAAGTCGAAGCTCTCCGGCGCCAGAGGCGAGCCGGTCGAGGCGATGGTGCGCAGCGCGCCAAGGTCGTGGCGGTCGACCGGGCGGTAGCCGGCCTTCTTGACCGCGTCGATGAACTTGGCCGACGTGCCGAAGAAGGTGAAGCGCTCGTCCTCGGCATAGTCGAACAGCGTCGCCGGTGAGTTGTGGAAGGGGGCGCCGTCGAAGAGCATCAGCGTGGCGCCCGAGGCGAGCGCCGAGGCGAGCCAGTTCCACATCATCCAGCCGAGGGTGGTGAAGTAGAAGACGCGGTCGCCCTCGCCGATGCCCGAGTGCAGGCGGTGCTCCTTGAGGTGCTGGAGGAGCGTGCCGCCGGCGGAATGGACGATGCACTTGGGGACGCCGGTTGTGCCGGAGGAGAACAGAATGAAGAGCGGGTGCGCGAACGGAAATCGCTCGAAGGCAACGGGGCGCGCCTCGAACGGCGCCAACGCCTCGTCAAGCGTGCCGGCGCCGTGCAGCACCGTCGCAATCGCGTCCGCCCTGCCGATGAAGGGAACCACGATCGTCGCGGCAAGCGTCGGCAGGCGCGGGAGGATCGCAGCGAGTCTGTCGCCAAGGTCGATCGTCTTGCCGGCGTAGCGGTAGCCGTCGCAGGCGACGAGGACCTTCGGCTCGATCTGACCAAAACGGTCGACGACGCCGTCGACGCCGAAGTCGGGCGAGGCCGACGACCACACAGCGCCAAGGGAAGCGGCGGCAAGCATCGCCGCGATCGCCTCGGGGACGTTGGGCAAGAGGCCGACGACGCGGTCGCCGGCGCCAACGCCGGCGGCGGTGAAGGCCTGCTGCAGTCGCGACACCAGAGCGGCGAGCTCGCGCCACGACAGGCGTCGGGTCGCGCCACCCTCGCCGCGGAATACGATGGCGTCGCCATCGTCGCCGCGACGCATCAGGTTCTCGGCGAAGTTGAGCCGTCCATCGGGAAAGAAGTGGGCGCCGGGCATCTGGTTGCCGTCGATCAAGGCCTGCTCGCCCTTCTCGCCGAGCACGCCTGCGAAATCCCACACCAGGCTCCAGAATTGGGCGCGGTCCTCGATCGACCAGGCGTGCAGGGCTGCGTACGTGTCGAGAGGCCGCCCGGCGACCCGGGCAGCCTCGGTCGCGAAGGCGCGCATCGGATGAGCGGCGAGCGCCGCAGGTGCCGGGCGCCAAATCGGATGGTCCGGGCTCATCGGTTTCGCCTACATCTCCATTTCTCACCGGTAAACGGCGTTTCGATAGCGCCGTCAGCCAGCGCTGTCACGAGAGGTAGCAGGAAAAACTCCTTGCGATTCATGTCCGTTCTTCCTATCGGGGACCGGTCCGGAGAGGGAAGACCGATTGCATGAGACGCATTGTCGTGTCGGCCATCGTAGTCGTCGGACTGGTGGCGCTCGCGGCGGCAGTCGTTCCAAGTCTGGTCTCGGCCAATTTCCTCAAGCAGAAACTTGCAGAGCGGATCACCGGCCTCACCGGCCGCAAGGTCGTGCTTGCCGGCGACCCTGCACTGTCGATCTATCCGCACCTCGCGATCAGCATCGGAGACGTTACCATCGCCAACCCGAAAGGGATGGGCGATGAGCCATTCATCGCCGCGACCAGCGTCACCGCACGGCTGCGGCTGACACCGCTGCTGATTGGCCAGGTCAAATTCAACGCGTTCGAACTGTTCGAGCCACGTATCCACTTGACGGTCGACGGCGAGGGGCGGCGCAACTGGCTGCTGCGCGTCCGCAACCGTGCGGACAACGGTTCCGCCGTCGCCGGCGATTTCGGGCGGATTGTGGTCACCAACGGGACCGTCGTCTACGACGACCCCGCCTCCGGTCTGCACGAGGAAATGACCGCACTGCAGCTCGACGTCCAGTGGCCGGATCCATCCGACGCGCTGAGCGGGACGGGGTCGCTGCAATGGCGCGGCCAGACAGCCGAGTTCAACGGTGCGATCGCGGACCCGCGCACGATGGCCGAGGGGTCGCCGGTTCGTTTCGCCGTCGCGGCAACACCGCTGCGCGTATCCTTCAACGGCACGCTGACCAGCCTCGACAATTACCAATTGGCCGGCGAGGCCACGGTGACGACGCCATCGCTGCGACGGACGATCGAGTGGTTGGCGGTGCCAACGGGAACGGGCTCGATCCTGGGTGCGGCGTCGATCACCGGAACGGCCAACTGGTTCGGCTCGACCATCTCGTTCACAGATGCCGAGGTCGAACTCGACGGCAATGTCGCGGAGGGCACGCTGGCGGTGGACTTCTCCGCAGAGCGGCCGGCCGTTCGCGGGACGCTGGCAAGCCCCAAGCTGGACCTGTCGCCCTACCTCGAGGCGATGCGCGCAAACCTGACGGCGGAGGGCCCGTGGCTGATCGCCCCGACCACCCTGCCCGTGGTCAACGTGCTCGACGCGGACATGCGCGTGTCCACGGGTGAGATCCTGATGGGCCCATTGCGGATCGGTAGGGCCGCGATCGTGGCCACCATCAAGGACGGCAAGGCCACGATCGACGTCGGCGAGGCGCAATTCTACGGCGGGACGATGGAAGCGCACGCGACCGCCGCTATGAACGGCGAAACGCTGTCGTCGCGCGCCGAGGTCGAGTTCAAAAGCGTGGCGACGGGCGCCGCACTCACCGACCTCGCCGCGATTACCGCACTCGAGGGGATCGGCGCCGCCACGGTCGATATCGGAAGCCGAGGCCGAAACTGGGGCGAGTTCGCCCAGGGCATTAACGGGACGGTCGCCTTCGACATCGCCGACGGCTCGCTCACCGGCGTCGACGTCAACGAGATCGCCGCCATGGCGCCGGAGTTGTGGCCGGCGCCGATGATCGCGGGCGACGGGGCGACTCGATTCACCCGCCTCGCGGGGACCCTGGCGATCACCGATGGCGGTGTCGACACCGACGACCTCGTCGCCGACGGACAGGATTTCCGCGTCGTCGTCAGCGGGTGGGGATCCTTCGTGGGCGGGCGCATCGACGCCGAGGCCACGGTGACGAAGGCGGGGAGCGATGGTGAGACCCAAGCGGTTCCGCTGGCGGTCGGCGGCACATGGGGGGCGCCGGAATTCGTCCTCGACCGCGACCGCATGGAGCTCCGCCGCGAGACCACACCGGCGGGGACGGGACCCAGAGGATAAACGCACCCCGACAGCGTAGGGCGCGGCCTTCTTTGACGTGACTTTGGTGAAGGGCCACGAATGGGCGGGGCCCCTTGATCAAAGGAAAACGCCATGTCCCCCAAGACATTTCTGATTGCCACGGCAGCGCTCGCGAGCGCCGCTGCGGCACAGCCGGCGCTGGCGGCCGGCGGACCGCCGAACGGCGAGCCACCCCTCAGAGCGGCGATCATTTTCAACCTGCTCGACCGCAACGGCGACGGCACCGTCGACAAGGATGAAGCCTCGGCCGTGACCGGGGCCATCTTTGCGGCGCTGGACGTGGACGGCAACGATAAGCTGACTGACGACGAACTCAGGGCGGTCGGGCACATGGGGCCCGGACAACGCTTCGACCGTGGACGGCACGGCGACGGCGACGGGCCGCGCTGGCACCAGGGCCGCGGGGCCGGTCCGGGTCATGGGATGATAGGCCCGCCGGGCGACCGTGACGACACAGCCAGCCGCGGGCCGGGGCCGGCGATGGGTCCGGGAGGCGACAACGAACGGCCGTTGCAGCTGCGGCTCCACGACTTCGCCAGCATCGACACGGATGGCGACGGCGTAATCTCGCAGGAGGAGTTCAACGCGGTTACGCCGCCCTTCCCGGGCAGAGGGCCGGCTCGCTGAGGTAAGCGGCAGTAGCAAGCCGGGCGAACGCCATGTTGGGTTCGATTGCGCTTGCCCCGACGCTTCGCCCGCGCCAGAAGGCGCGGGCGAAGTCGGATAGCAGATGGAACGCGAGGCGAACCGGGGTTGGCGTGAAGGCACCACCGGCGGACGGGGAGACGGACGAAGCGCTCGTCGGGCGGATGGCCGCCGGCGACGAGCGGGCGCTCGCCGAGATCGTTCGCCGCCACGCCGGCCGGGTGAAGGCATTAGCGCTGGGATTTGCCGGCGGCGCGGCGGAGGCGGACGACGTCGTGCAGGAGACATTCTGGAGGTTGTGGCGCAACGCCCATCGCTGGCGGCCGGGCGGGCCTCCACTCTCCGCCTACCTCGCCCGCATTGCCATGAACCGGGCGATCGACGCCAGCCGGCGGCGCCGGCTCCGCCGGTTTTTCGGGCTCGAGGACGCCGCAGAGGTCGCGGATCCCGACCCGGCCGCAGACGAGCGGCTCGCCACGGGCAGCGAGCTCGCGGCGGTCGCCCGCGATGTCCGGGCGTTGCCGGCGCGCCAGCGCGCCGCGATCCTGCTCGCCGCCGACGGCGAACGTCAGAACGCCGAGATCGCCGAAGCCATGGGGCTGTCGGTGGGTGCGGTCGAGCAGTTGCTGGTGAGGGCGCGACGGACGCTCAGGATCCGGCTTGCCGCCCGCGACGCCGAAGGGGAGACTTGAACGATGAACCACGACCAGTTCGAACAAGCGCTCAGCCGATACGGGGGACACCTCGACAAATGGCCGGCGGCGTTGCGCAGTGAGGCCGAGGCGCTGACGGCAACGGACCGGCGGGCGGCCACGATGCTCGCGGCGGCGCAGCGTCTCGACGGCCTGTTGGGAGAGATCGCGACGCCCCGGCCAGTCGACGCGGCGCTCATCGGCCGGATCGTCGCCGGGCTCGGCAACGGCCGGCACGACGACCTCACGTTGCGTCCGTCCGCGCGGCTGGCGGCCTGGGCCGGCGCGGCGATGGCGCTGTTCCTGGCGGTCGGCTTCGCGGCCGGCGTAACGCTGCCGCAGAACCAGGGGGATGACACCCTCGCCGGGCTCGCTTTCGGCAGCAGCGCGATGGCGAGCACCCTTTCAACGGAGGGGCTGCTATGACGATCCGCGGACCCTTCGCCGTCACGGTGCTGGCGGTGTTGTTCCTGTCGGTTGCCGCCAATCTTCTGATCGCCGGGTTCGTCATCGCGCGCATCGCCGGCCCGCGGCCGGGCGGCGAGATCGAACGCATCGTCGCGCTCGGCATGCGCGCCTTTCCTCCCGAGATCAGACGGGACGTGGCGGCGCGGGCACGCTCCGGGCGCGAGCAATTTCGCGTCAGGCTCGACGACATCAGGGCGGCACACCAGCGCATGTTCGAGACAATGCGGGCGCAGCCGTTCGACCGGGCGGCGCTGGAGGCGGCGTTCGCCGACGTGCGGCAAAAGACCAACGCGCTACAGGCAGCCGGCCAGGAACTGGTCGCCGAGGCGGTGGCGGAAGCGCCACCCGAGGTGCGCCGCCGAATCAGGCCGCAGCGTGGACCGTTTCCGTAGCATTTGGGATCACGGCGCCACGGCGGCGAGCTCCTCGGCGCGCTGGCGCCGGACCTCGCGCCGCTTGGTGACTACGGAAGTCGCGATCACACCGGCGGTGACGAGGCCGATGAGGATCGTGCACACCGCGTTGATCTCCGGCGTCACGCCGAGCCGCACCTGGCTGTAGATCTTCATCGGCAAGGTGGTTGCACCGGGGCCGGTGGTAAACGAGGCGATCACCAGATCGTCGAGAGACAAGGTGAAGGCGAGGATCCAGCCGGCGAGCACCGCCGGCATGACGATCGGCAGGGTAATAACCAGAAATGTCTTGACCGGCGGGCAGCCGAGATCGGCGGCGGCCTCCTCGAGACTCATGTCGAAGGTGACCAGACGCGACTGGACGACGACGGCAACGAAGCACATCGAGAAAGTGATGTGGGCGAGCACGATGGTCCAAAAGCCGCGGGCGAAGCCGACGGCTACGAACAGGAGAAGCAGAGACAGGCCGGTAATGACGTCGGGCATGACCAACGGCGCGTAGACCATGCCGGAGAACAACGAGCGGCCCCGGAAACGGCCGAAGCGGACCAGCGCGACGGCGGCGAGCGTGCCCAAAACCGTGGCGACCGTGGCTGAGATCAGGGCGACGCGAAGCGTCACCCAAGCGGCGTCGAGCAGAGCCTGGTTGCGCAGCATCTCGCCGTACCATTTGACCGAAAAGCCGGCCCACACGGTGACCAGGCGCGAGGCGTTGAACGAGTAGATCACCAGGAGAACGATCGGCAGGTAGA
Organism: uncultured Bauldia sp.; assembly: GCA_964441935.1. GTDB lineage: Bacteria > Pseudomonadota > Alphaproteobacteria > Rhizobiales > Kaistiaceae > JBBDMC01. The sequence continues at coordinate 29,876 of CAYTXI010000002.1, forward strand.
GGAAGGCGAGGCCAAGCGCCACCGAGACGACATTGAAACGCGAGGTGCGGGTCATCCTCGTTCCCTCTCGGCGCGTCTCTGCTCCTGGTTCTGAAAGACGACGATCGGGACCACCAGGATGAGCAGGAGGATGACGGCGACAGCCGACGACAGCGGCCAGTCGCGGTTGTTGAAGAACTCGGTCCACAGCGTCTTGCCGATCATCAGCGTGCCGGAGCCGCCGAGGAGATCGGGGATGACGAACTCGCCGGTGACCGGGATGAAGACCAGGAAGCAGCCGGCGACGACACCGGGGATCGACAAGGGAAACGTGATTCGCCAGAAGGCCCGGATCGGTCGGCAGCCGAGATCGGCGGCGGCTTCGAGGAGCGACTCGTCCAGGCGCTCGAGCGAGGCATAGAGCGGCAGGATCATGAACGGCAGGTACGAGTAGACGATGCCGACGTAGACGGCCCAGTTGGTGTTGAGGATGGTGAGCGGCTCGTGGATGACGCCGACCCACAGCAGCAACTGGTTGAGCAGGCCCTCCTTCTTGAGGATGCCGATCCAGGCGTAGACGCGGATCAGGAACGAAGTCCAAAACGGCAGGATGACCATCATCAACAGCGTCATCTGCCATCGTTTCGGCGCGCGGGCCATGCCGTAGGCGACGGGGTAGCCGACGAGAAGAGCGAGACCGGTCGAGACGACGGCGATCACCAGGCTGGAGAGATAAGCGCGTACGTAGAGCGCGTCCTGGGTGAGCCACAGGTAGTTGTCGACGGTGAATTGCCGGACCGCGTCGAAGATGCCGGCGACGCCCGCGGAGAGATCGAACACCGGCGTGTAGGGCGGCTGGGCGATCGCCGTGGTCGAGAACGAGATCTTGAAGACGATCAGGAAGGGAACCAGGAAGAGGACGAAGAGCCAGGCGTAGGGGACGACGATCAGTAGCCAGCGCCAGCGGCTCGGTCTCGCTTCCCCTTGTTGCGCCATAGGTCCGCCCCCCGCCCCGTCCTAACTCGTCAGGACAATGCCGGAATCGCGCGACCACGACAGCCACACCTTGTCGTCCCAGGTGATCGGCCGCTCGACCAGGCGGGTGCGGTTGGTGACAGTGGCCTTGACGATGGCGCCGGTCTCCAGACGCACGTGATAGACGGACACGTCGCCGAAGTAGCCGATGTCCCACACCTCGCCGGAGACGGTGTTGATGGCGACGTCGGCCGGCCGCTTCAGCGAAATGGCGACCTTCTCCGGGCGGATGGCGAACCAGGCGGGGTCACCGGGCCTGGCGTCGACGCGCTGCTCGACGAATGCGGTGGCGCCGGTCCCGGTGCAGGCGATGCGCACCGTGGTGTCGCCGATACCGGTAACGCGGCCCTCAAGCAGGTTGATGTCGCCGATGAAGTCGGCGACGTAGCGCGTGCTCGGCTGCTCGTAAATCTCGGCGGGCGTGGCGACCTGAACCACGCGGCCGCGGTCCATCACGGCGATGCGGTCGGCGACCGTCATCGCCTCCTCCTGGTCGTGGGTGACGATCACGAACGTCATGCCGAGCTGCTGCTGGAGGTCGGTGAGCTCGAACTGGGTCTCCTCGCGGAGCTTCTTGTCGAGGGCGCCGAGGGGCTCGTCGAGCAGCAGCACCTTGGGCTTTTTGGCGAGCGAGCGGGCGAGCGCCACCCGTTGCTTCTGACCGCCGGAGAGCTGGTCGGGCCTGCGCCGGGCGAGCGGGGCGAGCTTGACCAGCTTCAGCATCTCGTCGACCCGGGCGGCGATCTCCTCCTTCGACATGCGTTCCTGCTTGAGGCCGAAGGCGACGTTGTCCTCGACCGTCATGTGCGGGAACAGCGCGTAGGACTGGAACATCATATTGGTAGGGCGCCGATAGGGCGGCACGCCGGCGAGGTCCTGGCCGTCGATGAGGACGCTCCCCGCGCTCGGCGTCTCGAAGCCGGCGACCATGCGCATGAGGGTGGTCTTGCCGCAGCCGGAGGGGCCCAGGAGGGCGAAGAACTCCTTCTCGTAGACGCCGAGATCGACGGTGTCGACGGCGGTCGTCTCGCCGAAGCGCTTGGTGACGCCCCGGAACTCGATATACGGCTTGGCTGCGGCATCTTCCCACGGGGCAAACGTCCGCCGGACCGCACCAAGCGCCTTTGCCGCCATCGACTGCCCCACCCCCAAAAGACGCTCCGACAGGCGTCGCGCGTCAGCCTCCGCTCTTCACCTGCGTCCACACGCGCGTCACCACCCGCTGGATGGCGGGTTGGTAGGCGGTGGTCGTGAAGAGCCGCGCCAGCGCCTCCTCGCTCGGGTAGATGGCGGGGTCGTCGATCACGTCCTCGTCTAGCAGCGGCTGGGAGTCGATGTTGCCGTTGGCGTAGTAGACGTAGTTGGAGTTGGCGGCGGCGACCTCCGGGCGCAACATGTAGTCGATGAAGGCGTGGGCAGCGTCCGGGTGCGGCGCGTCGGCCGGCATGACGAAACAGTCGAACCACATCAGCGCGCCCTCCGTGGGGATCGAATAGGCGATGTCGACGCCGGCGTCGGCCTCGTCGGCACGGTCGCGGGCCTGGAGCACGTCGCCGGAATAGCCGACGGCAAGGCAGATGTCGCCGTTGGCAAGCGCGTTTATGTACTCGGAGGAATGGAACTTCTGGATGTACGGGCGGATCGACATCAGTAGCTCGCCGGCCTTGTCGATGTCGGCGGGGTCCTTGGAGTCGGGATTGAGCCCGAGGTAGTTGAGCGCCGCCGGGATCAGCTCCTCGGGGGTATCGACGAGATGCACCCCGCAGTCGGCGAATTTGGAGATGACGTTTGGATCGAACACCATGTCCCAGGAGTCGACCGGTGCATCGGGCATGCGCTCGGCAATCATGCCGACGTTGTAGCCGATGCCGGTAGTGCCCCACATGTAGTTGACCGTGTACTGGTTACCGGGGTCATAGGTCTGGAGGCGCTCGGCGATCAGCGGCCAGACGTGGGAGAGGTGGGGGAGCTTGGACTTGTCGAGCTTCTGGAGCGTGCCGGCCTGTATCTGGCGGGCAATGTTGGAAGCGGAGGGGACGACGATATCGTAGCCGGAGCCGCCGGCTAAGAGCTTGGTCTCGACAATCTCGTTGTTGTCGTAAACGTCGTAGACGACCTTGATCCCAGTCTCCTCGGTAAAGGCGGTCAGAACATCCTCGTCGATGTAGTCGGACCAGTTGTAGACGTTGACCACGTCGTCCTGGGCTGCGGCGGCCGTCGCCACGACCAAGACGCCAACCGACAGGAGGCTACGCAGAAGCGGTCGCATTTCGTTCTCCCTGTTCGATAAGGCGACACCGGCGCGGTACCCGCCCCGAAACCGCCAGTTCCGTCCGACAGTCAACGTTAAGGTTGATCGCTCGCAACGACAACCGCGATCAGCGGTCGGCGTGGTAGTATCAGCGTCCGCTGAAGGATGGTGACCGGCGTCGCTACGTGCGCGGGCACGAAAACAGATATCTCCCGGCCGCGAAGGGCGCCAAAATCCGCCGGATTCGGCCGTTTCGCGATGGGCGGCAGGTGAAGCGTGGAACACAAGAAGACAACCAAGAAGGATACCGAAAAGGCCCGGGGCGTCGGCTCCCTGGAGGATGCCCGCACGTGGCTCGCGGCGCGCGGAATCGAGGACATCGAGTGCGTGGTGCCTGACCAGGCCGGCGTCGCCCGCGGCAAGATGATGCCCGTGGCGAAGTTCCTCGCCGGGCCGACCATGACGATGCCGGCGTCGATATTCACCCAGACGATCGCCGGCGACTGGCCGCCGGACGACGATACATTCGAAAAAGACCCGGCCGACCGCGACGTGCATCTCAGGCCCGACTTCTCGACGCTGACGCTGGTACCGTGGGAGGAGGACCCGACGGCGCAACTGATCCACGACGCCTACCACGCAGACGGCCGGCCGGTGGAGATCGCGCCGCGGCAGGTGCTGAGGCGCATCGTCGAGCTTTACGAGACCCGTGGGTGGCGCCCGGTGGTGGCGCCGGAGATCGAGTTCTACCTGGTCAAGCCAAACACGGACCCGGACTACCCACTGGAGCCGCCGACCGGACGATCCGGGCGACCGGAATCGGCGCGGCAGTCCTACTCGATCGCCGCGGTCAACGAGTTCGACGAGCTGTTCGACGACATCTACGATTTCTCGGAGGTGCAGGAACTGGAGATCGACACGCTGATCCACGAGGAGGGCGCGGCGCAGATGGAGATCAACCTCAGGCACGGCGAACCGGTGGTGCTTGCCGACCAGGTGTTCCAGTTCAAGCGCACCATCCGCGAGGCGGCGCTCAGGCACGACATGTACGCGACGTTTATGGCTAAACCGATGACCCGGGAGCCGGGTTCGTCGATGCACATTCACCAGTCGGTGATCGACACCAGGACGGGCGCCAACGTCTTCTCGGACAGCCGCGGCGAGCCGACGCCGGAATTCTTCGCCTTTATCGGCGGATCGCAGAAATACGTGCCGGCGGTGATGTGCATGCTGGCGCCCTACGTCAACTCCTACCGGCGGCTGATTCCGTCGGGCTCGGCGCCGGTCAACACGATGTGGGGCTACGACAACCGCACGGTCGGACTCAGGGTGCCAGGATCGCCGCCGCAGGCGCGGCGGGTGGAAAATCGCATTCCATCCTCCGACGCCAATCCGTATCTGGCGGTGGCGGCGTCGCTCGCTTGCGGCTACCTCGGGATGATCGAAGGCGCGGCAGCGTCAGACCCGGTTTCAGACGCCGCCAACGAGGAGGAGATCGCACTGCCGCGCGGACTGCTCGCGGCCGTCGCGCTTTTCGAAGAATGCGAGGAACTGGTGGAACTCTTCGGCAAAGAGTTCGTCGCAACTTACAGGGCGATCAAGCAGGCTGAGTACGAAACGTTCATGCAGGTGATCAGTCCGTGGGAGCGCGAGTACCTGCTGCTGAACGTCTAGAAGATGCGGACACATCATGACCAAGAAAATCGACTTGGCTGCTGCCCCGTCCGTCACCGGCACGCTCTACCCGCCGCCGTTCGACGAGCCGTGCCGTAAGCGGCATCGTGTCAAGCTGGGCGACGCGGCCGGACTCACCCAGTTCGGGGTCAACCTGTGCCACCTGCCGCCGGGCGCGTGGACGGCACAGCGACACTGGCATGCACATGAGGACGAGTTCGTCTACGTGCTCGAAGGCGAGGTCGTGCTGGTGAGCGACGACGGAGAGGAAGTCCTGACGGCGGGAGACTGCGCCGGCTTCAAGGCCGGCGACAAAGATGGCCATTGCCTCCAAAACCGCTCAAATGGTGACGCGGTCGTTCTGGAAATCGGGACGCGCTGGCACGGAGGCGACGGCGTCGACTATTCGGACATCGACATGATCATCGTCGAGGGCAAGCCGGGCTACGCCCATCGCGACGGCACGCCCTACCCGCCGCGGGAGCGGGCCAGCGGGTGACGAACGGCCACGCGCCCTCACTCTATGCGGCGACTGCCGACCCGGAGCTCCGCTTTCCACCGCTGACCGAAGCTGCCAAGGCCGACGTCGCCATCGTCGGCGGCGGCTACACGGGGCTCGCGGCGGCGCTGACGCTCGCCGCGGCCGGCGTCGACGTCGTCCTGCTCGAGGCCGCGCGCGTCGGGTGGGGCGCGTCGGGACGCAACGGCGGCCAGTTGCACTCGGGCCAGCGGCGCGACCAGGACTGGCTGGAAATGCACCTCGGCGTGGACACGGCGCGGCGGTTGTGGACCATCGGCGAGGAAGCCAAGGCGTTCACCCTCGACCTGATCCGGCGATACCGCATCGCCTGCGACTGGCGGGCTGGCCTGATCGAGACGGTGCACAAGCAACGGATGGTCGCCGAGGAGATCGCCTACGTCGACAAGCTGAAGCGCGACTACGGTTACGACGCGGTGGAGTGGCTGGACCGTGACCGGCTCGCGGCGGCGATCGGCACCGACGTCTATTTCGGCGGGCGGCGGGACAGCGGTGCCGGCCATCTCGACCCGCTCAAGTTCGCACAGGGGCTGGCGCGGGCGGCGGCCGCCGCCGGAGCCCGCATCCACGAGGAGACGCGGGCGACCGCGCTCGTCGGCCAAAAGGTGAGGACGACGCAAGGCTCGGTCAGCGCCAACATCATCATCCTCGCCGGCAACGGCTACCTCGACGGCGTCGACGCCGAGGTCGAGGCACGGGTCATGCCGATCGACAACTACATGCTGGCAACCGCGCCGATCGGCGCCGGGCAGCCGGGGGGGCCGATCCCCGGCGGCGAGGCGGTCTCGGACAGCCGGTTCGTGGTCTACTACTTCCGCCCGACCGGCGACGGCCGGGTGATCTTCGGCGGGGGCGAGACCTATTCGCTGCGGGCGCCGGCGGACGTCGCCCGGTTCGTGCGCGGGCACTTCCGGCGCATCTACCCGGCGCTCGCGCGGGAGCGCGTGGATTTCGCCTGGGGCGGGCGGCTGGCGATCACGCGGCATCGCCTGCCGTTGATCCGGCGGGTCAGGCCGGGAGTCTACACGGCGGCAGGGTATTCCGGCCAAGGGGTGGCGCTGGCGCCCTTTGCCGGCAAGGTGCTGGCCGACGCGATCCGCGGCGATCCGGGCTGGCTCGACACGTTTGCCGCCCTCCCCGTGCCACGCTTTCCCGGCGGCAAACTGCTGCGCTACCCGGCGCTGGTCGCCGGCATGACCTGGTACGCCCTCCGCGACCGCCTCTAAGATCCATCCGGCGAAACCTGTCGTTAAAGTTAATCAAACGAACGATTGACATTCACAGTCAATCGTGTGATTGAATCTCGAGTCGAGTTGGGGCGGCAGGCCGGGAGGCCGAGAAGAAGAAAGCCCAAAGGGAGATGGCGAAACGGAGGGGGTCGATAAGCCTGGCGGTGGAGAACGCGGTCGACCAAGCGATGAACGAGAAGACGGAGAGGAAGGGCGCAGCGGTGGCAAATGAACGCAAGACAGTGGAGAAGGGAGACCGCCGCGGTACCACGGCAGATCCGCGCTCGCGCCCCTATGGGCGGGCGCGGCGGGACCGCGGCGCGGAGACACGAGCGCAACTGATCCAGGCTGGGCTCGAGGTTTTCGGGCGGCTCGGCTTCGAAGGCGCCAGCACCCGCGAGATCGCCAAGGCGGCCAACGCCAACCTCGCCGCCATCGTCTATCACTTCGGGGGCAAGGAGGCGCTGCACATCGCGGTCGCCGAGCATGTGGCGTCGAGCATCGCCGCCAGGGTCGGAGCGACACTCGCCGCGGCCGCCGACCCGGCGGCGGCGGCAACGCCGGAAGCGGCACGGAGCGCCCTCGCCCATCTGATCGATACCATGATCGAGGTGCTGCTCGGCTCGGCCGAGGCGGAACTCTGGGCGCGGTTCATCGTGCGCGAACAGATGCAACCGACCGCCGCCTTCGACGTGATTTACCGCTTCCTCGGCGGCGCCGCGACGACCGCGACGCGGCTCGTGGCGGCAGCCGTCGGCCGCGCCGAAGACGAGGCGCTGCGCGTGCGCGTCTTCACCATAATGGGCCAGGTGCTCGTCTTCCGGGTCGCCCAGACGCTGGTCCTCAGGCGTATGGAGTGGGCGACGATCGGCCAGCGTGAACGGGACCTGATCAAGCAGATCGTCCTTTCCAACGTCACCGCAATTCTCGCGGAGGAACGGTCATGAAGCGCAGGCTGATAATTCTTCCGATCGTTCTCATCGCGGCCGCCGGAGGTGGCTTCGCCTGGTGGTGGTATGGCGATCACACCGCGTCGGAGAGCGCGGTCGTGCTCTACGGAAACGTCGAACTGAGGCAAGTCGAGCTGGCGTTCAACGACAGCGGCCGCATCGCCGAAATCACGGCCGAGGAAGGTGAAGCCGTGGTAAAGGGCGAGGTGGTTGCGCGACTCGACGCCAGCCGGCTCGTCCCACAACTAGCGCAGGTGCGCGCCCAGGTGGCGGCGCAGACGGCGGTGGTCGAGAAACTCAAGGCCGGCAGCCGGCCGGAGGAGATCGCGCAGGCACAAGCCAACGTGACGGCGGCCAAAGCCGAGGCCGACAACGCCGACGCCAATTTCCAGCGGCTGAGCACGCTGGCGGAGAGCGGCACAAGCAGCGTCGTTACTGCAAGCCAGCTCGATGCGGCGCGCGCCGCCAAGCTTGCGGCTGGGGCGCGGCTCGACGCATCCCACGCGGCGCTGGCGCTTGCCATGGCCGGGGCGCGCAAGGAAGACATCGCCCAGGCGGAAGCGCAGCTAGAGGCGACGCAGGCGCAACTGGCACTCGTCGAACAGCAAGTCGCCGACGCCGAGCTGACAGCGCCGATCGACGCGGTGGTGCGCTCGCGGCTCATGGAAGTCGGCGAGATGGCCTCGCCGCAGCGGCCGGTGCTGTCCCTGGCGATCGTCGACCCGAAATGGGTGCGCGCCTATGTCTCCGAGACGGACCTGGCCAAGGTCAAGCCGGGCGCGGAGGCTTCCGTCTCCGTCGACGGCCTTCCCGAGCGGAGGTTCTCGGCCCACGTCGGATTCATATCGCCGGTGGCTGAGTTCACGCCGCGGTCGATCCAGACTGAGGAGCTGCGTACGAGCCTGGTCTACGAGGTGCGGGTCCTGGTGGACGATGCCGACAACCTGCTGCGGCTGGGGATGCCGGCAACGGTGCGCCTAGAGCCGGCGCCGACGAACGTCGCGGCGGAAAACCGGCCATGAGCCCGGCCGCCGGCCAGGCGATCGTCGGCAGCGATGTCTGCAAGCAATTCAAGCGCGAGAGCGGCGAGACGGTGGTCGCCCTCGACCACGTCGCGATCACGGTCCGTCACGGCGGACTGACGGCGCTGGTCGGGCCAGACGGGGCCGGCAAGACCACGCTCATCCGGCTGATCGCGGGGTTAATGAGCGCCGACGCGGGCACGCTCGACGTGCTCGGCATCGACGTCGGCAAGGATCCGCAGGCAGTGCAGGACCGGGTCAGCTACATGCCGCAGAAGTTCGGGCTCTACGAGGACCTGAGCGTGCAGGAGAACCTCGACCTCTACGCCGACCTCCACGGGGTGCCGACGGCGGAACGCCGGACGGTCTACCCGCGGCTGATGGAGATGACCGACCTCGGACCCTTCACCAAACGGCTCGCCGGGCGCCTGTCGGGCGGGATGAAGCAGAAGCTGGGGCTCGCCTGCACGCTGGTGCGCTCGCCGGACCTACTCCTCCTCGACGAACCGACGGTGGGCGTCGATCCACTATCGCGGCGCGAACTGTGGGAGATCATCCTGCACCTCGTCAACGACGAGGGTCTCAGCGTCCTCATAAGCACCTCCTACCTCGACGAGGCGGAGCGCTGTCACGAGGTCGTGGTCATGCACGACGGCAAGGTGCTGGCGGCAGGGCCCCCGGCGACGGTAACAGCGATGGCCAGGGACCGCACGTTCGTGGTGGCGCCGCCCGCGGGCACGCCGGCGCGCATCCTGCAGGCGCGTCTGCTGGACGATCCAGGCATCGTCGACGCCGTGCCCGAGGCCGGCCACGTGCGCGTGGTGCGCGGCGGTGGCAGCGCCGCCGAGCTCCGCGGCATCGAGACGCGGGCGGTCAGGCCGCGTTTCGAGGACGGCTTCATGGTGCTCATCAACAGGGCCGCGGAGGCGCATCGCGTGCCGGCGGCGGCCGAGGGCGCTGCTGTAAAGGGCGACGGTGGGCCGGCGGTCGAGGTGCGCGACTTGGTGCGGAAGTTCGGCCCGTTTACGGCGGTCGATCACCTCACATTCGAGGTCCGACGCGGCGAGATCTTCGGCCTACTCGGACCGAACGGCGCCGGCAAGACGACGACGTTCCGCATGCTGTGCGGGCTCCTGCCCGCGACCAGCGGAACGCTGCGCGTGGCGGGGGTCGACCTACGCCAGGCGCGGGCCTCGGCCCGCCAGAGGATCGGTTACGTCGCCCAGAAGTTCTCGCTCTACGGCCAGCTCACCGTGACCGAGAACCTCGAATTCTTTGGCGGCGCGTACGGGCTCGGCGGCCGGCGCAAGGCCGAACGCCTGGCCTGGTCGCTCGACCAGTTCGAGCTCGGCGATCTGGCACGTCTGCCGGCCGGCCAGCTGCCAGGCGGCTACAAGCAACGGCTGGCGATGGCCGCGGCACTGCTGCACGAGCCGGAGACGCTGTTTCTCGACGAGCCGACGAGCGGCGCTGACCCGCTCGCCCGCCGCGAATTCTGGCGCCGGATCACGGCGCTCGCCCAGACTGGGGTCACGGTGATCGTCACTACCCACTTCATGGAGGAAGCCGAGTACTGCGACCGGGTGGTCATTCTCGACGCCGGCGAACTGCTGGCTCAGGGGACGCCAGCCGAAATTCGCAGACACGCACCGGAGCGCGCCGATCACGAGCCGACGATGGAAGACGCCTTCATCGCCATCGTCGAGGAGGCGCGCCGGCGCCCGGCCGAGGCGGCATGACTGCCATGACCGATCGCGCCCCGGACGGCCATTCGAACAAGCTTCAACGGTTGAGGGCGCTGATCGTCAAGGAGAGCCGTCAGGTCATGCGCGACCCGAGCAGCATTGCGCTGGGGATCGTCATGCCAGTGATGCTGATCGTGCTGTTCGGCTACGCGTTGTCCCTTGACGTCAGGAATGCGCCGGTGGCGCTGGTGCTCGGTGACACCTCGGCCGAGGCCCAGGAGATCGCCGCCGGGTTCCGCCTGTCGCCGTACTTCGACGCGCGGACCATGACGTCCATGGTGGAAGCCGAGCAGGCGATGGTCGCGGGCGAGGTCAACGGCATCGTGCACATCCGCGGCGATTTCGCCGCCGAAGCCGCGCGCGGCCAAGGGCAAGTGCAGGTCGTCCTGCACGGCACCGACGCCAACACGGCCCGCATCATCCAGAGCTATGCGCTCGGCGCGATCAGCAAGGCGGCCGAGCGTCGGGCGGCGGAGGGCTACCCCGTCGGCGGCACCGGGCCGGTAGTCGTCCAGGCCCGTACCTGGTTCAACGAAGCCAACGACAGCCACCATTTCCTGGTCCCGGGGCTGATCGTGCTGGTGATGACGTTGATCGGCGCTTTCCTGACCGCCCTGGTGATGGCGCGGGAATGGGAGCGCGGCACCCTCGAGGCGATCTTCGTCACCCCGGTCAGAGCCGACGAGATCGTACTCGGCAAAACTATCCCCTACTTCGTGATGGGCATGATTGGGCTGGCGCTCTGCGTGGTCGCGGCGCAGTTCCTGTTCCACGTGCCGCTGCGCGGGTCGCTGGTCG
>CAYTXI010000003.1:0-19361 GCA_964441935.1 uncultured Bauldia sp.
CCTGCACGGCCTCGGCCATGACGTGGGCGGCGTCGTGGCGGATGAGGGCGAGCGCCCGCGGGTCGTCGCGGGTCACGATCTCGATCCTCGCGTCACGGTCGATCGGGTCGGCAAGGTCGGCAAGGGCGCCGTCGAGTTCCATCGCCACCGCCTTCTTGGCAACGGATTTGGCAATGCCTTCGGCGATCTCGCGGCCAGTGACGCCTGCGGGGAATTCGCGGACGGAATCGTCAGGGAAAGTCAGGCGGATCATCACTGTCTCCTGCTCACTCCCGCGTACGAGCGCGGGTAAGCGGTGGTGGTGGTGACCGGCGCGGAGGACGCGCTGGCGACCGCTTGGTGGACCAGGCGCGTCGGACAGTCAAGTGCGGGTTCACGACGCCGGGCTGGCGACCATGCGTCCGCGACAGCCCGGCCCGCGTCAGAGCCGCTGCACACAGCGTGGCCTGAATGATCGTTTGCTGGGCATATTTTGGTGCTTTCATGTCCAACGGATTGTTCAGCGCGGTTGACTCTGTTTGAATGGCGCAAATTTGTGCAACGGGAACCCGCAACGGGGGGCACTCATGATCGATACGGGCGACACGGCGTGGATGCTCACCTCCACGGCGCTGGTTCTCTTCATGACATTGCCGGGGCTGGCCCTCTTCTACGGCGGCTTGGTGCAGTCCCGAAACGTTCTTTCCGCGTTGATGCATTGCATCGCCATCGCGTGTGCGGTCTCGCTTCTGTGGTTCGTGTGCGCGTACAGCATCGCATTCGCTGGCGGCACGCCACTTTTCGGCGGGCTCGGCAAGGCGTTCCTCGCCGGCGTCGCCCGAGAGGCCGCCTATCCCGACACGACGATCCCGGAGTCCGTGTTCGTGATGTTCCAGATGACGTTCGCCATCATCACGCCCGCCCTGATCGTCGGCGCGTACGTCGAGCGTATCAGGTTCAGCGCCGTGCTCTTGTTCTCCGGCCTGTGGCTGATCGTGGTCTACGCGCCGATCGCCCACTGGGTGTGGGGCGGTGGCTGGCTGGCGAGCATTGGAACGATGGACTTCGCCGGCGGCATCGTCGTGCACGTCACCGCGGGGGTTTCGGCCGCAACGATCGCTTGGATCCTCGGGGCGCGACGCGGATTCCCCCACGAGGTCAACCCTCCGCACGCGCCGTGGATGGTGATGGTCGGAGCGTCGATGCTGTGGGTTGGCTGGTTCGGTTTCAACGCCGGAAGCGCACTAGCGGCCGGCGCCGACGCTGGCATGGCCATGCTGGTGACCCACCTCTCGGCGGCAACCGCATCTCTGGTCTGGTTGACGATCGAATGGATCCGGTTTGGCAAGCCGAGCCTGGTTGGCTTGGTGACCGGCACCATCGCCGGTCTGGCGACCGTGACCCCGGCGTCAGGGTTCGTCGGCCCGATCGGCGGCGTTCTCCTCGGTCTCGCCGGCGGCGGCGCGTGCTACTACGGTGTCGCCTTGATCAAGGGTGTCTTCCGGCTCGACGATTCCCTCGATGTCCTCGCCGTCCACGGCTTCGGCGGCGCGACGGGCACGATCCTGACCGCGTTTCTCGCCGCCACCTACTTCGGCGGCGTCGGTCTTGATCGGACCCTCGGGGCGCAGCTCAGCGCCCAGGTCGTCGGCGTGCTTGCGGGCATCGTCTGGTCGGCCGTCGCAACCTATGTGATTGTCAAAGTGTGCCAGGCGGTCGTCGGTCTCAGGGTCAGCGACGAAGAGGAGTTGGCCGGCCTCGATCAGACCGCCCACGGCGAAAGCGGCTACAAGCTCTGAATCGGACAAGCGTCATGAAAATGCTCGTCGCAATCGTCCAGCCGCACCGGCTGGACTCCGTTCGCAGCGTCCTGAACGACATGGGAATTCACGGCATGACCGTCACCGAGGTTCGCGGTTACGGCCGCCAGAGAGGACACACCGAAATCTACCGCGGCAGTGAATACGCGATTCAATACGTTCCCAAAGTGAAGGTCGAGGTCGCCGTAGATGACGACCGGGTCGACAAGGCAGTGGAGGCGATCACCGAGGCGGCGCGCACCGGCAAGATCGGAGATGGCAAGATCTTCGTGTTCGACATGGGTGCGGCGGTGCGTATCCGCACCGGCGAGAGCGGTTCAGACGCCCTGTAGCGGCGCGCCGGGAGCAATCCACAACCGCGGGGCCCTAGCCCCGCATCGCCGAGACGCCGGCGACCCATGCCGTGCAGCCTTGCTGATGCACCTGATTCTTCTTAGAACGCTTCCAGACAGCCGAACGAACCCGCCCTATGCAGATCTTCTCGTTCGCCACACAGAAGGCTTTCTCCGAACTCACCGATCGCGAGGTCCTCGCCCTGGCCATCCAGAACGAGGAAGAGGACGGGCGGATGTATCGCGAGTTCGCCGAACGCATGCGCGAGCCCTACCCGGCATCCGCCGAGATTTTCGTCAGGATGGCGGAGGAGGAGAACGAGCACCGCCGCCGGCTGCTGGAGGCGTTTAAGCAGCGCTTCGGCGACCATATCCCGCTGATCCGCCGCGAGGACGTTCGTGGCTTCATCCGGCGCAAGCCGGTTTGGATGAGCTCCTCCTACGACGTCGACGCGATGCGCGAACGCGCCGAGTCCATGGAGGCCGAGGCGGCCAACTTCTACCGCCGGGCTGCCGCGCGTTCGACCGACCCGGCGGTGCGCCAGCTCCTCGGCGACCTCGCCGACATCGAGGCCGGCCACGTCACCATGGCCCACGACCTCGAGGCCGGCGTCTCCGAAGCCGCGCGTGACGAGGAGCGCGAGACCGCGCGCCGCACGTTCCTGCTGCAGGTGATCCAGCCCGGCCTGATCGGTCTGATGGATGGCTCGGTGTCGACCCTGGCGCCGCTGTTTGCCGCGGCCTTCGCCACCCACAACACCTGGGCGACGTTCCTGGTCGGCCTCGCCGCCTCCGTCGGCGCCGGCATCTCCATGGGCTTCGCCGAGGCGCTCTCCGACGACGGCACGCTCACCGGCCGCGGCCACCCCTGGGTGCGTGGCCTGGTCACCGGCGTGATGACCACGGTCGGCGGCGTTGGCCACACGCTGCCCTACCTCATCCCGCATTTCACCGCCGCCACCGTGCTCGCCGTTGCTGTGGTGATCGTCGAGTTGTGGGCAATCGCCTGGGTACGCGCCCGCTACATGGACACCCCGTTCCTGCGCGCCGCCTTCCAGATCGTCGTCGGCGGCCTGCTGGTGTTCGCCACCGGCATCATCATCGGCTCGGCTTAGTCTTTCAGGTCCAGACGAGTCTTCGGGTCGATGTGGGCGCCGGTCCACCGCCCATAGCGCCACGGCAAATACCACCGCGCACCTGCGGACAACGCATCGGGCACCGGGTCGAAGCCGGAGGCCCCGCCCGGCCCACAGCGCTGGAAGCGCGCCAGCCCGATCCACGTGCCGGCCCACAGACCATAGCGGGCGATCGCCTCTTCCGCGTACTGCGAGCAGGTCGGCAGATACCGGCACTGACGCCCCAGAAACGGCGACAGCGTCAACCGGTAAAGGCGAATGAGGCCGATCCCGACAAGCCGTGGAATACGTGCGAGCCTGACCATCGATGCCGTCATGGTGCGCCGCACACGGTGCCAAAGCCCGCCGCCCGACTGTGCATCAACCGAATGTTCACCGGACTGGTGGAGCCTCGGCGGTGGCATGAGCGTTCGAAGGAACGGTGGGGCGTCATCGCCTGGAGCTCTCCGAGATGGCCCAGTTTCTGAGCTACTACTCTCGATACCGACGCGTCGGCTTCAACCCGGTGGCTGCGTTCCACTTTGCCTGGCTGGTGGTGAACGCTCGCGTGAAACCCGCCGCCGTGACGCGTCTGGCCAAGCGCCTCTAGGTTTCAGCACCACCGGCGCGTTCCCGAGCGCGCTTCTCCGCAATTTGGCCGACCGCGTCTACAACTGCATCGAAGGTCAGCATCGTCGAGGCGTGTCGCGCCTTGTAGTCGCGCACCGGCTCCAGAAACCTGAGGTCTGCGAACCGCCCCTGAGGCGGCGGTCCGTTCTCCTTCAGCATCTTCAGCATGGCCTCGCGCACGCCGCGCAACTCCTCGGCGTCAGCCCCGACAATGTTCCGCGCCATGATCGACGCCGACGCCTGGCCGAGGGCGCACGCCTTCACCTCGTGGGCGAAGTCGGTGACCACGTCGCCGTCCATCTTGACGTCGACCGTCACCGTCGACCCGCAGAGGCGCGAATGCGCCGTCGCCGTCGCGTCTGGCCGCTCCAGGCGGCCGAGCCGGTCGATCGAGCCGGCGAACGCCAGGATGCGCTCGTTATAGATATCGTCGAGCATCGGCGGGGAATATAGGCAACCCGCCGCCGGGCCGCTATATAGACCGGCGAACCATTGGCGCGCCGTGCGGCGCCAGGGAGAGCTACGATGGATGCGTTGTTCAAGAAGCCCGCGGTGGACAAGTCCGCTGCGCCCAAAGCCGGCGCCGAGCGCCCGACCCGCGACGAAGCGGAAGCCGCAGTGCGCACGCTGATCGCCTGGGCGGGCGACAACCCCAACCGCGAGGGGCTCAGGGATACCCCACGCCGCGTCGTCGGCGCCTACGAGGATCTCTATGCCGGCTACCGACAACGTCCCGCCGACGTGCTCGACCGCACGTTTGAGGACCTCGGCAGCTACGACGACGTTGTCGTCGTCCGCGACATCCCGTTCTACTCCCACTGCGAGCACCACATGATGCCATTCCTCGGCCGGGTGCACGTTGCCTACTACCCGAACGAGAAGGTCGTCGGCCTGTCGAAATTGGCGCGCATCGTCGCCGTCTTCGCGCACCGACTGCAGACCCAGGAACGTCTGACCGGCGACATCGTTGCCGCCATCGACGCCGTCTTGAAGCCGCGTGGCATAGCCGTGATGCTCGAGGCCGAGCACCTGTGCATGAGCCTGCGGGGCGTCAGGGCCCACGGCGCCACCACCGTCACCAGCCAGTTCACCGGCGCTTTCCGCGACGACCCGTCCGAACAGACGCGATTCATGACCCTCGCCAAGGGCACCGCCCAGGGCTGACGTCCGGTCCGACCGTCTGCCGAGCGCCAGCGCACCCGTCCGACACGAGACCCACGATGACCGATAACGCCTCCCCTTTCGCGCCGCGCGGCGACGCCGAAGCCGTCGAGATGGGCATTGCGCTGGCGCCGAAATTCGACGCCGACGGGCTGATCGTCACCGTCGCCGCCGACGCCGACACCGACGAGGTGCTGATGGTGGCCCACATGAACCGGGAGGCGCTGGCCCGCACCATCGAGACAGGCGAGGCATGGTTCTGGAGCCGGTCGCGCGCCAGGTTGTGGCGCAAGGGCGAGGACAGCGGCAACACCTTCGCCGTCGCCGAAATCCGCACCGACTGCGACCAGGACGCCATCCTCCTCAAGGTGCGAGTCGACGGCGACGGCGTCGCCTGCCATCGCGGCTACCGGTCATGCTTCTACCGCTCGATCCCGACGGGCGCGGCACCCTCGCCGGACCTTGGCCTCACCTTCGACGACGCCATGCCGCGCACCGCGCGGTAACCGACATCGAAGATTTACGTTGCGGAGATGTAGGCGCGCATCTCCTCGGCTTCGCGCTCCACCTGCTCGATCCGCGCCTTGACCACGTCGCCGATTGACACGATGCCACTGAGCTTGCCGTCGGCGGTGACCGGCAGATGGCGAAACCGGCCGCGCGTCATGCGCGTCATCACCTCGTTTATTGTTTCATCATCTGCGCAAGTGACCACGGTCCGCGTCATGATCGAGCCGATCGGGCTGGCCAGCACCTCGGCGCCGCTGCCGGCCATCGCGCGCACGATGTCGCGCTCCGACACGATGCCGGCTATGCGCTCCGCGTTGTCAACGACCACCAGCGCGCCGATCTTGTTCCTGGCCAGCACCTCGACGGCTTCCGCGACGCTCACGGCCGCCGTTGTGGTCACGACGTTACGTCCCTTGTTGGCAAGGATTGCCGCTACGGTCATGGGCGACCTCCATCGTGCGAACGCCCTGCACCCCAACTCCCAGCTGCAACCACAACGATGCGACTTGGCCGCGCGCTTGGCAAGACGCGTTGCAACAAACGCCGCCGTCAGCGGCGGTTGGGCACCGGATCAAACAACGGGAACAGCAACAAGCCGGCAAGGAACCCACCGATGTGGGCGTCCCATGCGACCGACCCCGAAGCGATGCCTCCGCTCAGGCCGAAGAACAGGTTAACCGCGAACCACACACCGAGGAATGCGATCACCCTGCTGTCGCGCACGACCTCGCCGAGTGACGCCGCCGGTTGCCGGTAGCCTTCAACGCCTCCACGCCACAGCGGCCCGCCGGTGGCGAAAGCAAAGCGGCTGACCGCCGCCATGTGCGCCGAGATGGCCGCCGAAGCGCCGACCATCGGGACAACGCCGTCGGGGAAGAGCGCCAGATGCACTAAGGCGCCGGCCGCCGCCCCCACGGCCGAAAACAACACAAAACGCTTGGCGCCGAACCTCCAGGCGAGCGGACTGCCGAACGCCGCCAGCCACACGCCGTTGATCAGCAGATGCGCCCAGCCGCCGTGCAGTAGCGCATACGTGACGAACGTCCACAGCCGCGCCGCCTCGCCGCCCAAAAGCACGCCACCGACCGCCTGCGGGTTGGTCTCGCGGATCGGGACGAAGGCGAACAGTCGAATCAGCCAGAGGTCGGCGTCGGCACCGAGCACAAGCGCTCGCACGGCGTGAATGGCGAGCAACACCCCGACGAGCACGAGCACAACCGTCGGGACGTTGAACATCGGCTGACGGGTCGGGGGGCGCCGGCCGCTGCGCACGGAATCGATCATCCGCAGCGATCTTAGCGCACGGAGAGGGCGGGGAAAGGCAATCCGGCGAAACGGGTGCCGCCCCGGCGGTGCTTGTCCGCGCGGGGCGGCCCTGGTCACGTCCCGACGGCGCCCCTGTCGAGCCCGTTCCGCGAACGCGTAGCGTGCGGCGCACGCAAGGGTCACATTGGCGAACCTGTCACCACGCCCCGCCACCCGCAACGCCCTCAGCGCATAAACCTTACCGGGGTCGCCCCCGTAGAGGCGAACGTGCGCTGGCATGTCGTCTGCACCTTGCCAGTCGGGAACGGCAAAGGGCTGAGACCTTGTCCCGTTCCTGCACGCGGAATCCGATGTCGGGACGACGACCGGACCCGTGTGAAACCACAATGAAACGGGACAGGCGATCGATGAAACACGGGGCCTCACGGGAGCTCTACGAATACTGGAATCGCCTGCGCGGCAGCGAGGCGGCGCCGCACCGTAGCGCCATCGAGCCGAGCGATCTCCGCCGCGTGCTGGCCGACACCTTCATCCTCGAAGTTGCCGGTCGCGAGCAGTACCTCGTCCGGCTGGCAGGGACCCGCGTCTGCTCGATCTTCTGCCGGGAGCTCAAAAACACCAATCTCCTCGACCTGTGGCAGGCCGAGGACCGCTCGGCCATGGCCACGCTGGCCGCGGCCGTCTCGGAGGATGGAGCCGCGGCAGTTGTTACAACCGACGCGCGAACCGCCCGCAATCACGACATCGCTTGCGAAATGGTGCTGCTGCCGCTTCGCCACGGCGGTTCCGCCTATAACCGGATTCTCGGCTGCCTCACCGTCCTAGAACGGCCCTTCTGGCTGGGCATCGAGCCGGTGGTGCGCCAGTCGATCACCTCGCTAAGGCTAATCTGGCCGGAGGAAACGCCTCGTTTCATGCGCCGCAGGACGGATTCCCTGGACGATGCAAGGGCCCCTCAGGTCGTTCCAAGCGCCATTTCCGCGCAGAAAACCCGCCGCCACGGCCATCTGTTCGTCCTCGACGGCGGCAAGGAATAAACGCGCCGCCAGATATTGGCGGCCACCGTTACAGCTTGTTAACCGCAATCGCAGAAGATTTCGGCCATTCTCGGCAACCTAGGCAGTTGCGCCTTCGATGGTTTCCACTGAGACCTTCCGGCACCGCTCGTTGGTCCGACAGCACGACCGACGCCGCTACCAGCGCGTCAACGTCAACCTGTTGGGCCGCTTCATGCTCGAGGATCGCCGCGAATACCCCTGTCAGACCGCCAACATGTCGCCGGGCAGCCTCGACCTGACGAGTTCGATCGTGGGGCGCGTAGGCGAGCGCGTTATTGCCTACATCGACCATGTCGGCCGCATCGAGGGCCAGATCGTCCGCGTCCATGACGGCGGTTTCGCCATGTCCATCAGCGCCACGGTACGCAAGCGGGACAAACTGGCCGCCAAGCTCACGTGGCTGGCCAACCGGCACGAGCTGAACCTGCCCGAGGACCGCCGCCACGACCGCGTGACCCCGAAAGTGTCCGCGACCAACGTATCCCTGCCCGACGGTCGGGAATACCGGGCCCGCCTGGTCGACGCCTCTCTATCCGGCGCCGCCCTGGCAATGGAGGTCAAGCCTCCGGTCGGATCCCCTGTCATGGTCGGAAAGCTCCGAGCGCGAATCGTGCGTCACTTCGACGAGGGAATCGCCGTCGAATTCGCGACCGTTCAGACTGCGAAATCACTCGAGCAGAACCTGATCTGACCCCAGGCATCCGTTGACCCGTAGGCCGCCCGCGGGCGGCCTTTTTTCGTTCCTTCGAAGGCGCGCCCGTCTTGCCTCGCCGGCCGCTGCCGGCGTGGTAAATGAAGGCTTGTCCTCGTGTAAAGTATTTTAGTCGAATTCTATTATACTTTAAAATACATTTGATGGGTCATTTTATGCTGAAGTAAAACTCAAGGTTTCATAATGCTCTCCGGTTGGGAGGGCGTTATGCGCGTCGGGATACCATTTAAACTTGGCCTCGCAGGAATTGTACTTGGGCTGGGCGTCGGCACGGCGATCGCGGCGGAACGCGAGCCGTTCATGACGACCACCGGTAAAACGACGCAGCCGATCGGCCACTTCGAGTTCTGCCAGCAATTCGTCGCCGAATGCAGCGTGCATAGCCGCACCCGGCACCGCGTTCACCTGACGGCAGAGCTTTGGAACGCGCTGGTCGAGGTCAACGCCGCGGCCAACAGCGCGATCGAGCCGGCGACCGACCAGGCGATGTTCGGCCGCGAGGAGGTGTGGAGCTACCCCAATAAGCGCGGCGATTGCGAGGACCTGGCCTTGCTCAAGCGCCGCGAGCTCATGCGCCGGGGCTGGCCGGTCAACGCGCTGCTGCTGACGGTCGCAAGCCGGCCGAACCGCGAAGGCCATGCGGTGCTGACGGTGCTGACCGATCGCGGCGACCTGGTGCTCGACAACCTCCAGCCGCGGGTACTGCTGTGGAGCGACACGCCTTACAGGTACGTCAAGCGGCAATCGGAGTTCGACAGTGGCCAGTGGACGGCCATCAACGACGAAGGAGCGGTTTCGGTCGGCAGTCTGGGGCGCTGAGCCGGTAGCCAATTCGCACTCGGGAACGACTTTGGACCTGGTCGCGTCCCACCCCCCGTCCCCAAGATCAGGTCCATAAGAGCCGGCCCCCGCCCCGGGGCCGGCTCACTCATTTTCGGCGAGCGGGCCCGGTGCCTAGCCGAGACCCTTGGCGTAGCGCCGCCAAGCGGCGACGTAGTGCGCGGCGGAGGCACGGTTGCTTGCAATCTCCTCGGGCGTCAGCGGACGCGACACCTTGCCGGGGATGCCGACCACTAGCGAGCCCGGAGGAACAGTGCGCCCCTCCGGAATGAGCGCACCCGCCGCGATCAGGCAGTCGTCGCCGACCTCGGCTCCGTTCATGACCATGGCGCCCATGCCGACCAGGACGTTGTCGCCGATCGTACAACCGTGAACGATGGCGCGATGGCCGATGGTGCAGCCGGCGCCGATGGTCAGCGGGAACCCCATGTCGGTGTGGAGCACGGCGTGCTCCTGGAGGTTGGTGTTGCGGCCGATCGCGATCGACTCGTTGTCGCCGCGCACGACCGCGCCGAACCAGATGCCGACGCCCTCTCCGGCCGTGACCTTGCCGATCACCGTCGCACTTTCCGCGATCCAGTAACGGCCTTCGTCCGGCAGCTCAGGCAAGACGCCGTCGAGTGCGTGCACCGCCATTGTCCCTGTCCCTTGCCGATGCCCCGGGGGCGCCTTCTTGGGCCGTCTTGCCGGCGGGATCAAGCATGCCGGCTCAAGCTCAGGCGCGAGTCAGGCGATGGCGCTGACCGAGACGAGGAGCTGCAGCACAAGGACGCCGGAGCAAGCACTCCACAGAAGAGCGATGCCGGCACTGGCGAACATCCACCCGATTGGGTCGCGCTCAGACCGCCGACGGCGGATGGCGAGATCCATGATGATCGCGGGGCCGGTCAGGGCGCAGAAGATGAACGTGGTTGCGAGCCCGAACCAACTGTCGCCGAGGAGCGCGAAGCGGGGCGCCTCCAAGGTGACCATCTTGAAGAAGCTCGCGGCGATCCCCGCCGCGACGAATCCGATGGCCGCGCAGTAGAGAAGGAGCAGCCCGTCACGGAGCACGGTCTCGTCCCTTGCCGTCTCAAAAACGGGCACCAATGCCCGCCCGTTGAGGCAACGGTGCAAGCAGCGTACCGTGGAGCCGACATGCGACTCGCCAGACAAGGTCATGGAATCGCAGGGGTTTTCACCGGCGACGCAGCGACCCAGATCATGGTTGACGTTCCGCTGAGGGACAGAGGCGGACCGCGGGCGGCTGGCCGACTAGTCTAGGTCGATGTCGAGTATCGCCATCGTGAAGTTGTACGAGAGGTCGCCCTCTTCCTCATCGCGAAAGATGACGCCGATGAACTCGTCGCCGATGTAAACCTCGGCCGAGTCGTCCTTCTGCGGCCTCTGGCGGACCTGGATCGACGGCACGTTGAAACGACGCTGGAAGTAAGCTTCGAGCTTCCGGATCTCCTGGCGGTCCACGGCCCTCCCCCCTGTTCGTCCGAGCCGTCAGCCCGACGTATCGTCCGCCAGCGTCTGGTCCATGATGCGCGACGGCTCCAGGTCTCCGGTGGTGCCGACGAGCTTCGCCGGGACGCCGGCAACCGTCGAATGCGGCAGCACCGGCTTGAGGACCACGGAGCCGGCGGCGATCTTCGAGCATTCGCCGATCTCGATGTTGCCCAGAATCTTGGCGCCGGCGCCGATCAGAACGCCGTGGCGGACCTTGGGGTGGCGGTCGCCGGACTGTTTGCCCGTGCCCCCAAGCGTGACACCCTGAAGGATCGAAACGTTGTCCTCGATGACCGCGGTTCCGCCGACCACCAAGCCTGTCGCGTGGTCGAGGAAGATACTGCGACCGACCGGCACAGCCGGATGGATGTCGGTCTGGAAGACCTCCGAAGACCGGCTCTGCAGGTAGAGGGCAAAGTCCCGCCGGCCGCTATGCCACAGCGAGTGCGCCAAACGGTGCGTCTGTATGGCGTGGAAACCCTTGAAGTACAAAACCGGCTCGATCCGCCGCTGGCAGGCCGGGTCGCGGTCGTAGACCGCGGCGATGTCGCAGCGGATGATCTCGCCGAGCTCCTGGCTCTCGGCCAACGCTTCGCGGAACGCGCAGCGGATGATCTCGGCGCTGATCACGCGGTTGTCGAGCCGCTGTGCGATCCTGTGGACCACCGCATCCTCGAGCCGGTCGTGATTGAGCACCGTGGCATGGACGAAGCTCGCCATCCCCGGATCGGCGTTAACGATCACCTCGGCCTCGTGCCTGATCTCGAACCAGATCGGGTCGACTTGGCGCAACGCGTCGTCGGCGCGTCGGGAAGGCTCAAGCGGCATTGAATCTCACCTCGAACGGCCCCCGGCAAAAGCGGCGCAACCTAACACACACCCGGCAACGCCTGCCACCGCTGAGCCGCAACCCGCACAATCTTGACCGAGATCGGTTAACGAACGGTCCGGTCCTTGCCACCTAGGCCGCTTTGGGCATTTGGCAAGTCTGGACTGTTACGGGCGCCGTTTCAGGAAATCGAGAACGGCAGCCTTGAACCGCTTGTCGCCGGTGGCAAGCATGTGGTCCCGCCTTTCGATGATGACGCATTCCGCCTCGGGAACGAGGCGCGCCAGCCTCTGTGCAGAGCCTGCGACCTGGTCCTCACTGCCGACGGCGATCAGCACCGGCGCGCGGATTTCGGCGAGTTGTCCGGGGGAGATGGCCGTGCGCTGCCCGCGCATCGCCGCGGCGAGCGCCCGCAGATCCGAGCCGGTCCGCCCGGCGAACGCCCGATACCCGCCGCCAAGCTCGCTCGTCACCGCCTCGTCGCTGTCGGCCTCCAACGCACGGGCGATCTCCTCCTCGTGGCCGTGGCCCCCGACCAGGTTGATGCCCATGCCGCCGATGACCAGCGAGCGCACCTTCTCGGGAGCAGCGAGCGTCAAGACGGCGCCGATGCGCGCGCCCATCGAGTAGCCCATGACGTCGGCGCGGCCGATAGCGAGGTGGTCCAGCAGGCCCGCCGCGTCCCGCGCCATCGCCGCGAGCGAGTAGAGGACTGGCTCGTAGAGTTTGGTGCTCGCGCCGTGGCCGCGGACATCCATGGCGATCGCGCGCCGGCCGTCGCCGAGGAGCGTCTCTGTCCAGCTTGTCGACACCCAGTTGACCTGGCTGTTTGAGGCGAAACCGTGGATGAGCAGGATCGGATCGCCCGCGCCAAAGTCGCGGAAAGCGATGTCGACCCCGTCTGAGGAGAAATGGTGCACGGCGCCGCCCTTCCGCCAATCCGCGCGACCCTACCCAATCGCGGCCGCGGCGGCTATTGTCCGACCCCGCTGAGGCACGCGACACGAGGCTCCCCGCGCTATGGCAGGCACCGCGGTTCCCCATTTCCAGAACGACGGCGGCGTTCACCGCATCGACATCGGCGTCAAGGAGTTCACGTGCATTGGTGCCAGCCCGCCGATGGACCATCCCCACGTCTTCCTCGATATGGGCGACCGAAGTGAGATGGTCTGCCCATACTGCTCGACGCTCTATCGCTACCGCGCCGATCTCGGGCCGACCGACACAGATCCGCCCGGCCATCTCGTCGGCGACCTCGCCGCCTGACAGGGCCTCCTCACCGTGAGCGACAGGCAGACCGTCGTCATCGCCGGCGCCGGCATCGCCGGGCTGACTGCCGCGCTGGCGATTGCAACCAAGGGGTTCGACGTCGAAATCTGCGAGCGCGCCGAGAAGCTGAGCGAGATCGGCGCCGGCATCCAGATCGCCCCCAACGCCGGGCGAGTCCTTGCCGACCTCGGGCTCGACAGGGCGCTGGCGCGAGCAGCGATCGAGCCGCAGGCGATCGACATCCGCGACGGGCGGAGCGGCCGCCTAGTAGCCGCGATTCCGTCCGCCCGGTTCCAGGAGCGCTACGGCGTGCCCTATCGGGTCATCCACCGCGCCGACCTTCAGTCGATCCTCGCCACGGCGGTGGTGCGCGCCGGCATCAAGCTCGAGCTCGGCGCGACGGTCGAGAGCTACGTCACCCGGCCTGACGGCCTCTTGGTGCGCGTACGCAAACGCAGCGGCGTCGACGTCGTTGCCGCGGCCGCAATCGTCGGCGCCGACGGCGTCTGGTCGACGATGCGCGCCGAGATCGCCGGCAGCGCCCGGCCCGAAACAACCGGCCGCACGGCATGGCGCGCGATCGTTCCCGCCGACGTCGCCCGCGACCTCGTCGCCATGGACCGCGTCGGCCTTTGGCTCGGGACCGACGCGCACTTCGTCCACTATCCCGTCGCGCAGGGCGCCGCCGTCAACCTGGTTGCTATCGTCACGGAGGCCTGGAACCGGGAGGGCTGGAGCACGCCCGGCACCGGCGTCGAGATTCGCGCGCACTTCGACGACTGGTCGCACAGCGCCCGCGAGCTCGTCGCGGCCGCGATCTCCTGGCAGAAGTTCGCGCTGCTCGAACTCGACCCCATGGCCCCGTGGGTCTCCGGCCGAATCGCGCTCATCGGCGACGCTGCCCACGCCATGATGCCATTTCTCGCCCAAGGGGCCTCCGCGGCGATCGAGGACGCCATCGTCATCGCCGACGCCCTCCACGGCGCACCCGACGTCGCAGCAGCGTTCGCCGCTTACGCCGACAAGCGCCGGCCACGGGTGGCGCGCCTTGCCGATGCCGCGAGGCGCACCGGCAAGATCTACCATCTCGCCGGCACCGGAGCGCTCGCGCGCAACATGGCGCTGAGGCTGAGCGGCCCACGCCTGGTGCTCGGCCGGTACGACTGGATCTACAACTGGCGGGCGGGGTAAGGACCGCCACCGTGAACCGGAACCTGTTCGACCACATCGAGCGGAGTGCCAATCCGAGGGCAGTGTTCATCGAGACGCTCGACGGCCGCCGGCTGACGTACGCCGACACCTTTGCACTGTCCGGGCGTTTGGCCAACGCGCTCCGCGCCCACGGCGTTGCCGTCGGCGACCGGGTCGCCGTCCAGGTCGCCAAATGCCCGGAGGCGTTGATCCTCTATCTTGCGTGCCTCCGCGCCGGCGCGATCTACCTGCCGCTCAACCCGGCCTACACACCGTCCGAAGTCGCCTACTTCATCGAAGATGCCGAGCCGACACTGATCGTCTGCGGTCCCGACCGTCGCGCGGACATCGCGGGCGGGACGGCGGTCGAGACGCTCGACGCAGAGGGACAGGGATCGCTGATCGACCTTGCCGCAGCGCAGGCGAACACCCTCCCGACCGTCGCGCGCGACGGCGGCGACCTTGCCGCCATCATTTACACCTCCGGCACGACGGGCCGGTCGAAGGGTGCCATGCTCACCCACGACAACCTCGTCTCCAACGCCGAAACGCTGGTGGAAGCGTGGCGTTTCACGCGTGACGACGTCCTCATCCATGCCCTGCCGATCTATCACACCCATGGCCTGTTCGTTGCGACCAACACACTCCTGTTCGCCGGCGGCGTAATGCTCCTCCTGCCGAAGTTCGACGCCGACGCGATCATCGCCGCGATGCCGCGGGCGACATCGCTGATGGGTGTGCCGACGTTCTATACGAGGCTGCTTGCGCGTCCGGGCCTCACCCGGGAGGCGACTGCCAACATGCGCCTGTTCACCTCCGGGTCGGCGCCGTTGCTCGCCGAAACCCATCGCGCCTTCGGCAAACGCACCGGCCACGCCATCCTCGAACGCTACGGCATGACCGAAACCGGCATGAACCTGAGTAATCCTTATGCTGGCGAACGGGTGGCCGGGACCGTCGGCCCTCCCCTTTCCGGCATCGAGGTTCGCGTCACCGATCCCGACACGGGTGCGCTGCTGGCGATGGGCGAGACTGGCATGATCGAGGTGAGCGGACCGAACGTCTTCAAGGGTTACTGGCGGATGCCGGAGAAGACCGCGGCCGAATTCCGGCCGGACGGCTTCTTCATCACCGGCGACCTCGGTCTGATCGACGAGCGCGGCTACGTCACCTTAGTCGGTCGCGCCACGGACCTCGTCATTTCCGGCGGCGAGAACGTCTACCCCAAGGAGGTCGAGGGCGAGATCGACGCCCTCCCCGGCGTCGTCGAATCGGCGGTCATCGGCGTGCCCCACGCCGACCTCGGCGAGGCCGTCGTCGCCGCCGTCGTGGCCGAGCACGCTGGCGTTATCGACGAGGCGACAATTCTCGGCCGGCTCGGAAGCCGCCTTGCCGGCTTCAAGCGACCGAAGCGCGTCGTCATCGTCGACGAACTGCCGCGTAACGCCATGGGCAAGGTTCAGAAGAACGTCCTGCGGCAGAGATTTGAGGATTTGTTCGACGAACGGTCGTGAGCAACGCCGACGCCGGCCGCTGCTCAGCCGCCCGCTTGGCCGGCCTTGACGGGCTTCTTGAGCAGGCGATAGCGCTCCGGATCGAGCCGCCGCTGCTCGCCCGCCGCCGCCTGCGACGAACCGTCCGGTGCCGATTCGAGTCGACCGCGATTGCTCAGGGTCGCACCGCGCCAGCGGTCGACCACGAGGTCGATGAACTTCTGATCGACGACGCGACCGAAATCGGTGTCCGCCGCGCTGATCGCCTCGCTCTTCGGCCGCCCCTCGGGGGGCAGCTCCTTGAAACTGAGGCGCGTCGGGATGGCCACGGCCTCGCCGAACGCGAACACCTCGCGGGTCGACAGCGACGACACAAAGCCAAGGAGATTGGCGGCGGCGTCCGACACCGCCGAGCGGATCAGCGCCTGGTCGCGATCGTTGGACATGCGCATGACAAACAGGGTCGAGCACTGGGAGATGATGGTCGCGTCGAGTTCGGCCGGGCGCTGGGTCACTAGCCCGAGGAACACGCCGTACTTGCGGCCCTCCTTGGCGATGCGCGAGATAGCCCGCCGGGTCGGCCCGAAGCCGACGCTGCGGTCGGCGGATGCGTAGCGGTGCGCTTCCTCGCAGACGAACAAGAGCGGAAGCGTGCCGTCGCTCCACAGACCGAAGTCGAACGCCATGCGGCCGAGCACCGACACCACCGAATCGACGACCTCGGCCGGGAAGCCGGCGAGCTGCATGATGGTCATCGGTCGGTTGTTGGTCGGCAGGCGGAACAGCTGGCTGAGTACCGCCGACATGGTATCGCCGCCAACGTTGGCGTTCTCGTACATGAAGACATAGCGCGGGTCGTTGGCGACGCTTTCGATGCGCGCCAGGAGCTTGTTGTAGGTCGAGCGTTGGGCACGGTATTCGAGCTTGCCCATCCGCGATTCGATCAACGAGATCAGGTCGGCCAGCCGGTAGGGCACCGGCGTATCGACCGTAAATCCGGTGCTGCGCGGCTCGCCCTTCTTGTGGGTGACACGGTCTTTGGATTCGCGATTGCTGGAATAGAGCCGCCGCGCCGCCGGGATCAGCTCTGACAGGACCTCGACTTCCTCGTCGACCCCCGGCCGCCCGCGGAAGACCACGTCGACGGTCTCCTCGAAGCTGAACAGCCAGAACGGCAGCTTGAGATTCGCCGGTGTCAGCACCTGGGCGCGATCGCCGAAACACGAGCCGTACTCGTTGTGCGGATCGACCAGGAAGATCCTGAGGTCGGGTCGGGTCTCCATGATCTCCCTGAGAACGACGGCGACGCCGCTCGACTTACCCACGCCCGTGGTGCCGAGGATCGCGAAGTGCTTGCTCAGCATGTTGTCGATGTTGATGTAGGCGGGCAGGCTGGGGTCCTGTTGCAGCGTGCCGATCGCGATCGTGTCTTCGCCCGAGATGTTGTAGATGATTTTCAGGTCGGAATTGGCGAGCGCCACCGCCGGGTCGCCGATCGCCGGATATGTCGTCACGCCGCGGGTGAAGTAATACGCGCCGTTGTCGGTCTGCTTGATCTCGCCCATGAGGTCGAGGACGGCAGTAACCGTGTAGCCCTCCTCACGGGCGGCCGGCAAAGTCTGGATCGACGCGTCGGTGACCACGCCGACAACGGTCTTATGTGCGCCACGGATGCCAACAAAGCGGCCGACCGTGGCGCGCGCTTCGTCGGGCTCGTTCCAGTTCGTTTCCTTAAGACCGATGGTGGCCTGCGATCCGCGGATCGACAGGACACGCCCCATGACGTCAGATGATTCACCCGGCGCGGATGTGCTCGATGGCGCGACCAACGTTGCCCCCTCTTGTTTTAGTTGGGATCTCGAGGCAACGGCCCTGCACGCCGGCGACGACGACACCCAACCGATGATCTATCAGCGGAGACTTGAGTTTCGGTTAACCGGGTCGCTCGACTTGTCCCGATTCAACCTTCAATTGCAACCTCTTGACCGCTCGCCACACGGGACCTGGTGCGGTCAATGAACGACACCAAACGCGCGCCCACCTGCTGCAACCCGCAGTGGTGCGGACGGCCGGGATCGAACCGGCACGGGGTTGCCCCCAAGGGATTTTAAGTCCCTTGCGTCTACCAATTCCGCCACGTCCGCTCTGGCCACCGGCGTAAGCCGCGGGCCCGATATTGGCAACAGCATGCGGGCCACACGTCGCCCAGCTGCGTTATGACGTAAGATATATCTTGACCTCCTCAAACAGCGGTGCCATTTCCTATCGTACGACATATCTGGAGACACGATTCGATGCGCCACCGTTGCTATGACCACCCTGACCCACGCGCCTGGCACTTCGCCGCGCGCCACGGAGCCCGCCATCGCGGCTGGGGCCGCGGCCACCGCGGTCACGGGCCCGGCGGCGGCGATGGCCGCTTCGTCGGCAAGATGCTGGCCGACGGCGACCTCCGCCTGATCGTTCTGGTGCTTCTCGCCGAGGCGCCGCGCCACGGCTACGACATCATCAAGGCGCTAGAGGAAAAGTCGAGCGGCATCTACAGCCCGTCGCCCGGCGTCGTTTACCCCACGCTCACGTACCTGGAGGAGGCCGGTTACGCCACCGCCGCCAGCGAGGGGAACAAGCGCGTCTACACCATCACCGACGCCGGCCGCGCGCACCTCGACGAGAATCGCGAGGCGGCCGACAGCATACTGGTCGAGATGGAGCGCTTCGGCCGCAAGATGGCCCGCGCCCGCGCCTGGGTCGATTGGGCCGAGGGCGGTCCGGACAAGCCGTCGCTCGCCGAGCTCGACCGCGCCCGCCGCCGCCTGCGCGCCCTGATCGCCGACGCGATCGAAGGCAGCGAAGAAGATCAGAAGCGCCTCGCTGAAATCCTCCACCGCGCCGCCGACGAGGCCCTCGCCAGGCACTGACGTGCGCGCTCAGTCCCGCTTGACGAACGCGGCGAAGGCGTCGGCGTAGTCCGGGTGCCAGCGCGACAGCGGCGGGCGCTTCTCCACGACGTCGCCGGCCGCCCACAGGATGCGCTTGTTGTCGATCTCTGAGGTGACCTCGTTGTCGGGACAGATGATGTAGAAGTCGCCCCGACCCATCGCCTCCAGCATCGTGTCGATGACCTGGTCCGGCCACCAGGCGCCCCCCGGCTTCTCACCGCCCGAGCGGGCGGTGAGCCCGGTGAAGGTCCAGCCCGGGACGAGGAGATGGGCGGTGACCTGGCACCCCTCGGTGTTGCGGAGCGCGTGCTGTAGGCCCTCCGTCAGCACTTTCACGCCCGCTTTGGAGACGTTGTAGGCGGTGTCGCCCGGCGGACAGGTGATGCCCTGCTTGGACCCGGTGTTGATGATCGCCGCCGGCGTGCCTTGCGCGATCATCGCCGGCGCGAACGCCTGAACGCCGTTGATCACGCCCCACAGGTTGGTGCCGATCACCCGCTGCCAGCCGGCGTAGTTCTCGAACGGCCCACCGCCGTTGCCGGTGCCGGCATTATTCATCAGCAGCGCGACCTCGCCGAAGGCGTCGTAGACCTTGTCCTTGAGGGCGTCGACGGAGTCCTTGCTGCTGACGTCGGTCCTCACGGTCAGCGGCGCGCTCCCACCGCCCGCGGCGATCTCCTCGGCGGCTTTGTCGAGCGCCGCCTGATCGAGGTCGGCGATGGC
>CAYTXI010000003.1:19461-40465 GCA_964441935.1 uncultured Bauldia sp.
CGGCGATCTCCTCGGCGGCTTTGTCGAGCGCCGCCTGATCGAGGTCGGCGATGGCGACCTTCATCCCCATCGACACAAAGCGCTTGGCGGCGGCAAGGCCGATGCCGCTGGCCCCGCCGGTGATGACGGCTGCACGACCGGCTGCGAATACAGGATGATCGGTCATGGACGTTTGTCTCTCCATCGCTTCGACTGGCTGAATGTGACCGCTCCGGGCCGCCCACTCCCGCCGCTAGCATTTTCCTGTCCGCCGAGTCGAGCACGCGCCGCGCTGGCGCCAGAGCGGCTCGGCTTGGCCCTGCGCCGTAACGCCGCAGGCAGAACGCACCGGAACGACTACGATGGTCCGCGCCTGGAGGACCGACCGGAAGCCGGCCGGCGCGAATGCAGTCACGATTTCGCCGATTGATATGGGCTTTGCCGCTGGCAGCGGCCCTCGCGCTTGCGCCGGTGAGCGACGCCAAGGCAAGCCTTTTTGCGTGCTTCCAGGCGCTCGCCCCACTCGACAAGGCGGCCGAGGCGGCCGAGGTGGCCGCCAAGGCCGGCGCATGCTCGGCCGAGGCCACCGGCGACCCGCTGATGGGCATGACCATCGCCGCGCTGACGGCCGGCGCGGTCAGCGGTGTCTTCTCGACCCCCGACCAGTGCATCGCCAAGATCAACGGGCAGGTCGGCCGGCTGGTCGCCGCTGCGCTGCTGGCCCTGCCCCTGCCGGGCACCGCCAAGAGCCTGCTGCAAGCATTCATTAACGGCCAAACGCCGCTGACCTTCGAGGAAATCGTGGCGGGCGTTCCCGGACTGAATGCAATCATCCCCTACATCCACTGCGGCTGCGCCGTCGCCGGCGCGCCGGGTGCTTTCAAACAAATCGCCGACGACTACGCGGACAGCGTCGATAGCTGTGCCAGCTTCGTATCGGACGCCGTCGGCACGGTCCTCAACGCCTTCGGCGACCTCGGCGAAGACATTCACGAGGCACTCAATGGGCCGTCGATGAAACCGGGCATCCAGATGGAAACAGAGTGCTGGGTGCAGACGCTGCCCGACGAGATCTGGACCAAGACGCCGATCTGGACGAAGGAGACCTTCCAGTGCAACGTCCTGCGCTGCGCGCCGGGGCACGTTGTCATCAAGAAGAGCGAAGGCGGGACGACACTCAACAAGTGCGCGGCGAAGTGCCCCGACCCCATCGAGGCGTATCAGCCCGGCGGTAAGTGTTACTGGACGATCGACTCGGAGCCGGTCGACGGCGTGTGCACCCAAGTCGGCGGCGTTGTGCACTGCTGCGGCGATGGGCAGAAGGCCGTTCAGTACGGAATGTGTGGGCCTGAGTGCGTCCAGGGCATCCAATACTGGAGCCTTCCGGCAGGCCAGTGCCGGAACTGCGATCCCGGTTGGTATCCCGTCTACAGCTCGCAAGGCAGCAGCGTCGGCGTCTGCGCGGAGTGCCCTAAAGGGCAGGCCTACAGCTTCTCGTCAAAGCAGTGCGAGCCGCTGAACTGCCCACCGCCGCTCGGCTACTACGACTCAAAAAACCCGCACACCTGCTCCTACTGCAAGCCCGGCCAGGTGTATTCGGCCGCGACCAGTTCATGCCAGTGCGGCGAGGGCACCTTCGCCAAAGGCGATAGCTGCGCCTGTCCCAAGAACGCAAACAAAGTCATCTCCGCCGCCACGTTCACGTGCGCCTGTCCGCAGGGCTCGACCCTCGATATGGAGAAGTTCGCCTGCGTTTGCCCCGCCGGACAGCAGATGATGATCAAGGCCGTTCAGGGGTCTACCTACTCCACCTGTGTGAGCACTACGCCCACGACCGTGGCGCCCACGAAGAGGCCACCAACCATCGTGTGCCCGAAGGGTACGCACCTGGAGAATGGCCTTTGCGCTCCGAACGCGCCGCCACCCGCGCGCCCCGTGCCGCCGCAAACACGGACCGCGCCGCCGCCCCTCCAGCCACCTGCCACGATGGTGCCGCCACCCCAGCCCGTCCCGCCACCGCAGACCGCGCCAACCATGCTGCGCTGCCCGGCCGGCACGATGCCGAACGCGACACAGACGGCATGCGTTCGCGCGCCGCCGCCGCAGCTGGTCCTACCGCCCGCACTCCTGGTCCCGCCGCCGCCCCCTCCGCCCACCGCCGCACCGCGCATGATGGTGCCGGCCCGCTGACGCCAGGACCGAGCGGTACGCGCATGCGTAGCGGTTAGAGCAACCAGTCGAAGGCGCGGCGCACGAACGCCGCCCCATCCGCCCGCACGCAGTCGCCGTGCGCGATCAGCACGCGTTCGATCGGCAAGGCGAGAATCCGCTTGAGGGCTGCGCGCGCAAGCCGGCGATTGAACATGAAGCTCGCGCGCCATTCACGCGGCGCACCGGGATGCGGCGCGACGATCCCGTCGAGACGGGCAAGCACGGCGCGCCAGCCCTTGAACCAATCCTGCGGGAAGTTCTGCAAAAGGTCGGTGAAGATCGCCGTCCGGCTGGCGCGGTGGAAAAACACCACCTCGGTCAGAAACGGACTACCGCGCACGGGAACCTGATCGATGTCGGCCGCCCACGCCGGCTCGGCCGCGTCGCCGAGATCGCCGTCGAAAGCGAGGTCACTGCGCTTCTTGCGGAGGCCCGGCGAGGCGAAGAGCCGCGCTTCAGGGTACGCCGACTTCCACTCGTCGAGGAACAGATGATGCAGCTTGTTGGGCGACACGAGGAAGCGTACCGGACCGAGATCGCCGACCGCCTTCTTCAATTCGGCCGTTAACGTGATCGGCGACCAGACGAATAGGCCGCCATCCTTGAGCCTGATCACCGCCATGCGCGTCGGATAGGCGAAGGTGTAGAACGACACGACCGGCCCTTCGGCGGTCCAGATGTCGGGCCCGAATTCCGACAGCGTAGCCGTCATCCGATGACGACGCCGCAACCGCCGTCAGGCATCGCGCGCGACCGAATCAGCCCACCGAACCCTGCGCGATCGGCGGCTGAAACGAATAGCCCATGTCCCATGGGAAGTAGATCCAGGTGTCCTGACTGACCTCGGTGATGAAGGTGTCGACCAACGGCCGCCCGGCGGGCTTGGCATACATGGTCGCATAGTGGCATTGGGGCACCATGTTGCGGACGAGGCGCGCTGTCCTGCCCGTGTCAACCAAGTCGTCGATGACCAAGACGGCGCTGCCCTTGCCACCGGCGAGATCGACAATGTCCTTACCGACCGGCTTCAGCACCGTGAGATCGCCCTGCTCTTGGTACCCGTGGTAGGAGGAGACGCACACCGTCTCGATCAGGCGGATGCCGAGTTCGCGGGCGATGACCGCTGCCGGCACCAGCCCACCGCGGGTAACGCACACGATCGCCTCCCAGTTGCCACGGTCCGCCAGCCGCCAGGCGAGCGCGCGCGCATCGCGGTGGAACTGGTCCCAGGAAACCGGGAATGCCTTCTCGGCGCGTGGTTCGGCCATCGCTTGCTCCATTGGAATTCACCCTGACTGGAAGCGCCCTGCGCGCACCCCGACGCGGTTCGCCTCGACCTGCTTTCGCCAAGCTGCGGCAATCCGACCTCTTCCACAAGGGGTGCGACGTCTAGCTCCCGAGACGGGCTTTCGCGGTTGCGAGCATCGCCTTGACCGCCGCCTCGGCGGCGGCGAGACGGCCCTCGTCGCGCGAGCGGAGCACGAGCGTGGTGGTGAAGCCGGCTTTCTCGTCGAACGTCGGGTAGCTGCCGATCGCGACGTCGGGGAATTCCTGCTGGAGCGCCGCCAGCGGCTCGCCGATGTCGCCCTCCTTAAGGCCGGCCGGGAGCGATCGCGACAAGATCTGGCGGCCAGTCTTCAACGTTGGCGCCAGCGCATCGAGCATGGCCTGCATGATCGCCGGAACGCCGGCCATGACGTAGACGTTCTCGATGGCGAAGCCCGGCGCCCACGACACCTTGTTTTCGATCAGCGCCGCCCCAGCCGGGATGCGCGCCATCCTGAGCCGCGCCGCGTTCATCTCCATGTCCGGCCGGCGCTCCGTCATCAACTTGAGCGCGCGCTCGTCGACGTCGATCGAGACGCCGAACGCCCGGGCGATGGCATCGGCCGTGATGTCGTCGTGGGTCGGGCCAATGCCACCGGTGGTGAAGACGTAGGTGTAGCGCCGGCGGAGCGCGTTGACCGCGGCGACGATCTCGTCGTCGACGTCGGGCACTACCCGGGCCTCGCAGAGGTCGATGCCCAAAGCAGTCAGGTATTCGGCGATGTAGCCGATGTTCTTGTCCTTCGTGCGGCCGGACAGGATCTCGTCGCCGATCACCAGCACGGCAGCTGTGACCTCGCCGGCCGCTGCGTTCGAATCGCTCACGCCTGGTCGCCGCCTAATGGGGGCCGCCCGGCGAGAACACCACGCGGTCGTTGACCGCGTAGAGGATGCAGGTAACGTCCGGATAGGTCGACTGGCAATCGGCGTACGCCTTGGCCGTAGCGGCGAAGAGATTGTCGCCGGTCCGCCACAGCCAGCCGGCGGTCGCGGTCACCACCAGCACCTTCGGCGCGGTTTCTTTGCCGTAGGCGGCGACCTTCCGCTGTTCCGACATGCTCAGGAACGGAACCCGGCTGGCGTCGAACCACCGCGGCTGTCGGGCAAGCTGCGCCGGTTGGGCGAGCAGTCCACCTTCGGAATCGCGCGCCTCCTTGCCGTTGAT
The DNA here is from genome assembly GCA_964441935.1 of uncultured Bauldia sp. Lineage (GTDB taxonomy): Bacteria > Pseudomonadota > Alphaproteobacteria > Rhizobiales > Kaistiaceae > JBBDMC01. Next base: position 24,143 of record CAYTXI010000003.1, read on the forward strand.
CGACACGATGAAGCACGCTGCATCGGCGTAGAACTCGCACGCCTGCAGGGCCTGCCGCGCCAAATCCACGATGTTATAGAGGTCGGAGCTGTTGGAGGCGCCGCGCATCGCCCAGTAGTTACCGCCCGGGTGACCGACGAACACGAACGCATGGAGATCGCCGGACTTCAATCTGCCGGTAGCGTTGGCCAGTGCGTCCCGCGCTTCTTCGCTCACCCAGTCGTACGCAGTCGGGTCGATGTCGACGTCGTTCATGACGATGAACGGTGCGTCGGGCGGTCTCTGGGCCACCGCCGCCGCACTCGACGCGACCAGCGCGACGGCCATCAGGCAGGACCGGACCAGGTGGGCCAATGACGTCATCGTCTCCTCCCCAGCTTTTGCGGCCGATACCTGCGGTCATTGGACCTGCGATTGACGCTTTTCGCAAGCGGTTGCGCCACCGCCGTCGACTGGCACCGAGCGGCGATCCAATGCTATGCGCTTGCCGACCATGCGCTTTCCCGCCCCGTTGACCGAAGGCCGGCTCGTTCGCCGCTACAAGCGCTTCCTCGCCGACGTCGAACTGGCGAACGGAGAGACGGTCACAGTCCACTGCGCCAATCCCGGCGCGATGACCGGGCTCGCCGAGCCGGGAATGCGGGTCCTGTTGTCGCGGTCCGACAGCCCGACCCGCAAGCTGCCGTGGTCGTGGGAGCTGGTCGAGGTCGCCGGCACGCTCGTCGGCATCAACACCGCCCACCCCAACCGGCTGGTCGCCGAGGCGATCGGCACGGGCGCTATTCCGGAGCTTGCCGGCTACGACAATCTTCGGCGCGAGGTCCGGTACGGCAACAACTCGCGCATCGATTTCCTTCTCACCGGCGACGGCCGGCCGAACGCCTACATCGAGGTCAAGAATGTCCACTTGTCTCGTCGGCGCGGTCTCGCCGAGTTTCCCGATTCGGTAACTGCACGCGGCACCAAGCACCTCGCCGAGCTGTCCGCCATGGTCGATGCCGGCCACCGCTCGGTGATGCTTTATCTCGTCCAGCGCGCCGACGCGAACCGGTTCGCGCTTGCCCGCGATATCGACCCGACCTACGCCGCCGCCTTCGACAGGGCCCGTTTCGTTGGCGTTGAGATGATCGCATATCGTTGCCGCCTGACCAGAGACGAGATCAAAGTCGAGCGCCGGGTGCCGATCTCCGGCTGAAACCATCGTTCGGCTTGCGCGTTTCGGCGAAAATCGCCATATCCTCGCGATCATGGTGAGCTATGTCGACGCGGCCCTGGCCCCGCTGAAGAACGACGGCCAAATCAAGCTCCACGGTGCCGCCGGCTTCGCCGCCATGCGCCGCGCCGGCCGCCTGGTCGCCGAATGCCTCGACGCCCTCGACGACGTCATCGTGCCGGGGCTGCCGACCGAGGAGATCGACCGCTTTGTCTACGACTTCGCACTCGCCCACGGCGCGATGCCGGCCACCCTCGGCTACAAGGGCTACATGAAGTCGACCTGCGTCTCGGTCAATCACGTCGTCTGTCACGGTATCCCGGGCGAAAAGCCGCTTAAGGACGGGGACATCACCAACGTCGACGTGACCCTGATCCTCGACGGCTGGCACGGCGATTCCAGCCGCATGTACAAGGTCGGCAACGTCAAACGCGCCGCCGAGCGGCTGTGCGACGTTACCCACGAGGCGATGATGCGCGGCATCGCCGCGGCGCGACCGGGCGCCACCACCGGCGACATCGGCTTCGCCATCCAGGACTACGCCGAGCGCCACAGGTGCAGCGTCGTCCGCGACTTCTGCGGCCACGGCGTCGGCCGCCTGTTCCACGACGTCCCCAACATCCTCCACTACGGCAGCCGTGGCGACGGCGCGAAGCTGAACCCGGGCATGATCTTTACCGTCGAGCCGATGATCAACCTCGGCCGACCGCACGTGAAGATCCTGTCTGATGGCTGGACCGCGGTGACTCGCGACCGCTCTCTGTCGGCGCAGTACGAGCACACCATCGGTGTGACCGAGACCGGCCACGAGATTTTCACGTTGTCGCCTAAAGCCGCGCGACACGCCGAGGTATGAGTGGTTTTCGCGATAAGGCCGGGGACGTCCCCCATTTCCACGGTCACCGCGAGCGCCTGAAGGCGCGCTTCAACGATGCCGGCCCCGACGCGGTCGCCGACTACGAGCTGCTCGAGCTGATCCTGTTTCCGGCCCTGCCGCGCCGCGACGTGAAGCCCATTGCCAAGGCGTTGCTCGCCCGTTTCGGCAGCTTCTCCGAGGTCATCGCCGCGCCGCCGGCACGTCTCAACGAGGTCGACGGCGTCGGCGACGGCGTCGTCCACCAACTCAAAGTCGTGCGCGCCGCAGCCCAGCGCTTTGCCCGCGATCCCCTCCGCCAACGGCCGCTCCTCGACTCGTGGGCGGCGGTGCTCGACTATTGCCGCGCCGCCATGGCCTACGAGCCGGTCGAGCGCTTCCGCATCCTGTTTCTCGACAAGAAGAACGTCCTCATCGCCGACGAGGTGCAGCAGAGCGGCACCGTCGACCACACGCCGGTTTACCCCCGCGAGGTCGTCAAGCGCGCGCTGGAACTGTCGGCGACCGCGATCATCCTCGTCCACAACCACCCCTCGGGTGACCCGACCCCCTCGCACGCCGACGTGCAGATGACCAAGGCGGTGATCGATGTCGCGAAACCTCTGGGCATTGCGGTCCACGACCACATCATCGTCGGCAAGGACGGCCATGCCAGCTTCAAAGGGCTGAAGCTAATTTGAGACGGGGGAGCCGGCACGCAACCCCGCGTCCGCCCAGCAGCGAGGTGGCAGCGATGCGGATCGACCTTGTCGGCAAACGGGTCCCGGTCATCGGCGAGAACTCCGGCCTCGGCGCCGCCTCGCCATCGAGGCTGACGTCAGCGCGCCGAAGGCGGTCGGCGACATGTTCGCCGCCTTCGACAAGGCCTGGCGCCAACACCGCCCACAATCTCGTCGGACGACACCACCAGGCGGAGCAGCGAGCGGGCCGAGCGCCGACGATTACCCCTCCTCCAGCCAGCCCACGTCCTCGGGGGACAGCTCGATGGTTAGCGCCTCGAGCGAGTCCTCCAGCTCCGCCAGCGCCAGCGGACCGATGATGGGCACCACGGGGAAATCCTGGTGGAGGCAGTAGGCAAGCGCCACGTGCAGCGGGCTCTTGCCACGGCGCCGCCCGAGATCCATCGCGCGCGCCCGTCTGGCGAAGTTCCTGTCGCTGTACCAGGCGTTGACGAGCGACGGGTCGTCGCGCATGTCCGGCCCAACGCGGTCGGTGAAGAAGCCCCGCGCCTGACTCGACCATGCAAACTCGGGAATCTGTCGGCGCCTCAGCCACGCCTTCCATGGATCATCCGAGGCGGCGAGCACACCGTCCCAAACCGGGTTGACCATCTCGGCCAGCGAGAAGTTGTTGGAAAGCGCCCCCGGCGGGTGCCTGCCCGTCTTCTCGGCGTAGTCGAAGGCGGCATCCATGCGCTCTCGCGTCCAGTTCGATCCGCCGTAGACCCGGATGCGTCCGGCCTCGATCTCCGCGTCCATCGCATCAACGAACTCGCCGACGGGCACGTCGAGGTTGTCCCGGTGCATGAAGTAGACGTCGACATGGTCAGTCTTCAGCCGCTCCAGTGACTCCGTGAGCTGCCGGCCAATCACGTCCGGGTAGGTCAGTGGCGAATGGGCGCCCTTGCCGATCACGATCATCTCGTCGCGCACTCCGCGCGAGGCCATCCATGCGCCTATCAGCGCGTCGCAAAGGCCGCGTCCATAGACCCACGCGCTGTCGAGCACGTTGCCGCCGCGCTCGTAGTAGGCATCGAACAGGATCATCGCCTGGGTGTACGTCGCGACATTGGCGGCGCCGAGCGCGATCACCGCCGTTTGCCGGTCGAGCCTCGGGAGCTTGCGTCGCCGCATCGGCCTGGCGGACTTCGTCAGCGTCCGACCGTCAATCCTCGTCGTCCGCCGCCCCGGCTTCTCGAAACCGTACTCCAGCCCGATGTCGGCGCGCCATTTGTCGAGCACGGCCATGTTGCCGAGCGTGTCGGCCCAGGTCATGCCCGGCGGCTCGAACTCCTGCCGGCCGTTGCGGATCGCGCCGGCAACCGCCTCGATCTCGAAGGTATAGAGCCAGCGCGACTCGTCCGTGCCGACCCTCTCCTCGCTGCCGCCTGGCCGACGAATGACGATGTCGGCGCTGCCCCCCTGGCGCCCGGTACACATCCACGGAGAGGCAACCTCGAGCCAGCCCTCGGTGCCAAGGACGCGCACCCTGTTGTCCTGGGCGACGGCGATGCTTCCCGATACTTCCGTGATGATCCCGCCGGGAAACTCAAGCACCGCGGAGGACCACTCGTCGACGCCGCTCTCGCCGATGTATCCGGCGCCGGCGACTTTCACCGGTTCGACGAACGGCTTGCCAACCGCCGCACCGGCGACAAGCCGGGTCATCGAGACCGGGTAGCAGCCGATGTCGAGGATAGCTCCCCCGGCAGCATCGTTGGCAAAGAGCCGATGGGTGGGATTGGGGTTCTTCATGGCGAAGCCGAAATCGGCCTTGATCAGCCTGACGTCGCCCACCGCGCCAGAACGGACTAGTTCGACCAGCTTCTCCGTCTGCGGGTGGTGGCGGTACATGAAGGCCTCGCCGAGGAAAGTGCCGGCCTTGCGCGCGGCATGGACCATCGCCTCGGCCTCGTGTGCCGACACGGCCATCGGCTTCTCGCAGAGCACGTGCTTGCCCGCCTCTGCCGCCCGGATGGTCCACTCGGCGTGGGCCGGATGCGGGGTCGCGACGTATACGGCATCGACCTCGCGGTCCGCGAGCAATGCGGCATAGCCGTCCAGGACGCGCGCACGCGGGAAGGCCTCGGCGAGACGGGGATTGCTGGGGTTGCGCGAGGCGACCGCGACGAGAACACCGGTGTCGGTTCTCTCCAGGTTGGCGGCGAACGCCTTGGCAATGGTGCCGGCTCCAAGGATACCCCAACGAACGGCTTGCTGACGGGTCATGGGGCCTCTGGTTGGATCGGGTGCGGCGCGCGCCGCGCAAGGCTGGCTTGATGCATCGTCCCCCGCATGATGCCGATCTGCCGCGCGGCCTACTTGACCGCCCCGGCGGTGATTCCGGCAATGAAGTAGCGTTGCAGGAACAAAAAGACGACTAGCATCGGCAGCGTCATGATGGCAGCAGCGACCATGATGGCGTTCCAGAACACGCGGTTGAGGCCGATGAGCGCGCCGAGGGCGACCGGCGCCGTCTGCGCGCCCGGCTTGTTGAGGACCAGCAACGGCCACAGGTAGTTGTTCCACGACATCAGGAACAGGATGATCGCCAGTGCCGCAACAGCCGGTAAGACCAGCGGCATAGCGATCTGGAAGAACGTTCGAATCTCGCTCGCACCGTCGACCCGCGCCGCGTCGAGCATCTCCTGCGGCACGGACAGGTGAACTTCGTAATTCGCGGCGCGTTTCGCTATCGGATGCCGACCTACAACGTAGATCTGGAAAAAGGCATGTTGGCCCTATTCTGGGGTGGAATGCCTCACCAGGTCATCGACACGACGGTCGATTCGGAATCATCGCGATTCATCTCCCGCTCGTGCATTTCTTCCGGCTGCGCCTGCCCCATTTGTTGATCCACCGTGTGGTACACGGGGCGACGCTGCTGACCGCGGCTGGCGGCAAGGGTGATTTCTTCAACTTTCGCCGCTGGTCCGAATACCTGAGCTCCGACGATACGGCCAAGGCGAACCACGCGGTTGAAGAGCTACTCCTTCGGATTGAGCGGATCGCCCTCGAAAGGTTCGGTCTGGTTGACCCGCCCGGAACCGATGGCAGGGAGGACGACAATGGCGACGAGCCGCCCTCCCTCGCCAAAGTGCGCCGCATCTGCGATTTCATCACCGACAACTTCCGCGAAGGTATCAAGTCGACCGACATCGCTAACTTCGCGGATCTTCATCCCAAGTATGCAATGAGCCTGTTTCGCCGCTCGACCGGGATGACGCTCAACGAGTACGTCAATCTGCTGCGGCTGAGCTACGCCCAGGCGATGCTCATCGACGACGAGGCCAACGTACTCCACGTCGCAATGGAAAGCGGCTTTGGTTCTCTCAGCGCTTTCAACAAGTGCTTCCGCAAGATTTCCGGCAAGTCGCCTTCGGACTTTCGCAGGGACTACCGACTTCGGCATCGCTTCGACCGGCCGGGCGCACTCGCCCACGGCGGGCACGCCTGACCAAGCCCCAGGCCCGCCAAAGATTGCAAGTCGGCTCGGCACGCCATAGACCCACTCGGGGAGGCGGCGGCTTGGTGCCCCGAGCCCGCTTTTCCGTAGCCTCCCCGCGACTTTGCCGCTAACGTTGTCATATGCATGTCACACGCTGTTGATTCTGCTGCCACGGAGACCGCACATGTCGCGCCGCGCCGTCGCTCGGGTTTGGTGACCTGCATGCGCCGTGCTCGTCGAGGTACGCGTCAACGCCAGGTGACGATCATCCCAACGACGCGAATCGGCGTCCCGCTTTTCGTGTTTGCGTCTGCGTTCGCGTCAACCTCCCCGTCGACCCAAGTCAAGCGAGGAACACTGCCCCATGAGAGCCGAGGCTCTGCCGACACGATACCGCACGCTCTTTTTGTCGGACCTTCATCTCGGCGCCCGCGGATGCCAGGTCGATCACCTGCTCAACTTCCTCGCCTCGCTTGACGCTGAGACGATTTACCTCGTAGGCGACATTATCGACGGCTGGCGGCTCGACCACCGCTGGTACTGGCCTCAAAGCCACTCCGACGTCCTGTCGCTGCTGATGGCCAAGGGACGGACCGGCACGCGGCTGGTCTACCTGCCCGGCAACCACGACGAATTCCTGCGGCCGTATTGCGGTACGCGCACCGGCGAGATGGAGTTTGCCAACCAAGCCATCCACGAAGCGGCCAACGGCAAGCGCTACCTCGTCCTCCACGGCGACTGCTTCGACCGCATTCAGCAGGATGCACGGTGGCTGGCGTTCGTCGGCGACTACGCCTACGTCGCTGCGCTTGCGCTCAACACCGCCGTCAACCGCGTAGGTCGTGGCCTCGGGTTGCCCTACTGGTCGTTCTCCAATTGGGCCAAGAAACGGGTGAAGGGTGCGGTCAACTTCATCGGGCGCTACGAGGAAGTTCTGGCCAGGACCGCGCGAGAGCACGCCGTCGATGGCGTCGTTTGCGGCCATATCCACAGCGCCACCATCCATGAGGATTTCGGGCTGACCTACGTCAACTGCGGCGACTGGGTGGAAAGCTGCACTGCAATCGTCGAGCATGACGACGGCCAGATGGAGATCATCGAGTGGGCCAACCTGCGTGCGCCGGAGGTGCTGCGGCCGCAGGTCGAGAGCGAAGGCGCGGTGGCCTGATCGCGCCGCGGCACATCTGACGGGTGCGGGCGTGGCAAGTCTCGCAGGCGTCTTGCCCCGCCTGGGCGCGTTGCAGAAGATACCGATGGCTTGGAACCAGACCCTGCCATTACGGGTTGCCTTCACCGATCGCGCGGCTCAACACCCGGCCATTGCGATGTTGCTCACGGCCGGGATTGGCGTCCTTCTTGCACGTCGGATTAGGATAACCATCTACCGACCTGCTTGACGGAAGGACCGATGGCCGCCGCCTTCAACGAGATGTTCGCCGACGTCGACGTTTGCCGGCCTGGCTACAAATTCCTTCAGCGCTGGCTGAAATCCACGCCGCCGGACGTACTCGCCGCGCGCCGCTCCGAGGCCGAGCTGCTCTTCCGCCGCATCGGCATCACCTTCGCCGTGTATGGCACCGCCGAGGCTGAGGAGCGCATCATCCCTTTCGACATCATTCCGCGTGTGTTCACGAGGGCGGAGTGGCAGCGCCTGACCCGAGGCCTCGAGCAACGGGTGAGAGCCCTCAATGCCTTCCTTGCCGACATCTACGGCAACGCCGAGATACTGGCCGCCGGCAAGGTTCCCGCCGACCTCATCTACCGCGACCCCCACTTCCGCCCCGAGATGGCCGGTCTCAAGCTGCCCAACAATGTTTACATCCACATCGCCGGCATCGACATTGTCCGCGTCGACGACGAGGATTTCTACGTTCTGGAGGACAATGTCCGCACGCCGTCCGGCGTCTCCTACATGCTGGAAAACCGCGAAGTTATGATGCGGCTGTTTCCCGACCTGTTCGCGGTCAACCGCATCGCGCCTGTCGAGAACTACCCCGAGGAGTTGCTCGCCACACTGCTGTCGGTCGCCCCGCATTCGGCACCGGACGAGCCAACCGTGGCGCTGCTGACGCCCGGACCATTCAACAGCGCCTACTACGAACACTCTTTCCTCGCCGACAAACTCGGCGTCGAATTGGTCGAGGGCCGCGACCTCTTGGTCCGTGACAACGTAGTCGTCATGCGCACCACCGAGGGACTGAAGCGCGTCGACGTCCTCTACCGCCGACTAGACGACGACTTCCTCGACCCCCTCACCTTCCGACCCGATTCCACCCTCGGCGTCCCTGGGCTGATGAACGCCTACCGCGCCGGTAACATCACGCTCGCCAACGCGGTGGGCACCGGGCTCGCCGACGACAAGGCGGTCTATTCGTACGTGCCCGAGATCGTCCGGTTCTATCTCGGCGAGGAGCCTATCTTGAAGAACGTGCCGACTTGGCGCTGCCGCGAGCCCGACGCGCTGGCGCACGTCCTGGCCCATCTCAACGAGCTGGTGGTCAAGGAAGTCTCTGGCTCCGGCGGTTACGGCATGATGATCGGACCGGTCGCCGACACGACGACGCGCGAGGCATTCGCCGCCAAAGTCACCGCCAACCCGGCGAACTTCATCGCCCAGCCGACGCTGGCGCTGTCGACATCGCCAACCTTCGTCGACTCCGGCGTGGCGCCGCGCCACGTCGATCTCAGGCCCTTCGTCCTGTCTGGTGCCGACCGCGTGCGCATCGTTCCCGGCGGCCTCACCCGCGTTGCCTTGCAGCAGGGATCTCTGGTGGTGAACTCCAGCCAGGGCGGCGGCACCAAGGACACCTGGGTTCTGGACGCATGACGATCGCTCATATGGATTTGGCGCGCCGTTTGCGTGGGTCTCCTCCGCGCGGACCCCGGATTGCGTCGGCTCCACTATGCTGAGCCGCACGGCCGACAGCCTGTTCTGGCTGGCCCGCTACGTGGAGCGCGCCGACAACACGGCGCGCATCATCGACGCGGCCCGCCGCCTAAGCGCCATGCCTGAATCCTTCGCCGGTGAATCGAACGAATGGGAATCCGCACTCGCGGCCGCCGGCGCGCTGGCCGCCTTCGAGCAGCACCACCGGACCGCCGACCGCGAGACGGTGATCGATTTCCTGGCGTTTTCCGCCGACAACCCATCGAGCATCAAGCACTGCCTGGCAACCGCGCGCCACAACGGCCGGGCCGAACGCACCGCGCTCACCGGCGACATGTGGGAGGCGATCAACACCGGCTGGCTGGAGCTTCAGCGCTTCGACGGCACCCGCATGGACCGCGACACGCTGACCGAGTTCCTGAGCCGGGTGAAGGAGGCGTGCCTTCGCTTCGACGGCTCGGCCTACCGCACCATGCTCAGGAGCGACGCCTATTTCTTCCTGCGCCTCGGCGTCTACCTGGAGCGCGCCGACTCCACCGCGCGCATACTTGATGTCAAGTACCACCTCCTTCTGCCGGAGGGCGCCCGCGTCGGCGGCGGCCTCGACTATTTCCAGTGGTCGTCGATTCTGCGCTCGGTGTCAGCATTGACCGCCTACCGCTGGGTCTACCACGAGAGCCTCAAGCCGTGGCTGATCGCCGATCTTCTTGTGCTCAACGACCAGATGCCACGCTCGCTGGCGAGCTGCTACGAGAACCTGACCATGTTTCTCGACGAGGTGTCTCAGGCTTACGGGCGCCAAGGCCCGGCCCAGCGCATCGCCCGCTCTATCCGCACGCGCCTCCAGAACGCCGAAATCTCGGAGATTTTCCAGAAGAAGGGGCTACACGAGTTTCTCACCGAGTTCATCGCCGACAACCACCGCCTTGGCGCCGCCATCGCCGAGCAATACCTGACTTGAACCATGCGCCTGGGCATCCGCCACGAGACCGCCTACGCCTACGACACTCCGGCGACGCGCGCCGTCCAGACGGTTCGGCTCACCCCCCGCGGCCACGACGGCCAGTTCGTCATCGATTGGCGGATCGACGTCGACCACGACTGCCGACTCGACCACACGACCGACGCCTTCGGCAACCAAGTCCACAGTTTCACCCTCGACGGGCCGCTCGACGGATTCACCATCGTCGCGCACGGCGAGGTCGAAACCGTCGACACCCATGGTGTTCTGAACGGTCAGGTGGAGCGATTTCCGCCGGTCGTCTTCCTGCGCGATACGGCACTGACGGCATCCGACGCCACGCTCCGCTCCTTCGCCGACGAGATCGCCGCGCGCGCCGGCGACAACCGTATCGACCTCATGCACGCAGTCATGGACGGCATCCGCGAGCGCATGCGTTTCGAAGTCGACGCCACCGACACGGGCACCAGCGCAATCGAGGCGTTCACCCACCGCCACGGTGTTTGCCAGGACTTTGCCCACGTCTTCATCGCGGCCGTCCGCCATCTCGGGATTCCGGCCCGGTACACGAGCGGCTACATGCTCCGCGTCGACGAGCTCAACAAGGAGCAGCCCGCCGGCCACGCGTGGGCCGAGACGCTAATCGAAGATCTCGGCTGGGTCGGCTTCGATCCGACCAACGGCATCAGCCCGACCGACGCGTATGTGCGCGTCGCCGTCGGCCTCGACTACCTCGACGCCGCCCCCGTGCGCGGCGCCCGCTACGGCGGCGACGGCGAGACCCTTGCGGTCAAGGTCTCGATCAGCCACGGCGGCCGACCTCGGCGCTCGCATCCAACCGCAGCCCAATGGCAGCGGCAGACATGAGGCCGCGGCCCGCCGTCTCCAACGTGGAATCTGCGGGGCACTCTTTTGCGTTGCGACTCGCCTGGAAAGCCCCGAAATTCAGGCCCCGGCAAAGGCAGCGGAAAAGCCCCACGGCAGAGGCGCCCGAGATGACGTATTGCGTTGGCCTGCTTGTCCGCGAGGGACTGGTGATGATCGCCGATACCCGCACCAACGCGGGCGTCGACAACGTCGCCGTCTTCCGCAAGCTGCAGGTGTTCGAGAGCCCCGGCGAGCGCGTCATGGCGCTCGCCACCGCCGGCAACCTCGCGGTCGGCCAGTCGGTCACGTCCCTCCTCACAGAGGGGATAAACAACCCCGACACCGGTGCAACAGAGACGATCGCCGACATGCCGAGCATGTTCAAGGCGGCGCAGTTCGTCGGCCGCGCCATCCGGGAAGTGCACCGCGTCGACGGCCCGGCGCTCGACCAGTCGCAGCAGGGCGGTTTTGACGTGTCGATGCTGCTCGGCGGCCAGGTCGCCGGCGGGCGCCTGCGCCTGTTCATGATCTACGCCGCCGGTAACTTCATCGAGGCGACCGACGACACGCCGTACCTGCAGATCGGCGAGCACAAGTACGGCAAGCCGATCCTCGACCGCTCGATCACCGAGACCACCAGCCTCGACGACGCGTTGAAGCTCGGATTGATCTCAATGGATTCGACGATCCGCTCCAACATCGGCGTCGGGCTCCCGATCGACCTCGTCGTCATCCGGCGCGACGCGCTCAAGGCACGCTTGACCTACCGCATTGAGGCGGCCGAGCCGTACTTCCACGACCTGCGCGAGCGGTGGTCGGCGGCGCTGCGCGCCGCCCACCACGCCATCCCGCCGCCACCCTACGCCAGCGACTGACGACTGCGTTCGCCGCGCGCAAATGGACAGCGACCGTCACGCGACGGTAGCCTTCCGGACCGCGAACAAGGGGAGGACCATCAATGGCTGGACAAGACAGAATTGCCCTCGTCACCGGTGCCGGATCCGGCATTGGCAGGGCCGCGGCGATCGCGCTCACCAGCACCGGCTTTGCCGTTACCCTCGCCGGCCGTCGCCGCGAGCAGCTCGACGTCGTTGCTGGCGAGGTCGCGACGTCGGGTGCAAAGACGCTGGTGGTCCCCACGGACGTCACCGATCCAAGATCAGTCGCCGTCCTCTTCGCCACGGTCAACGAGACCTTTGGCCGGCTTGACGTCCTGTTCAACAACGCCGGCATTGGTGCGCCACCAATCGGCCTCGACGAGCTGACGTTCGACCAATGGCAGGCGGTCGTCGCCACCAACCTCACCGGCGCTTTCCTGTGCACCCAGGAGGCCTTCCGGTTAATGAAGGCGCAAAGCCCACGCGGGGGCCGCATCATCAACAACGGCTCGATCTCCGCCCACGTTCCGCGGCCGAACTCTGCCCCCTACACCGCGACCAAGCACGCAATCACCGGCCTCACCCGTTCGACCGCCCTCGACGGCCGCCAATTCGACATCGCCTGCGGTCAGATCGACATCGGCAACGCCGCGACCGAGATGGCTTCACCCAGCGGTGAGGGCGCGTTACAGGCGCATGGCGCAGTCGTTCCCGAGCCGCTGATGGACGTCGACCACGTCGGCCGGGCGATTGCCTACATGGCGAGTCTGCCGCTCGACGCGAACGTCCTTTTCATGACGGTGATGGCGACGAAGATGCCGTTCGTCGGCCGCGGCTGAACCTATTCCAGGCGCCGCACGGTGATCTTGCTGTCGGCCGCGACGCGCGACAGGCGTCTCACGTCGTCCCTGGTCGTCGCGAAGATGTTGCACGGACTGGCCAAGCGCGTCTCGTCACCGCGGCTGATCGGCGTCCTGCCGTAGCCAATGGCGATCGCGTCGCCGTCCGGCCAGAAGGCGATTTCGCCCGGCTCGACGACCGCACGCGCGCCCGCTTCGCGCTCAACCGAGACGGGCGTGGTGAAGTAGACCTCCTCGCCCCAGGTCATAGCACTGGCCGAGAACGGCACCGCCGCCCACACCGCGTCCGCGGTCGGCGTGTTGGCAAGGTCAAGCGTGATCGTCACGCCGTCGAAATCGATGGCAACCTGTCGCATCGCTGTCCGGCCGCGCAAAGCGTCGGCAAGTTCACTGCAGACGGAACTCGGCCGAGATGGTGCGCAGTTCGCTGTCGGTGATCAACCGCTGGTGGGCGACGGTGACGGAATGCAGCGGCCCGTCGAGCTCGCGCTGCCAGAAATCAAGGAAACGTTGAAGCTCGGGGAACGACGGCGCCAGGTCATATTCCTGCCAGACGAACGTCTGCAATACCCCCGGATGGTCTGGCATCCGGTAGAGAATACTCGCCGTCGTCAGGCCGAATCCTTCCAGCTGCCGTTTGTACTGCTCCAGGGCCATCGCCAATCTCCCCTTCCGAGACCGCATCCCCTCCCACCCAAGGTTTGGGCGTCAGGACCACAATTGCAATCCGGATATGGTTAATTTTGGCTGAAACGCCGACGATTGGCAGCCCACGCCGGCGGCTGCTGACAGCTCAGCCGACGGCCGGCGTCTCACCGCGATGGGCGGCGGCAATGTTGGAGCGGTTAAGCTTGTCGCCGAGGCTGCGCTCGATCGCCAGCTCGATGGCATCCTGCAGATCGACGTGGCTGTCGAGCAGCCGGTAGAGGCGCTTGGCCTCGAAGCTCAGATAGCGAACCGGCGTCGCGCAGACCGACGTCGCCGTTGCCGGCGTTCCGGTCGCCATCCCAACCTCACCGATAAGCGTCCCGGGGCCACACTCGGCCACCTTTTTGCCGTCAACCACGATGTCGACCTGGCCCCGCGTGATAAAGCTGAGCTCCTCAACGGCCTCGCCGACGCGCGTCAGCGTCGTGCCGGCGATCACTTCGCGCCACCGGCCGACGTCGAGTAGGCGTCTGACCTGGGCCGGCGTCAGCGTCGGCACCGCCTGGTCGCGGAACATGCGCTCCTCACCGGTAAGCGGCCTGCCCGGCCGCCGGCTGCTGGCCAGAGCCAAACGCACCAAAACGACCACCGCCAGCAGGCTCCACCAGAACAGCCCGACCGAGTCATGCGCAACCAGGGCAGAAAGCACGACGCCGGCGACGGCCGCGATCAACGCCACCAGCCGGACGAGCCCAAGGGTCGGCATTGCTAGGGCGACCACAACGAGGAACAGAGCCGCGTGGCGCACGAGCGTCTCCGGTGCGAAAGCTTCCGTCAGCCACATCGACATCGGCGTCTTCCCACTGCGTCCCACTTGTCGCGGCGGACCATACGCAATTCCGCAGATTCGGTGAACACTTATCCCGAGGACGATCGGTCTGGCTCAAGGATCCCGCCGGCCTCGGCCAGCGCCTCGGGCGTATCGATGTCGCGCGCGACAACCGGACCGATCTCCACCTCCCTCACCGCCCCCCGATTCGCTTCGATCAGTCCGCGGCCACCGACGTCGCCTCCGACCGCCGTGAGGTCGGCGAAGAACCGCGACGACCACACCACCGGGTTGCCGCGCCGGCCCTCGTCGGTGGGGACCACGATCGATGCACCGCACGCGGGATCAAGCGCGCCAATCAGCCGGTCGATGACGGCCGCGTCGATGCCGGGCATGTCGGCGAGCAGGACCGCGAGACCGTCGACGCCGGCCGGCAAGCCGGCGATGCCAGTGGCGAGCGACGTCGACAGGCCGCCGGCGTAGTTCGGGTTGTGGACGTGGGCAACGTCGAGGCCGGCGAGCGCACCCTCGACCTCGGAGGCGCGGTAGCCGGTGACCACCATCACCGGCTCGGCGCGGCTCGCGAGCGCGGCCTCCGCAACGATCCTCACCAGCGGCTTGCCGCCGATGGTCGCCACGAGCTTGTTCGCCCCGCCCATGCGCTCCGACGACCCGGCCGCCAGGACCAAAGCGGCAACCTTCATACCGCCGGGTCCGCGCCGGCCACGTCGCGGCTGCGCAATGCGCGGATGACGTCGGCGAGCACGGAGACCGCGATCTCAGCCGGCGACTGGGCATCGATTGGCAATCCGATTGGCGCGTGGATGCGCGTCAGCTGGGCGTCTTCAACGCCAAGTGCCCTGAGGCGCTCGAGCCGCTTGCCGTGCGTCTTGCGGCTGCCGAGAGCGCCCACATAGAAGCAGCCGGCCTTAAGTGCCGCGACGATCGCCTCGTCGTCGATCTTCGGATCGTGGGTAAGGGCCGCGAGCGCGGTGAAAGGGTCGAGCCCGAGCTCGGGCAGCGCCGCGTCCGGCCATTCGGCAACCATCGCCACATCCGGAAACCGCTCGCGGCTCGCGAACCCAGTCCTCGGATCGACGATGGTCATGTCGAAGCCGGCGACCCGGGCCATGGGCGCCAGCGCTTGGCTGATGTGGACGGCGCCGATCACGATCAGCCGCGGCGGCGGCAGGTGCACGGTGAGGAGCACCTCCGCGCCAGACCCGGTTGTCACCATGCCCGACTTTGCCGAGCGGAACCGCGGCGCCAAAGCTTCCGCAAGCGGGTCGCCGGCGACATCGGCCTCGCGGACGAGTCGCGCCCCGCCGCTCGCAATGTCCGTCACCACGATGACAGGCGTACGGGCGCTGCGCGCCGTGTTGAGTTGTTCCAGCGTGGCGAGGTCCATTGAAGCCTCAGCCAAGCTTCTCGACGTAAACCCTGACGCGCCCGCCGCACGACAGACCGACCCGCCAGGCGGTCTCGTCGGCAACGCCGAACTCGAGCATCTTCGGCTTGCCCGCACCGATCACGTCGATCGCCTCGGCAACGACCGCACCTTCGACACAGCCGCCGGATACCGAACCCTCGAAATTGCCTTCGCCATCCACAACGAGGTGGCTGCCGACCGGACGCGGCGCCGAGCCCCAAGTCTCCACGACCGTCGCGATGGCGACGTCGCGCCCGGCCTTGCACCAGGCTTCCGCGGTAGTGAGGGGGTCATGATCGGTCCGGGTTGCACGCATGGGACGACCTGCGGCTTGCGATATGTCCAAGCGAATATAACGCGTCGCGCACGCAGACAAGACCTCACGGCGAGAGGGGGATCTCTGCCGCGCCTCTTTCCCCGGCCGCCCATCCAGTTCAAGATTGAACAGTGCCCACCACAGAGACGTCTCCGCCGATGCGACCGACCTGGAACGCAATGCCGCGCACGGTGGTCGCGCTCGGTTTTGTATCGCTTCTGATGGATACCTCGTCGGAGCTGATTCACAGCCTCCTCCCGGTGTTTCTGGTAAGCGCGCTTGGCGCCTCGACCGTCGCGGTCGGTTTGATCGAGGGCATCGGCGAAGCGACGGCGGCGATCACCAAGGTGTTCTCCGGCGTGCTTTCAGACCGGCTGGGCAAGCGCAAGCTGCT
>CAYTXI010000004.1:0-37839 GCA_964441935.1 uncultured Bauldia sp.
AAGGCCGGCTACCGCTACGGCGACAGCGCGCCGGTGGCGGTAATCGAGTTCGTCGACCGCGATGCGCAAGCCAAGGGCGCTGAGGACAAGGCCCGCCATGCCGCGGAAGTGGCGGCGGAAGGCGGCCCGGCAACAGCCGAGGCGGAAATCTGAGGCGCACGACCGCAGGCGGCAGGTCCAAGGCGGCTGCGGCCGCCTTTCTTGTCGGTGGCTGCGGCTCTAGGGTTGGCCGTTTGGCCGGCCATGCCGGTGCCCAATTTCGTGTAGCATTTTGGCCGCGGGCGACGTCTCGTTGGGAGAACGATCACGAAATGTTCTGTCGCACCCATTCGATCTCACTGGCGGTATGCTTGGCGCTTGTTGCCGGTGTCGCCGTTGCATTCGCCGCCGAAACCGAGGTCCCGGAAGACGCGACCGAGGTCCAGCTCTCGTTCGCTCCGGTTGTCAAGCGGGTAGCGCCGGCGGTGGTCAACGTCTACGCCTCGCGCACGGTGGAGCGGCGGGTGTCGCCGTTCTTCGCCGACCCGTTCTTTCGCCAGTTTTTCGGCGACGCCTTCGGGCGCCAGGGCGCGCGCGTCGAGCGGTCGCTGGGCTCCGGCGTCATCATCGACGAGCGTGGGCTGATCGTCACCAACTTCCACGTCGTTGCTCAGGCGGACGAGGTCAAGGTGGCGCTTGCCGATAGGCGCGAGTTCGCCGCCGACATCATCCTCAAGGACCAGCGCTCGGACCTGGCGGTATTGCGCATCAACGACGACGGCGGGCCGTTCCCGACAATAGCGTTCGCTGACTCCGATGCTGTCGCTGTCGGCGACCTAGTGCTGGCGGTTGGCGATCCCTTTGGCGTCGGCCAGACGGTGACCAGCGGTATTGTTTCGGCCTTCGCCCGGGTGCCGGGTGGTCCGGCCGAGGACCAGTACTTCATCCAGACCGATGCGGCGATCAACCCGGGCAACTCCGGCGGGGCGCTCGTGGACGTAAGCGGCCGCCTGATCGGCATCAACCGGATGATCGTGACGCCGTCTGGTGGCTCCAGCGGCATCGGCTTCGCGATTCCTTCGAACCTGGTCCGGGTCGTTGTCGACGCCGCGCTCAGCGGCGGTTCGCCGCGGCGACCATGGCTTGGCGCCGACCTGCAAAGCGTGACGCCGGAGATCGCCGAGGGCCTGAGTCTCGACACGCCGGGCGGCGTGCTGGTAGCGGGCGTCGACGAAGTGGGACCTGCAGCGGAGGCCGGTCTCAAGAGCGGCGACCTAATAGTATCGGTGGACGGCGTCTCGGTTGAGGACCTCGGGGCGTTCAACTACCGGATTGCCACGAAGAGCCTCGGCGGTACCGCCAAGCTTGGTGTCGTCCGCGACGGCAAGCTCTACAGCGCCACGGTGGATCTGAAGCCTGCCCCGGAAACCGTTGCTCGTGCCGAGACGACCATCCAGGGCTCGTCGCCGCTCGCCGGCCTGTCGGTGGTCAACCTGTCGCCAGCGGTTGCGGAAGAACTCGGCTACGGCGGCGAGCCGAGCGGCGTCATCGTCGAGGATGTCCAGTCGAACTCGCCGGCCGCTTACGCCGGCTTCCGGCGCGGAGATGTCATCCTCGAGGTCAACGGCACCGGGATCGATACGACCAGCCGTTTGACCGGGGTCGCTGCGCAGGATACGCGGGCGTGGAGCATGACGGTGAAGCGCGGTAACCAGGTGATCCGGCAGCAATTCCGCGGATAGGAGGAAGGATGGCGTCGTTGTTCGAGGCGGCTGGGCTCGACAAGGCGGCGCCGCGTCCGCTCGCGGACCGGTTGCGTCCGGAACGGCTTGACGACGTTGTCGGCCAGGACCACCTGCTCGGGCACGACGGCGCGCTCACCCGCATGATCAATGCCGGCTCGCTCGGCTCGCTCATCTTCTGGGGACCACCGGGAACCGGCAAAACGACCGTGGCGCGGCTCTTGGCCCGGCTGACCGACCTGCACTTCGAGCAGATCTCGGCGGTGTTCTCCGGGGTCGCGGACCTCAAGAAGGTGTTCGAGGCCGCGCGCGGCCGGCGGGAGACTGGCACAGGTACGCTGCTCTTCGTCGACGAAATCCACCGTTTCAACCGCGCCCAACAGGACTCCTTCCTGCCGGTGATGGAGGACGGCACGGTGACGCTGGTCGGCGCCACAACCGAGAATCCGTCGTTCGAGCTCAACGCCGCGCTCCTGTCGCGGGCACGGGTGCTGGTGTTCAAGCCGCTTGATGAGGCGGCGCTCACGCATCTGATCGAGCGTGCCGAGGCGATCGAGGGCCGGGCGTTGCCGCTCGACGCCGACGCCCGCGCGATGCTGATCCAGATGGCCGACTCCGACGGCCGCTCGGCGTTGACGCTGGCGGAGGAGGTGTGGCGGGCGGCCAAGCCCGGCGAAGTGTTCGACCAGACCGGCCTGCGCGCCGTGGTCCAACGCAGGGCGCCGATCTACGATAAGTCGCAGGACGGCCACTACAACCTCGTCTCCGCGCTTCACAAGTCGGTGCGCGGCTCCGATCCGGACGCTGCGCTCTACTACCTCGCCCGCATGCTCGACGCCGGCGAGGAGCCGCTCTACATCGGCCGACGGCTGGTCAGGATGGCGAGCGAGGACATCGGCATGGCCGATCCCCAGGCGCTTGGAATCGCGCTCGCGGCCAAGGACGCCTACGACTACCTCGGGTCGCCAGAGGGCGAGCTGGCGCTGGCGGAGGCGACGATCTACCTCGCCACGGCGCCCAAATCGAACGCGGTCTACACCGCCTTTGGTGCGGCCACGCGCACCGCGCAGGAGGGCGGCTCGCTGCTTCCGCCCAAGCACATCCTCAACGCGCCAACCCGGCTCATGAAGGCCGAGGGCTACGGCGCCGGCTACCGCTACGACCAGGACGAGCCGGAGGCCTTCTCCGGCCAGGACTATTTTCCGGAGGCCCTTGGCCGCCGGACCTTCTACGATCCGCCCGACCGCGGCTTCGAGCGAGAGATCAGGAAGCGGCTGCAGCACTGGGCGAAGCTCAGGAAAGAGCGGAATCGGGGCTGAGCGTGGCCGTCGCGAAATCCGCCTCGACGGTCGGTCGGGCAAGTGGAGACCTGCGCACGACCGGCATGATCGGCGCGGCCCATTTCACCAGCCATTTCCTGATGTTGGCGACCGCTCCGCTGTTGCCGCTGATGAAGGACGAGTTCAACGTCAACTTCACCGAACTCGGCCTGTTCCTGACGCTCTTCTTCGCGACGTCAGCGGTCGGTCAGGTCGTTGCCGGCTTCCTGGTCGATCGGTTCGGTCCCCACCGGCTGCTGTTGTCGGGAATGGCGCTGCAGGCGGCGGCGGTCACGGCGATCGGCTTCGCGCCGTCGTTTCTGCTCCTGTTCCCACTCAACTTCGCGGCCGGCATCGGCAACGCCGTCTACCACCCGACCGATCTGTCGATCCTCAGCCGGCGGGTGAGCCGCCAGTGGCAGGGCAGGGCGTTCGCCTCGCACTCGATGGCGGGATCGTTCGGCTTCGCCGCCTCGCCGGTGGTGGTGGGCCTGGCGGCCACGGAGTGGGGCTGGCGCGTCGGGCTGGTGGGCGCCGGCCTATTCGGGCTGGTCGTGGCGTTTGCCATGCTCTTGAACCGGGGTTGGCTGCGCGCCGACGACTTCCATCCTCACGCCACTGCCGAAAGCGAGCGGGCTGGTGAGCCGGCGGTGAAACTGAGGCTCGCGCAGATCCTGGCGCTACCGGTGGTTCTGTTTGGAGTTGGGTTCTTTTTCCTCAGCACGCTCGGTTTCCACGGATTGATGACGTTCACCGTCTCGGCCCTGACGGAGGGCTATGGGGTCACGTTGGCGATGGCGACTGTGGCCGTGGCGGCTCTCCAGTTCGGCTCCATCGGCGGCACGCTGATCGGCGGCGTTGTCGCCGACCGGTACGGCCGCCACCATAGGATAGCTACCGTGGGGGTGCTAGCTTCCGCCGCCTTCATGCTGCCGGTGATCTACACCGGGCTTCCCTTGCTGCTGATTATCGGCTGCCTTCTCCTCGTCGGCGCGTTCTTCGGCACAATCTTGCCGTCGCGAGACCTTCTCATTCGCGAGTCCGCGCCCCGCGGCAATCTCGGCAAGACCTTCGGCACGGTCTATTCTGGTCTCGACGGCGGCGCCCTCGTCGCCCCGCTGATCGTTGGTCCGATGCTCGATCGCGGTGAGCCGCAACTCCTCTTTCTGTTGGGAGCGGTTGCGATGGTGCTGGCGACGTTCACGGTTGCCGGTATCCGTGGCGCGCACGGCGGCAACCAGACCAGGTGAACGATCCTGCGGGCGGTGGTCCTCTACCGTCCACGCACGGGAGGCGACGGTTGTGGTCACCCGCGCATCGGCGTCGGCATGTCGCGGCTGGACCGGTTTGCCGTCCTCCGGCAGCGCGCTAGAAACCGACGGCATGATCTACTTCGCTTATGGCTCCAACATGAACCCGGGCCAGATGTCCGAGCGCTGCCCCGGCTACCGCTCGATCGGTGTGGCGCGCCTGCCTGGTCATCGCCTGCATTTCCCGCGGTTTTCGCGGACGTGGGGTTGCGCCTCGGCGAGCATCACGCCAAGCGAGGGCAGCGTGGTGTTCGGTGCGCTCTATGAGGTGCCTGCCGAAGACCTCCTGATCCTCCATCACCAGGAGGGCTACAATCCAAACGGTCGACCGGACGGCAATCGTCACGACTTCCGTGCGATCACCGTGCGGCGCCTCAGCGCCCTGGGTGGCTCCCAGCCGGTGACGGCGATGACCTACATCGCGGCTCCCGACGGCACGAACGCACTGCCGTCGGCCGCCTATCTCGACAGCATCATCGACGGCGCTCGCTACCACAACCTGCCGCGGGCCTATATCGCCGCCCTGCGAAGCGTCAGGACCGCATGAGTGCCAACGCGTCCGCCATGCGCGGCTCGTGCCCGAGATCGTAGTCCCGACGTTAGCCGCACGGCGCCCATGTGCATCCGGCTGCGACTCACATATGAGGGAGTCGGAGCCAGGAGTGCGGCGGATGCTTTACTTCGCCTACGGGTCGAACCTCGACCCGTTGCAGATGCGCTTGCGTTGCCCGGATGCGCGCCATGTCGGGAAGGCGAGGCTCGACGGATTTCGGCTATGCTTTCCGCGTCGCTCGGTTGTCCGGGAGACTGCGGTCGCGGGCCTTGAGCCAGCGGCTGAGGCTGCGGTGTGGGGCGTCCTCTACGAGGTCGATGAGAGCGACATGGGGCGGCTCGACGAACGGGAGGGCTACGACAGACGTCGCGCGATCGCTGATAACCCGCGCAACCGGGCGACCGTCACGGTGGTTCAGGCGGACGGCGTCGCTGTCGACGCTCAGACCTATGTGACGACGCCGTCGGATGACGCGGGGCTGCCGTCCGAGGAGTACATCTTCTACCTAGTGCGGCTGGCGGTTGCCTGCGATCTGCCCGCTGAATACCGAGAGACGTTGGAGGCCATGGCCGCCGGTCGGGCGGCGGCGTAGGCAGGCCGCGGATCGGGCCGCTCATCTCGCCCGATCGTCATGCGTCTTCCTGTATCGCCTCAGCGTGTTTGGCAAGCAGATGATGCGGCAGGAAGAACGCGTTGGCGATCAACGTCGGTACAACCGCAGTTGCGACAACAGCCGCTACCAGGCCCGAATATTGCGATTGGTCGATGATGCCGTGCGACAGTCCGAACAACGACGAGATCGTGCCAAAGGTGAGGCCGGTCGACATCATCAGGGTCGTGTAGGCCGCCTCGCGGCGCGGTGAACCGAAGGCAATGGTGACGGGATAAACTCCGACAAGCTTGGTCGCGAGTTTTACCGCAAGCATCACCAAGAACGCTGTCGGCGCCGCGATCAGGGCTGGGACGGAAACGAAAGAGCCCGCCCGAATGAAGTAGAATGGCGTCATCAGACCCAGCGTCAGCGTGCGCAGACGCCGGATGAGATGATGGTCGCGGCCGACGGTGCCAGCCAATACCAAACCCAGTACGTAAGCCGGAAGCACCGCCTCGCTTCCCGCCCACGTCGCCAATCCGCCCAGCGCGAAGAGGACGAGAAGCAGGTACTTGGCCTCCAATTCGGTCGGCAAGTCACCATGTCGGCGGAACAGCCGCGGCGTTAGCCACGGTATCGCGATGAACGCCGCCACCGCTGCCGCGGCGAAGATCAATGTCCGCAAGCCGAACGGGGCGAAGATGAAGCCGAGGGCGAGCACGGTGCCGAGATCGTTGATGAAGCAACCGGCGAGGATGACTTTGCCGAAGCTGGTCTTGTTGAGGCCCGATTCCAGCATCACTGCATAGACCACGGCGACGGAGGTCGTGGACATGGCAACGCCGCCGAGCCAACTCGACGCGACGCCCCAGCCGAGCAGGTAGTACGCGGCGGCGGTGCAGCCGAGGAACGGAAACACGAACCCGGCAACGCCGAGCGCGGTCGCCTCCTTCCATTTCTGACGGAAAACGTCGGGATCGAGCTCGGCACCGGCGAGAAAGGTCAGCATGATTGCGCCGGCGCCCGCGAGGAATGTGATCCATTGGTGGTCGGCACCCAGAATCGCGGCGCCAAACAGCGTGCCGAGCACCCATTGCGCGCCGGTGCCGATGACGATCTCGGCGAGCGCCGTGGAAATGCGGAGATAAATCGCGCACAGGCTCGCGATCAACGCGAGCGCGAACCAGAGTGCTGCGAGGGCCCACACGGTTGTCATGACAGTCTCCCCGAACGCTATGCGCCTCCATCGCGGGCAACAAAAAAACCCGCCTGGCGGCGGGTCCACAAATCTCCCACCGCGCTGTCGACGCGGCAGGAGTCATCAGCCTCTTCGGCGGTCGTTGGGGGACTCCATCCCCACGGGCGTCACGCTAGGCAAAACACCGCATATGGTCAACACCCGTGGCGGCGCGGCGGCTCGTCACACGCGCGAGGAGCGACCCGTCATCCGCTTGCGTTCAACGTCAACCGATCTCGACGTTTCCATGCGGGGGAGGGCGTTCCCTTGGGCCGGCGTGCGCCCATGCGTCCGCGGCGCGGATCGCCCGCCTCTTGATGTTATGAAGCGCGCCCCCTTTAATGCCTTGTCGCCGATGTCCCCAATCCAGATCCGAACCGTCGAGCCGGACGAGGCCGGCATGCGCCTCGATCGTTGGTTCAAGGAGCACTACCCGGACCTCTCGTTCGGCCGGCTGCAGAAGCTTTTGCGCTCCGGTCAGGTGCGCGTCGACGGCGGCCGGGTAAAGACCAGTACGCGGCTCACATCGGGCCAGTCGGTCCGCGTGCCGCCGCTGTCGGCCGCTGCTGGCGCTTCTCCCGCGCTCAGGGGCAAACGCGGCTCCGGCCTCGGTGACGCCGACTTCCTGCGTTCCATCCTCCTCCACGAGGACGATCAGGTGTTCGTCTTCAACAAGCCGCAGGGCCTTGCCGTCCAGGGCGGCTCGGGCCTCACCCGCCACCTCGATGCCATGCTCGCAGGGCTCACCGATCGCAAGGGGCGGCGGCCGCGTCTGGTCCATCGCCTCGACCGGGACACTTCCGGCGTGCTGGTAGTCGCGCGCACGCGCCTTGCCGCCCAGAAGCTTGCCCAAGCCTTCCGGACGCGTTCGTCGCGCAAGATCTATTGGGCACTGGTAAAGGGCGTGCCGAAGCCGCGACAGGGGCGTGTGTCGACGTGGCTTGCCAAGGAGGGGGGTCGCGATGGCGAGCGCATGCGCGTGGCGCGCCACGGTGCCGCCGAAGCAAGCCACGCCGTGACCCTCTATTCGGTGGTCGATCAGGCCGGTCAGAAGCTCGCCTGGATCACCATGCGGCCGGTGACCGGTCGCACCCATCAACTGCGCGCCCACGCTGCTCACATCGGCCATCCGATCATCGGCGACCCGAAGTATTTCGATGCCAAGGACTGGGAGGCGCCGCGTGGCATTCAGAACAAGCTGCACCTGCATGCCCGGCGCATCGTCATTGCCCATCCGGCGGGCGGGACGCTCGACGTGACCGCGCCGCTGCCCGCCCACATGCAGCAGAGCTGGAACCTGTTCGGCTTCGACGCAGCAATGGGCGATACTGATAACGAGGAGGAGACCCCCTGATGCCAGGCCCTGGACCCGTCGCCCGCGTCACCATGCACGCCCAAGGCCCCGAATTCTCGGGCGTCATCTGGGGGTCGATGCGATCGGAGGAGCAGTTTTCATCACCGGCGGCATTGGCCGAGTTCCTGCGTTTCCTGCTTGACCGCGGGATCACGACCCTCGACACCGCCAACACCTACGGCGAGCCGTACCCCTATACGGTTGAGGAGTTTCTGGGCAAGGCGATCGCCGAAGTCGGCCGCGACAACTTCGAGATCGTGACCAAGTGCGGCATCCAGAGGCTGTCGCCGCACCGGCCGGAGAACCGCATCCGTCACTTCGAGTTCACCGAGACCGAGATCCGCCGGTCGGTGGAGGGCTCGTTGACCAAGCTAGGCGTTGACGCGATCGACGTCCTGCTTCTCCATCGTCCGGACTACCTGATGGACCCCGAGGAGACTGCGGAAACGCTTGACGCCCTGATTGCCGAAGGCAAGGCGCGCTACGTCGGCGTCTCGAACTTCTCGCCGTCGCGCGTCGAGCTCCTGGGCTCGTGCCTCAAGGCGCCGATCGTCACCAACCAGGTCGAGTTCTCGCCCCTCCACCTCGATCCGATTTCGGACGGCACCTTCGACCACGCCATCCGCGTCGGCTACGTGCCCATGATCTGGTCGCCGGTCGGCGGCGGCCACCTGATGACCGACGGCAGCGAGGCGAGCGTGCGCATGCGAGCGTTGCTTTCGGGGATCGCCAGAACGAACGGTCTCG
This sequence comes from uncultured Bauldia sp., assembly GCA_964441935.1. GTDB lineage: Bacteria > Pseudomonadota > Alphaproteobacteria > Rhizobiales > Kaistiaceae > JBBDMC01. Next base: position 8,834 of record CAYTXI010000004.1, read on the forward strand.
CCAATCCGGCCGAGGCGGCGATTGCCTTCGTTGCACGCCACCCGGCGAAGGGAATTCCCATCATCGGGTCGGGCAGGCGCGAGCGGCTCGACGGTGCGATCAAGGCTGTTAACACGGTCATGGACCGACAGGACTGGTATGCCGTTGTCACGGAAACCAGTCCGATGCTTACGCTGTGACGAGCGCCGAAACGCCCGTTCGACGCACCAGCCTGGACGCCTTTGCAGCATCGCTGCTTGTCGTCCTGACTTTGTCGTGGGGCCTTAATCAGGTCGCGATCAAGGTTGCCAACGCGGGCATCCAACCGGTCCTCCAGGCGGGGCTGCGCTCGGGAATCGGCTGTCTGCTTCTGCTTGGATGGTGCCGTCTCAGAGGCGTGCGCCTGTTCGCACGCGACGGCACGCTGGCGGCCGGCATCGCTGCCGGCGCGCTTTTCGGGGTCGAGTTCGTGATGATCTTCGTGGGCCTCGACTTTACAACGGTCTCGCGCGGCATCGTCTTTCTCTACGCGATGCCTTTCGTCGTCGCGGTCGGTGCGCATTTCCTGATCCCCGGAGAGCGCTTGACGGTGGCGAGCGTGGTCGGTCTGGTAGCTGCGTTCGCGGGTGTTGTCATTGCGTTTTCCGACCGTCTGAGCCTGCCCTCGCCACAGGCGTTAATCGGCGACGGGCTGTGTCTGGCTGCGGCATTCGCCTGGGGCTCGACGACGTTGGTCATACGCACCACGCGCCTCAATACGGCCGCACCGGAGAAGGTGCTCACCTATCAGCTCGCGCTCGGCGCGGCGATCCCGCTTTGCCTCGCGCCGTTCTTTGGACCGTTCGTCCGCGACCTCAACTGGCTTGTGGCTGTCGCCTTCGCCTACCAGGCGGTGGCGGTCGTGACAGCCAGCTACCTGGCCTGGTTCTGGCTGATCTCGCGTTATCCAGCCGCACAGCTGTCGGCCTTCGCCTTCCTGACGCCGCTGTTTGGAGTGGCGTTCGGCGGGCTCATTCTGTCGGAGCCGGTCAGCCTCAATCTGGTCGCGGCGCTGGCGCTGGTTGCGCTCGGCATCTACTTGGTCAACCGGCGTCCGACATGACCGATAAATCGCACGATCCGATACGTGCCGCGCAGCGCTTGGCGCGCCGGGAGCCGCCGCGGCGGTTCTACAAGCAGGCCGCCGCGGAGGCGCGCGAGGGCGGCTTTGCCCTCTTGCTCGATGGCCGGGTGGCTCGGACCCCGGGGCGTAAGCCGGTCATTGTGGACCGCGAACCGGTCGCCCGGGCGCTCGCCGGTGAATGGTCGGGTCAGGGCGAGCGCCTCGACCCGATGGCGATGCCGCTGACGCGCGTCGTCAATGCTGCCATTGATCGGGTCAGCCGCGAGATGGCGGCCATCCGTGCCGAGATCGTCGCCTACGCCGGCAGCGACCTTGTCTGCTACCGGGCCGAAGGCCCGCGGGCGCTGGTCGAGGCCGAAGATGCGGCGTGGTCGCCGCTGGTGACCTGGGCGCGGGAGGCCCTTGGGGTGCGTCTGACACTGATCGAGGGCGTCGTTCCGGCCGCACAAGATTCGAGCGTCTTCGGCGCCGTCGAAGAAGCTATCGCTCCCCTCGACGCGCTGACCCTGGCGGCCTTGCATACCGCGACGACGCTCACCGGCTCGGCGGTGATCGCGCTGGCGCTGGCGCTTGGTCATCTCACTGCGGAAGAAGCGTGGCTCGCTGCCCACGTCGACGAGAACTGGCAGATGAGCCAGTGGGGCGCCGACGCGGCGGCGCTCGCCCAGCGCGAGCCGCGCTGGTGGGAGCTCGAGGCCGCCGCACTGATCCTCGCTGCTGGCCGGGACTGACCGCATGCTTCAGCAGGCTTTTTTCCGGAGGGCGCCGCCCTGTGCTAATCACCGGGCGGTGGGTATCGGAGGGCGGCGATGCGACAAATCCTCGAAGAGGTGGAGAAACGTCGGGCGGCGGCGCGGCTCGGTGGCGGCGAGGCGCGCATCGAGGGCCAACACAAAGCCGGCAAGCTCACGGCCCGCGAGCGCATTTCGGTTCTCCTCGATGAGGGTTCCTTCGAGGAGTTCGGCATGTTCGTCCAGCACCGCGCTACCGACTTCGGCATGGCGGAACGGAAGATCGCCGGCGACGGCGTGGTGACCGGCTGGGGCACGGTCAACGGCCGGCCGGTGTTCGTCTTCGCCAAAGACTTTACGATCTTTGGCGGCTCGCTGTCGGAAGCCCACGCCGAGAAGATCATGAAGATCCAGGACATGGCGTTGAAGAACGGCGCGCCGATTGTCGGCCTCTACGACGCCGGCGGCGCCCGCATCCAGGAGGGTGTCGCGGCCCTCGGCGGCTATGCCGAGGTCTTCCAGCGCAACGTACTCGCCTCCGGCGTCATCCCGCAGATCTCGGTGATCATGGGGCCGTGCGCCGGCGGGGACGTCTATTCGCCGGCGATGACGGATTTCATCTTCATGGTGCGCGATACGTCGTACATGTTCGTTACCGGTCCGGACGTCGTCAAAACCGTGACCAACGAGACGGTAACCCCGGAGGAGCTCGGCGGTGCCTCGGTCCACACCGTGCGCTCCTCGATCGCCGACGGTGCCTACGGCAATGATGTCGATGCACTTACCGCCATGCGCCGGCTGATCGACCTCCTGCCGCTGTCCAACCGCGCCGAAGTGCCGGCCATCGACACCAACGATTCAGCGGACCGCGAGGAGAAGTCGCTGGACCGGCTGATCCCGAACGCCGCCAACAAGGCCTACGACATCAAGCAGCTCGTCCTGAAGGTCGCCGACGAGGCCGACTTCTTCGAAATCCAGGAGGCTTTCGCCAAGAACATCGTCATCGGCTTCGGCCGCATCGAGGGGCGCACCGTGGGCTTCGTCGCCAACCAGCCGATGGTGCTCGCCGGCGTCCTCGATTCAGATGCCTCGCGCAAGGCCGCGCGGTTCGTGCGCTTCTGCGACTGCTTCAACATCCCGCTCGTCACCTTTGTCGATGTTCCTGGCTTCCTGCCCGGCACCGACCAGGAGTACGGCGGCCTCATCAAGCATGGCGCCAAGCTGCTCTTCGCCTATGCCGAGGCGACGGTACCCAAGGTCACCGTGATCACCCGCAAGGCCTATGGCGGGGCGTACGACGTCATGGCCTCGAAGCACCTGCGAGGCGACGTCAACTACGCCTGGCCGACGGCGGAGATCGCGGTGATGGGCGCCAAGGGCGCCGTCGAGATTATCTACCGCAAGGAGGCGGGTGACGCCGATAAGATCGCCAGGCGAACCAAAGAATATGAGGATCGGTTCATGTCGCCGTTCGTTGCCGCGGAGCGCGGTTACATCGACGAGGTGATCATGCCGCATTCCACCCGCCGTCGGGTCGCACGTGCACTAAGGCTGCTTCGCGACAAGGTGCTCGAGAACCCGGCGAAGAAGCACGACAACATTCCGTTGTAGGGCCTCGGCCCGCCGCAAATACAAAAGGAGATCTCATGCGTCCGTTGTATCTGGTTCTTTTGTTGTCGCTTGTGCCGGGTTGGGCCGCCGCCCAAGACGTGCGCATTGATCGGGTGGAAATCGTTGGAAAGGGCACGTATCAGGTCGTGACCGGCGAGGTCACCAAGGACGCCAGCATGCCGACTGGCGAGATCGCTGCGCCGGTCACCTACACGAACCTTGAGGCGACGAGCACGATCCCGGCACGCGTCGGCACGGAATTTGGCGTTGAATACCGCATTGTCGGCGAGCCCGATGGCGCCGACGTTACCATACGGCTCATCAACGCTTACCCGGCACCGGGACTGATCGATCCGGCTGATCCGAAGCCTATCCTTGAGACCGAATTCGAGCGCATCAAGAAGATCGGCGCGGTCAACTACCTCGGCTATGGCTTCGAGAACGATTGGGAACTCGTGCCGGGAACATGGGTCATGCAAATCTGGCAAGGGGACCGCAAGCTGGTCGACGAGAGCTTCACGGTCGTCAAGTGACGCTGACGAGCGGAGCTTTCGTCTCGTCGGCGGGCAAGGGCGAGACGGGGGCAGTTACACAGACGGCCCGCCCGCCGCCTCAAACCTCCACCGCCTTCATGTGCTGCTCATTGTATCGCTCGCCGCGGAAGGCGCCGGGCGGGACGGCCAACTCGACCGCTTCCATTATGTCCGCCGGCAGCGGCTTCTCCGCGGCGCGGATCGCGGTCTCCAGGTGCGCCCGCTTTCGCGTGCCGATCAGGGCGACCGTGTCGCTGCGCTTGGTGAGCACCCAGGATAGGGCCAACTCGGCGACCGTCATGCCGGCGTCGGCGGCGGCAATCTTCGTCAGTGCCGCGACCAGCCGGAGGTTGTGCTCCCGGTTCTCCGGATAGAAGCGCGGCGCACGGTGGCGGATGTCGCTCTGCGGGAACGACGTGTCGGTGGCGACCGCGCCGCCAAGAAGGCCTCGGCAGAGTACACCGTAGGCGACCAGGCCGACGCCGAGGTCCTCCATTGTCGGCAGGGTCGTCTCCTCGATCGTGCGCGAGGCGACGGAATACTCTGTCTGCAGCGCGGCGACGGGATGCACGACGTGCGCGCGGCGGATGGTGGCCGCGCGCGCCTCGGACAGGCCGACGTAGCGAACGTAGCCGGCGTCGATCAGGTCTTTGATGGCGCCGATCGTCTCCTCGATCGGCACAGCCTTGTCGACGCGAGCGGGTTGATAAAGATCGATGTGGTCGGTGCGGAGGCGGCTGAGCGTGTGAGCGAGGAACGTTTTCACCGCCGCGGGCCGCGCGTCGTAGCCGAGCGGCGGACCGGAGGGCCCGCGCAGCATGCCGAACTTGACCGAAATGAACACTTTCTCGCGGTGGCCGTGGATCGCCTCCCCGAGCAGCATCTCGTTGTGGCCCATGCCGTAGAAGTCGCCGGTGTCCATGAACGAGACGCCCTGGTCGATTGCCGCCTGGATGGTGGCGATCGACTCGCGGTCATCAGCTGGCCCGTACGTGCCCGACATGCCCATAAGGCCGAGGCCGAGGACGGGCACTTCGGGCCCCGCATGGCCAAGGCTGATCGTCCTCATAGGCCGCCGACCGCCTCTGCACGGTCCGAGAGCGCGCGCCGCCGTCCCGGCCAACACACAGAATCATAAGCAGAATTCATCTCCACCGCCTGCATCAAAGCTTCGTTAGCCTTTCCTTCATAACGTTGGCGGCCACAAGGGCCAACGGGACCGGAACGATGTCGACCAGCGAAATCCTGGCAAGCGTGCAATCCTCCAAGACAGTGTCGGCCGAGGACGCGCTTGCCGCTCGGCGCGCCGTCTACGGCGACGACGGCGCGATCTCGCCGGCTGAATTGGAGGTGCTGTTCCGCATCGACGAGGCCGCCACGTCGACTGATCCCGCCTGGCGGCAGCTCTTCGTCGAGGCGGGGACCGACTTCCTTGTGAACCAGCAGTCTCCGGCCGGGTACATCGACGTGGCCAACGCCGACTGGTTGGTCGGCCGCATTGCTTCCGACGGCGTCGTCAAGACGCCGACGGAACTCGAAATGCTGGTCAAGATTCTGGAGACGGCGGAATCTTCCCCTGAGATTATGGTCAAGTTCGCGTTGCGCCAAGTTCACCTGGCGGTCGTCGCTGGTGAGGGGCCGCTCGCGAACGGCGAGAAGCTGGAGGTCGGACGGGTCAACCGCGCAGAGGCGGCTCTCGTCCGGCGTATCCTCTACGCCTTCGGCGGCGACGCCGGCATTGCCATTACGAAGAGCGAGGCCGAGGTGCTGTTCGACATCAACGACGCGACCTTCGGCGCCGACAACGACCCCGAGTGGACCGATCTGTTCGTCAAGGCAACCGCCAACTGCATCATGGCCGCGTCGGGTTACGCCGTGCCACTGCGCGAGGTGGCGCTGGCGCGCGAGGAGTGGCTCGATTCGCCCGACGCCGGTGTGGGCGGTTTCTTTGCCAAGATGGCGGCGGGCGGCCTGCGCGGCATCCTGGCGGCCTACACCGCGCCTGATCAGGTCAATTGGGCCGAGATCAATGCCGTGAGGCAAAGCGCGATCAACGCCGCGGAAGTCGTCACCGGGGACGAGGCGGAGTGGCTGGCCCAGCGCATCGGCCGCGACGGCCACCTCGGCGAAAACGAGAAGGCGTTGCTCCGCTTCATTCGCGACGAGGCGCCGGAAATCCATCCCTCGCTCCAGCCGTTGATCGCTCAGGCCGCCTGAGCGGCGGCGCCACCGGCGCAATTGCGCTAGGCCAGTGGCGGTGTCAGGGTCGGCGCGCATGCGCGACCCGTCCAAGTCCGTCTCCATCACTCTGCTGCTTGTCGCCATCATGGCGGGGATGAGCCCATGGTTCACGTCCGCTGCGGTTCTCCCCGACATGGTGCGCGAGGCGGCGATCCCTCCGGTTCGTCAGGCGCTGCTCTCCACCGGCGTCCAGGCGGGCTTCGTCGTTGGCGCGTTGGCGGTCTCCATCAGCGGGTTGGCGGATCGGTTCGATCCGCGCCACGTTTTCGTCGTTTCCGCCCTCGCGGTGGCGTTGGTCAATGCGTCGCTGCTGGCGTCTCCGCTCGGCGGAGACGTGGCGATTGCGGCGCGGTTCGCCACGGGCGCGCTACTCGCCGGCGTCTATCCGGTCGGCATGAAGATCGCGGTCGGGTGGGGCACACACGACCGTGGTCTGCTCGTCGGACTTCTGGTCGGCGCGCTGACGCTCGGCAGCGGCGTGCCCCATCTCGCCGCCTTCCTTGGCGATACGGACTGGCGCTTGGCGGTGACCGCGGTGTCGCTGGTCGCCGGCCTCGGCGGCCTCATGGTGCTCTTCTGTGGCCTCGGGCCTCATCATGCGGTGTCGCCGGGTTTTGAGCCGGGCGCCGTTGTGCTGGCGTGGACAAACCGGCGGATCCGCGCCGCCTACCTCGGCTATCTCGGGCACATGTGGGAACTCTACGCCATGTGGGCGTGGGTCGGTGCGGCTGTGGCGGTTTCATACGCCGCTGCCCTTGGTGAAGCGAGCGCGCTCAGCCTCGGCAAGCTGACCGCATTTTTGGCGATCGGGCTGGGCGGGCTCACGTGCGCTGCCGGCGGCGCCGTTGCCGATCGCATCGGCAAGGCGGAGGTGACCATCATCGCCATGGCGGCCAGCGGCTCGGCCGCGGTGCTAACGGCGCTGACATTCGGCGGGCCGGTGTGGGTTACTTTCGTGCTCGCCGTCGTCTGGGGGATCGCGGTCATCCCGGACTCGGCGCAATTCTCTGCGCTCGTAGCCGACAATGCGCCGCCACATCTGGCGGGCAGCCTACTCACCTTCCAGACGGCGCTCGGCTTTGCGCTGACGATCTTTACAGTCCAGGTGACGCCGGTTGTCGCTGGCGCGTTCGGCTGGCCTACCGTGCTGGCGTTGATGGCGCTGGGCCCCGCGGTCGGAATCATCGCCATGCTGCCGCTCAGACGGCAATCAGGGCGGGGCGCGCTGGCCAAGTGAAAGGCACCGGCGGTTGCCCGCCGGTGCCGCGTTGATGAAGGGCCGATCGACTAGCGGATGCCCGCGTCGATCAGATCGACAAGTCCGCCGATGGTGTCGGGCGTGACCGTGCCCGCGCCGGTGTTCAGGTTCAGGCCCGGCATTTTGTACTTGGCGGTCATGACGCACTGGACCACCGGCATGAAGCCCTGCAGGTACAGGAGCTGGTCGAGCGTGGCGGAGACGTAGCCGGACTCCAGGCCTTCGATCGTGGCCGGGGCAAGGTCGATGCCGCCGACGATGATGTCGCCGGGCTGCTTGCCGGCTTTCTTCAGGATCTCGGCGAGCTGGCCCGTGATCGAGCCATGCTGGGTGCCGATCGCCCTCAGGTTGGGATGGGCCTGGATGTAGGCGACCAGGATCGGGATCGCGAGCGAGGTGTCGCTGTTGACCTCCTGCGTGATCTCCAACCGGTCGACAGTCAGGCCCGCGGCTTCAAGCGTATCGGCGAGCCCCTTCTCCGACTGGCCGCGTTCGGCCTGACTGAACACACCGTAGACCATGGCCTCGTCGCCGGCCTTCAGCCCCTGGGCGAGCATATGCTCGGCCGTCAGCTTGCCACCCTCGTACAGGTTAACGCCGGCGTAACCGGTTCCACTCGACCCGAAGTCGTCCTGCAATTCGGTCATCGGCGAGTTGCCGATGGTCACGACAATGCCTTGGTCGACCGCGTCCTGGACGAGATCGTAGAAGGCGGTGCTGCCGGGATGACCCATGATCTCGATGCAGTCGGGCTTGGCGGCGACCGCATCCTTGAACTGGTTGATCATGGTCTCGGGAGCCCAGGCGGAGAACTGCTCCTTGAGGTCGACGCCGAACGCCTCCGCGGCTTGGGCAGCGCCGGTCTGGCGGGCGAGGGTGGCACCGTCGCCGGGGTTGCCACCCATCTGCATGTACATGGTCAGGCCTTCGCCGATCATCTCGGCTGAAGCGGTGCCGGCTGCGGCCGCGACGGTTACGGCGGCAACGCCGGCCATTAGTGTCCTGTAGATTCGCATATCTTGCTCCCTTCTATACTCGATCGCGCGGTGCGCGACCTTCCTACTCGGTCGCACGTGCGCGACCTAAACCCTGATTTAGCCAGAATCGAGCGAACAGTGCACGTCGGCGCTGCGGCTCGTCGACGTAAAGATAGAATATTATCGAGATCAGGAAGATCAGGCCTCTGACTGTGTTCACCCAGGCGCCGGTTAGACCGGTGGCGACCAGGCCGGGTTCGATCATGGCGATGATGAAGCACCCGAATAGGGTGCCGACGATTGTGGCGCGGCCGCCAAAGATCGACGTGCCGCCGATCAGCACCGAGGCAATGGCGAGCAGCAAGTAGCCCTGCCCCTGGTTGCCGAAATAGTTCTTGTTCTCCAGCGTCAGGAAGATCGCGGCCAGGCCGGCGAGCGCGCCCATCAGGGTGAAGATCTTGATCTTCTCGCGATCGACGTTGATGCCGACGACGCGGGAGACGTCGTTCGAATCGCCGATGAACAGCGTGTGCTCACCGAAGCGGTGGCGGGTGAGCACAAGCCACATGACGACCACGACGATGGCGGTCCATAGCGACTGGATCGGCAGCTGCGTGACCCAAACGGTCTCGGCGTCGGCGAACGGACGGCCGACTAGCACTTGCCACACGGTGCTCTCCTCAGCCCCGCGAAGCGCGTACGACTTGCCGCCCGACAGGACCGTCGCCATGCCGTACCAGAAGAATTGAGCGCCAAGGGTGGCAATGAAGGATGGGATGCCGACTTTGGCGACGAGTACACCGTTGACGAAGCCGACGAGGGTGCCCGCGGCAAGCGCTGCAACCACGGCGATCCAGCCGAGCTCGTATTCCTTGAACAGGACGGCGAATACGTAGCCGGCGAAACCGATGATTGCCGGAAAGCAAAGATCGATTTCGCCGGCGCCGATAACAAATGTCAGTCCGACCGCCAGCAGGATCAGCGGCGGCAGCGTCGACAGGAACGTCGTGTACTGGAACGGCTGCAGGAACACCTGAGGCGATAAGTACATGAACAGTGCCAGCAGAAGCACGAAGACGATGATGATCGGCAATGCCTCGACACGCTGGATTAGAGGCGGTGTGGGCTGGACGGCCATGCCTCACCCGCCTCGCTGGAGCTTGATCAGATACTGGGTGAGTTCGGTCACGGACATGTCCTTCGGCGAGAACTCCGCCACGATCGAGCCGCGATCGAGCACCACCAGCCGATCGGCGACCTCGTGCACGTGCGCGAGGTTATGTTCGATATAGATCGACGCGCGCCCCGATTCCTTGATCCGCTGGACGAAGTCGATGACCTTGCGCACCTCGGCGACGCCGAGGGCCGCGGTCGGCTCGTCGAGGATGATGAGATCTGCGTTGTAGTGCATGGCGCGGCCGATGGAGATGCCCTGGCGCTCGCCGCCGGAGAGGTTCGACACCGTTGAGTCCACCGTGATGCCTGCACCGCGGAAGCCGATCTCGTTGATGAGGATGTTGTTGGCGAGCTCCTTTTCGCGCTTGATATCGATGAAGCCGAGCCGGTTGGTGATCTGGCGACCGACGAAGAAGTTGCGCCACAATGGCTGTTTCTCGGCGAGCGAGCGATCCTGATAGACGGTCTCGATCGATAGGTTGTGAGCCGCCTGCACCGAGTAGTCGGCCAGATTGACTTCCTCGTCGCGGATGAAGAGCTTGCCGGCCTCGGGCCGGATGACGCCGGTAATGACCTTGATCAGCGTCGACTTGCCGGCGCCGTTGTCGCCGATCAAGCCGACGATCTCGTTCTTGTCGATGGCGAGGTTGATGTCCTTCAGCGCCTGGATGGCGCCGAAAAACTTCTGCACGTGCTCAAGCCGGACGATCGACCTGAACGCTGCGGATGTCGATTGCTCGGCGGAGGTTGCTGCGGTCACGCGGCTCCCCTCCCAAAGAGCGACGTCGGATCCAGTCAAAAACCCTGTCGGTGCGCGCGAGCCGCCACCGCAGCAGTCGGTGACATTCATCATATACGATCCGTCTTCGTCAAGGCGCGACGAGGGGGGGTGGGACGATCCGGGACGCGTGTGCCGCCTGTTGCTGCGGTTCACCTGCCAGCCTTAGAATTGCGCAAAATGGCCGCGGGAGGGCGGCAGGGCATGTGTTTGCGAAGATCCTGATCGCCAATCGCGGCGAGATCGCCTGCCGCATCATTAGGACCGCGCGGCGCATGGGAATTGCGACTGTCGCGGTGTACAGCGACGCGGACGCCGACGCGCTGCATGTTGAGATGGCCGACGAGGCGGTCGCCATCGGCCCGGCGCCGGCGGCGGCGTCGTACCTTAACATCGACAGGATCGTTGAAGCCTGCCGCGGAACCGGCGCCGAGGCCGTCCACCCGGGCTACGGGTTTCTCGCCGAGCAGCCAGCGTTCGCCGAGGCGCTGGCTGCGGCGGGCGTCGCCTTCATCGGTCCGCATGCCGGTGCGATCGCGGCGATGGGCGACAAGATCGAATCGAAGAAGCTCGCCGCCGACACCGGCGTGCCCACGATTCCCGGCTACATCGGCATGGTGGACAATGCCGCGGAGGCTGTAGCTGCGGCGGAGGAGATCGGCCTGCCGGTGATGATTAAGGCATCGGCGGGCGGCGGCGGAAGGGGCATGCGGATCGCGTTCACCGAGGCCGAGGTCGGCGAGGGTTTCCGCGCCGCGCGTGCCGAGGCACGCACCGCCTTTGGTGACGGGCGGGTGTATGTTGAGCGCGCGGTCGAGAATCCGCGTCATATCGAGATCCAGGTGCTGGGAGACAAGCACGGCAACGTCATCCACCTCGGTGAGCGCGAATGCTCGATCCAAAGGCGGCACCAGAAGATCGTCGAGGAGGCGCCGTCGCCGGCCATCGACGAAGCGCTCCGCCGTGACATGGGCGCCGAGGCCGTCGCGCTCGCCCGTGCGGTCGGGTACGACTCGGCCGGCACCGTCGAGTTCGTCATGGATGCGGGGCGGCACTTCTTCTTCCTTGAGATGAACGCGCGGCTCCAGGTCGAGCACCCGGTGACGGAAATGGTCACCGGCATCGATCTGGTTGAGCAGATGATCCGGGTGGCGGCCGGGGAGCCCATTGGTTTCGGTCAGGACGATGTCCGCTTCGACGGCTGGGCGATCGAGGCGCGCGTGTATGCCGAGGACCCGAGCCGCGATTTCCTGCCGTCGAGCGGACGGCTCGACGCCTATCGCCCGCCGCGCGAGGGGCCATACGGTCAGGCGACCGTGCGCGTCGACAGCGGCGTCGCCGAGGGCTCGGAGGTCTCCGCCCACTACGACCCGTTGATCGCCAAGGTCATCGCTCATGGGCCGGACCGTGCGACCGCGAGCGATGCCCTGGCGGCGGCGCTCGACGACTTCGTCATCGGCGGCGTCACCGACAACCGTGGATTCCTGTCGACGCTGATCGCCACGCCCCAGTGGCGTGCGGGGCGGTTGTCTACGGGCTTCATCGACGCAGCGTTCCCAGGCGGCTTCGCCGCGGCCCGGCCGGGTCACGAGACGCTCAGGCAACTGGCCGCGGTTGCGCTGGCAATCGAAATCACCACCCACGCCCGGCTGGACCGCCTCCCCGGGCGTCTGAACGATGAGGTTGACGCCTGGCGGCACTGGGTGGTGGCGATCGATGAGGAGCGGTTCGAGCTCGCCGCGGAGCGCCGCGCCGATGGCGGGCTCGCGGTCAAGCCGCCGCGGGGCAAGCGCGGGCTAGTCGCGTCCGACTGGCGGCCGGGGGAACCGATCTGGACCGGTGAGGTCAGTGGGGAGACGCTGATCGTCCAGGTTCAGCGCGCGGACGACGGGCTGCGCCTCTCGTGCCGCGGTTTCGCGGTCACCGCCAGGGTGATGGCGCCCCACGTCGCGGCGCTTGCCGCGCGGGCGCCGTCGCGGCAGAACGCCGACGCCGACCGGTACGTGCGCTGCCCCATCCCCGGCACGGTCGTTGCCATCACGGTCGCCGCCGGGCACAAGGTGCGCGCCGGCCAGCCACTAGCGATCGTGGAGGCGATGAAGATGGAGAACGTGCTCCGCGCCGAGCGCGAGGCCACTGTCGCCCGCGTTGTCGCGGAACCGGGTGACAGCCTTGCGGTCGACGACGTGATCATTGAGTTTGAGTAGGGCCTGATCGGGTATCGCTGGGTCGTTTGGTCGGGCCAATGGCCGCTGAGTGGAGCCCAACGTGCAGTCACCGCTGGGGTTCTCGCACGCCGACGCCAAGCGCTTCTACGACCGGCTGGGGCGGCTTCAGGACACGCAACGTTGGTACGAGGACAGAGCCGTCGCCGCGTTGGTACGCGAATGCCACCTCGATAAAGCCCGCCGCGTCGGTGAATTCGGCTGCGGAACCGGACGCCTGGGAGCGCGGCTTTTGAACGAGACACTACCGCCAGTGGCGACCTATGCCGGCCTCGACATCAGCGAAACCATGGTTGCGCTTGCCCGTCGGGCGCTCGCACCGTGGCCCGAACGGGCGCTTGTCGTGCGCACGGCCGGGCCGCCCGTGCTGCCGGTCGGCGACGGCGCGTTCGATCGGCTTCTCGCGGTGTATGTGATTGACCTCCTGAACGAGGCGGACGCGCGCTTGTTCTTCGCCGAAGCCCATCGGGTGTTGGGCCCCGGCGGCCTCGTCGGTATGGTGAGTTTGACCTGTCCGGAGGCGGGGGCAGCCCGTGTCGTCGCGCGCTTGTGGAGCCGCGTGCGCGACCGTTTTCCCATGCTGGTCGGCGGGTGCCGGCCGGTGTCCCTGGCGCCGCACTTGGCGCCAGATCGATGGCGCGTACGCTACCGGCAGATCGTCGTGCAGATGCTGGTGCCGTCGGAGGTCGTCGTCGCGGAGAGGCTTGGACCGGAAGGGAGGCCGGGATGAAAACGGTGCATCTCATCGTCACCGGCCATGTTCAGGGCATCGGCTACCGTGCGTGGGTCGAGGACGAGGCGATGAAGCGCGGCATCGCCGGCTGGGTGAGGAACCGTCGAGACGGCTCGGTCGAGGCCGTGTTCTCGGGTGCGGAGGACTCCGTCGATACGATGATGGCAGCGTGCAACCGGGGTCCGCTCGGCGCCCGCGTCAGCGACGTGATTCCATCCGACTACTTGGGTCCGCCGCTCAGCCGCTTCACGGTGCTGCCGACCGAGTAGCCGCGGTCGCGCCGAACAGCGGCTCGAATTCGCGTTTGAGAACGGCATCGACCTCGGCCATCGAAACGATGACGCCGTGGTCAGCGAGACTGGTGACGCCTTCACCGCGCACGCCGCAGGAAACGATCCCCGAATAGTGCTCCAGATCCGGCGCGACGTTGATGGAGACGCCGTGGAAGCTCACCCAATGGCGAACGCGGATGCCGATGGCGGCGATCTTGTCGGCGCGATTGGCGCCCTTATCTGGCCGTGGCACCCAGATGCCGACGTTGCCCGTGCGCCGCTCGCCCTGGACGTCGAAGGCGGCGAGCGTCCGGATGAGCCACTCCTCCAGTGTCCTTACGAACAGGCGGAGGTCGGGACGTCGCCGGCCGAGGTCGAGCATGAGGTAAACGACGCGCTGGCCGGGACCGTGGTACGTGTACTGACCGCCGCGTCCGCTGCGGTAGACCGGGAAGCGATCGGGAACGAGGAGGTCGGCGTCCCGGGCGCTGGTCCCGGCGGTGTAGAGCGGTGGGTGCTCAACCAACCAGGCGAATTCGGGCCGCGCCCCAGCGCGGATCGCTTCGACCCGGCGCTCCATGGCGGCGACGGCCTCGTCGTAGTCGACCGGCTGGCCGGCGCACGCCCACGCGACCGGTGCTGTCGCGCCCTGCGGCAGCATCGCCTCCGGGACGTCCTCTCCTGCCGTCATCGATGCCATTCCCACGGGTCCGATCCTATATGGGCAAAGAGGGAGCCTGTGAACATGGCCGGCAAGAACCGTCAGACGGCTCAAGCGAGGGGTCGGCGCTACTGGTCGCAAGAGGTGGCGAAGCAAAGCGACGCGCTCGACCTAGAAGACGGCGTGTTCACCTGGGACGATCCCAGCCGCATCGCGCGGTCGCTTAAGCGCTCGGCGGAGGCGAGTACACGGCGGAAAGGCGCGCCGTTTCAATCGGCGATGTCCATGCTCAATTTCTACATCAACCGGGCCGGCAGCGGCCTTCCGACGGGGCGGCTAAAGGTCCTGGAGCGCGCCAAGGACGAGTTGCGCAAAGCGTTCGGCCGCGCTTGACGGAGGCCCGCCATCGCCTTGTAAGCCCCGGGTCGATTTGTTACATCAGCCACCGGTTTCAGGCGGTCGTGGCGGAACTGGTAGACGCGCAGCGTTGAGGTCGCTGTGGGGTAACACCCGTGGAAGTTCGAGTCTTCTCGACCGCACCAAGTTACCCCCCGCCCGCGCTCGGCATCTTGACCGTGACGAAGCGCGGGCGGGGCAACGGACGCAACGGCCGGGCACATTGCCTGGCCGTTTGACTTGCCGGACCTTTCGTCCGTCCGACCGTCGGGATTCCTTTTGCATCGCAGCGTCGGCCCGGCTACAGGTCGCGCGCCATCGTTGACGTCGGCATCACCTGGAGCGCGCCATGGCCGATGCGACCGAGCGTCCTGACACCGCCGCCACCGCCGAGCGGCCGACCCTCCGCGACGACGACGGCCACCTCTCCGCCGCCTTTGTCGAGGCCGTCAGGGGTGCGGTCGGCGCGGGTGACGCGGCCGTGGCCCGGGGACTGGTCGGCGAGCTCCACGAGGCCGACGTCGGCGACTTGATCCAGGCGATCGAACCCGAAGAACGCACGGCGCTCGTGCGCCTGCTCGGGGATGCCTTCGATTTCACGGCACTCACGGAGCTGGACGACGCGATCAGGATCGAGATCCTCGAGGCGTTGCCGCCGCAGCGGGTCGCGGCCGGCATCCGCAACCTCGAATCCGACGACGCGGTAGCCATACTAGAGGACCTTGAGCCGGACGACCGGGGGGCGATCCTCGCCACGATCCCGCCGGTCGAACGGGTGGCGCTCGCGCGCGGCCTTGAATACCCGGAGGAGTCGGCGGGCCGTCTCATGCAGACGGACTTCATCGCCGTGCCGCCGTTCTGGACCGTCGGCCGGACGATCGACTACATGCGCGAGGAGACCGAGCTTCCCGACGAGTTCTACGAGATCTTCGTCGTGGATCCAGCGAGCCACCCGGTCGGTACGGTCGCGCTTAACCGGTTGTTGCGGTCAAAGCGGCCGATCACCATCGAAGAGATTGCCGAGCCGATCGCCGAGGCGGTCCGCGCCGCCGACGATCAGGAGGCCGTCGCCCGTTCGTTCGAGCACTACAACTTGGTGTCGGCGCCGGTAATCGACGAGGCCGGCCGGTTGGTCGGTGTGATCACGGTCGACGACATCGTCGACGTGATCGAGGAGGAGGCGGACGAGGACCTGAAAGCGCTCGGCGGAGTCGGCGCCAAAGAGGCACTATCCGACGACTTCTGGACCATCGCCCGGGCCCGTTTCGCATGGCTCCTGGTTAACCTCGGCACGGCCATCCTCGCTTCGATCGTCATCGGTGTGTTTCAGGACCAGCTCCAGCAGATGGTGGCACTGGCGGTGCTCATGCCCATTGTCGCCAGCCAGGGCGGCAACGCCGGCACGCAGACGATGACGGTGGCGGTTAGGGCGCTGGCGACCCGCGAGCTCGGGCCGCACAACGCACTGCGCGTCATCGGCCGCGAGCTTCTGGTCGGCTTCATCAACGGGTTTGCCTTCGCGGTCGTCATGGGGATCGTCGCCTACGTGTGGTTCCGAGTGCCTGACCTCGGCATCGTCATCGGCCTCGCCATGCTGACCAATCTCGTTGCCGCAGCGCTCGGCGGCATCCTCGTGCCGCTCGCCCTCAATCGGCTTAAAGCCGACCCGGCGGTGTCGTCGTCGACCTTCGTCACCACTGTGACCGACGTGGTCGGCTTCTTCTCATTCCTAGGCTTGGCGGGCTGGTGGTTCGGCCTCAGATAGCCGAATCGCGGCCTATTGCATTCTGCAGCAAATTGTTATCGGCGAGCCGCGCGTGCCGGATTCGCGTTTACCTGCAAATCAGTTAGACATACAGCGAGGCTGGCGGCGACCGTAGTTGACCGATTCGGGGGCGGGGCGAAGGCCCTGACTGCATACTTGGGCGACGGTCGGATCAGGGTCGGAGTCGTTGGCGTCGGCGCTTTCGGGCAGCACCACGCGCGCCATTTTGCGCGCCAGGACGACGTCGAGCTCGTCGCCATCGCCGACATCGACATTGCGCGGGCGCGCCGGGCCGCCGAGGATTTCGGGGGCGAGGCGTTCAGCGACCACCGGGCGCTAATTGGCAGCGTCGACGCGGTGTCAGTTGTGGTGCCGGCCTCGCAACACGCGGAAATAGCAGGCGATTTCGTCGATGCCGGGGTCCACGTTTTGGTCGAGAAACCGATCGCGACGGACAGCGCCGCGGCGCGCGATCTGATCGGTCGCGCGGCGCGGAGTGGGGCAGTGCTCCAAGTGGGGCACATCGAGCGGTTTTCGCCGGTATTGGGGGTGTTGCGGCGGTGTGTCGGCGATCCCCGCCGCATTGCCAGCGTGCGCCGGGCGCTGTGGTCGCCGCGGGCGGCTGACGTCGACGTGATCCTCGACCTGATGATCCACGACATCGATCACGTGCTCGCCTTTGCCGGGGCGCCGGTGGCGATGGTGGCGGCAAGCGGCCGGTCGGTAAGAAGCGATCTCGCCGACGAGGCGGAGGCCTGGGTGACCTTCACCAATGGGGTCGTCGCCACACTGTCAGCGAGCCGGGTGGCGGATGCGGTGGAGCGCAAGCTCACAGTCACGGAACCCGGCACGGTGTTCGCGGCCGATCTCGCCGAGCCGAGCCTGAGGATCGCCAGACGGGGCCGGCAGCTCGTCGTGGCGGCGATGGAGATCGACGGTTCGACCGACAGCCTCGGTGCCGAGATCGCCGCGTTTGTCGATTCGATCGGGACCGGCGCGCCGCCGGCGGTCGACGGCGGTGCGGGGCTGGCGGCGCTGGAGCTCGCGGAGCGTATTCAGGCATCGGTCGCCGAGGCGGCGGCGCCGGTCAAATGGAGTATGTAGAATCATGAGTCCTGCCCGCCCGGCGCTCGTCATCGCCGAAGACTCGCACATCCCACTGTTCGACCTGCACCGCCAGCGCGCCCGCCTCGGCAGCGAGTTGCATAAGCGCATGGACGCGGTGCTCGCCCATGGCCAGTTTATACTCGGGCCGGAGGTCGAGGAACTGGAGCAGCGGCTCGCGAGACTCGTCGGCGTCGGCCACGCCGTGGCCGTGTCGAGCGGGCGCGACGCGCTGATGATCGCCCTGATGGCGATGGGCGTGAAGCCGGGCGACGCGGTCTTCGTACCGGCCTTCACCTTTGCCGCAACCGCAGGCGCGGTCGCCGCCATCGAGGCGGTCCCGGTGTTCGTCGACGTCGATCCGGCGACGTTCAACATGGACGCCGCCGATCTAGAACGCGCCATCGCGGAAACCGAGGCGGCGGGCAGGGCGCGACCGCGGGTGGTGATGCCGGTCGATCTCTACGGCCTGCCGGCAGACTATCTGGCGATCGCCGCGGTTGCGTCCCGCCGTGGTCTGCAGGTGCTCGCCGACGCCGCCCAGAGCTTTGGCGGTCGCCGCGGTGACATCCGCGTCGGTGCACTCGCACCGATCACAGCAACCAGCTTCTACCCGACCAAACCGCTCGGCTGCTACGGAGACGGCGGTGCGGTGTTCGCCGAAGACGACGGGCTCGCTGCCGTCGTGCACATGATGCGCTCTCATGGCCGCGCGGGCACTGGTGACGAGGCGATCGTGCTTGGGCTGACCGGCCGCCTCGACACGCTGCAGGCGGCAGTGCTGCTCGCTAAACTCGACGTGTTTACGGACGAGCTGGAACGTCGGCGCGCTATTGCGGCGCGCTACAATGCGGCGCTCGCCAGCATTGTGTCCGTGCCATCCGTTCCAGCGGGCTACGACAGCGCGTATGCGCTCTACACCGTTCGCGTCGCCCACCGCGACGCGATCCGCCAGCGCCTCAACGGGGCCGGAATCGGGACCGGGTTGTTCTACCGGCTGGCACTCCACCAGCACCCCGCCTTCAAACGCTTCGACGGTCGCAGGTTGCCGGTATCCGAGAGGCTTGCCGGCGAGGTCCTGAGCCTGCCCCTTCACGCGGACCTTACCGACGACGAGGTCGAGAGAGTGATCGAGGCGGTCACGAACGCGGTGGGTTGACTTCACATAGCGGGCGCGTCATCGGTCGCAGATCGCGGTAGTGGAGGGACTCGGTGTGCTCCGCTATTCCGGCTTGAATGTCATGGTCCGAGCTGGCCACCGCGCAATCGCCCCCGTGGTGCTGGCGCTCTGTGTCGTAACTTCGGCGGCACTCGGTCAGACCTACTCCTTCTACGACGTCGCGCCGGTCGACCTTGCCGGGCCACCCGGTAGCGTCATCCGGTCGGAGGAGATCCGCGGCGCCCCATCGGACGCGCGAGCCTACCGGGTGCTCTATCGTTCGACCGGGCTTGCCGAAGAGCCGATTGCGGTGTCGGCAATCGTCGTGGTTCCCGTTGGTCGCGGTGACGCGCGTAAGGTCGTGGCGTGGGCGCATCCGACCACGGGCATCGCCCGCAGGTGCGCGCCGTCCCTTCGGGTCGATGCTCTTGCGTCGATTCCGAGGCTGGACGAGTTGGCGGCCCGTGGGCACGTCGTCGCCGCGACCGACTATCCCGGGCTCGGTACGGCGGGCGAGCACCCGTACCTGGTCGGTGTCAGCGAGGGTCGGGCAGTGCTCGATTCGGTCCGTGCTGCGCGTGCGCTTGTCGGCGACAGCGCCGGCAATGAGTTCGTGATCTGGGGCTACTCCCAGGGCGGCCACGCCGCCGTGTGGGCTGGCGAGATCGCCGCCGAGTACGCGCCGGAGTTGGCGATCGCGGGAATCGCGGCGATTGCACCGGCGACCGAGCTTGCCACCCTATTCGAGGACGATCTCGGTACACCTGCGGGGCAAGGTTTGACCGCGCTGACACTGGTCTCGTGGTCGCGCGTGTACGGTCATCCGATCGAGACGATCATCGACACCGACGCTCTTGAACCAGTCAGAAAGATCGCCGCGGAGTGCCTGGACACTCCGGGCCACCTTCTCGTCGACTTGCCGGCGATCCGCCGGCTGACGAGGGGCTTCCTGGCCGCCGATCCGACCAAGACCGCGCCGTGGAGCGGATGGGTCAGCGCCAACACGCCGGGGCACAAGCCGCCGGGCGGCCCCTTCTTCATTGCGCAAGGCGACGCCGACACGGTCGTCGATCCGCCGGTGACGAAAGACTTCGCCACCAAGCTTTGCGACCAGGGCGCCGCGGTCAGCTTTTTCGATGTGCCAGGTGGGACGCACGAACTTATCAACAACGCGAGCGCCGAAAGGGCAGTCGCATGGATCGACGACCGCTTCGCCGGCAAGACCGCGCCGAGCGACTGCGTTGCCAAATGATGCCTCCTCCGAGCGGTTGACTCTCCGGTCGAAACTCGCATCCTGCCGTCCCCTCGGACAGTTCCTCTCACAAGAAAGGCAAGTCGGTTGCAGTCCGTGAGCGCGCACGGCGCGAACATTCCGGTCATTGGGTTCGGCACGTGGCAACTCAGGGGCGAGGTCTGTGCTCGTTCGGTTACCGAGGCGATCCGGGTCGGCTATCGCCACGTCGATACCGCGGCCGGCTACGGGAACGAGGACCGCGTCGGCGAGGGCATTCGCGCCGCTGGTGTGCCGCGCGAGGAGCTGTTTATCACCACCAAGGTTGCGCCCGAGGACCTCGACGAGCGGCGCTTCAAAGCGTCGGTGGAGCGCAGCCTTGAGCAGATCGGTGTCGACCAGGTCGATCTCGTGCTGATCCATTGGCCGAGCAAGCGGCTGAGCGTCGCGGAGACCATTGCAACGCTAAACGACATCAAGACCAGGGGCTGGACCCGGCACATCGGCGTCTCCAACTTCACCGTCAAGCTGCTCGACGAGGCATGGGCCGCGACCAAGGAGCCGCTCGTCACCAACCAGTGCGAGTTCCACCCCTACCTCAATCAGGACAAGCTGCGAGCTGCCGTCGCGCGCCACGGCATGTTCTTCACCGCCTACTCGCCGCTGGGCCGCCAGGTGGTGCTCGACGATCCGGTGATTGGCGAGATTGGCAAGCGGCACGGGCGGACGCCGGCGCAGGTCGTGCTGCGCTGGGACGTGCAGCAGGACAAGTTGGTCGCTATCCCGAAGAGCAGCAACCCCGATCACATCCGCGCCAACTTCGCCATCTTCGACTTCTCGCTCTCCGATGATGAGATAGCGGCGATCAGTGCGCTGTCGAAATCACACAAGGAACGGGTCGCGAACCCGGCCGGCATTACGCCCGTGTGGGATGACTAGGACGCCTGGGCTAGACGACGCTCCAGAACGTAACCGATGGCGACCGTCGGTGCCGCCATGGCGATGTAGCGCAAGCCGATCTCGGCGAAGTAGCGCCCGAGCGGCATGCCGGTGAGGACGATCAGCCCCGCGTAGTCGAGGATCCAGTTGACGACGATCCACACGGCCCCGAGGACAAGCCCCTCGCGCAGGAAGTCGCGCCGGACGCGGACGAAATAAACCGCGGCGAGGACGGCGCCGACGATCGATCCCTCGACGATCATGATCGTCTTGAAGAATAGCTGATCGCTCTGGTTCAGCCCCAAGAGCGGGATTGCCGTCGCGTAGGGGATCGCCCACAGGATGATCCCGAATCCGATTTTCTTGAGCATGGCGCACCCGGTTGAGGGGGGAGTATCAGCCGCTCGCCGCGGCGACCTGATTCAGATCAAGCGCTCAGGGCTCGCCACTGCCACCCCACAGGTTCCGCACTGAGTCCGCCCATCCGCGGGCGATCGCTCCGAGAGCGTCCCAGTCGATGATCCGCCGCTCCGCGGGATTGAGCGCGGGCGGGCCGGGCGGCACGTTGTTGTCGTGGAAGGCGGCCGCGCCGAGCGTCAAGGCGATGCCGACGAGGATGCCGAAGATCAGGCGCATGGGTGCCCTCCGGTAGGCCTGTTGTGCTGAGAGCCTACCGGGAATAGGCCAGAACCGCGATTCCGGGAAGCGGCCAGCGTCGTCTCCACCATCAACATCCCGGTCGAGCTTGCGGACTGATCTGATATGATTTCCGGAACGTCCGCGCGTCTTGGCGCGGCAGAGGGAAGGGTGCACGTTATGATCTTCATTACGCAGGGTCGTTACACGACCGAGGCGATGGCGGCGATGGTCTCCAAGCCGGAGGACCGCGGCAAGGAGGCGAAACGACTGCTTGAGGCGGCCGGCGGCAAGTTCCTGGGGTCGTATTTCACTTTCGGCGAGTACGACTTCCTGGTCATCTCGGAGTTTGACGACGCTGGGGCGCTGACCTCGGCACTGATCGCGGCGGCGGCCGGTGGCTCGCTGGCCTCGACCAAGACCACGGTCGGCATGAACTGGAGCGACGCCAAGGCGGCGTTCGGTGACGCCAGCAAGCTCGGCAAGTCGTTCCGCTCGGCGGGCAAGAAGAAGTAGGCGGAGCTTCGCCGGAATCGCTGTGGACAGCGCCGCCCGGCGTTTGACGCCCCGGACCGGGGCGGCGAATGTCGGTGCCCGATGACGGTCCATCTCATCAAGCTCTGCGTTGGTTGCGATTCGGTCGAGGACCTCGCCGAATGGGTCGATTGGCGGCTCGCCGAGGCCCGCAAGCAACGCGAAAAGCCCGAGCACGCTCACGTCACCCGCATGGTGCCCAAGCGCATCGCCGAGCTCCTCGACGACGGATCGCTCTATTGGGTGATCAAGGGCACCGTCCAGGTGCGGCAGCGGCTCCTCGATGTCAGACCCTTTGTCGACGACGAGGGAATCGGGCGCTGTCGGCTGGTGCTCGAGCCGACATTGAAGCGGACGGAATGGCAGCCGCGGCGCCCGTTCCAGGGGTGGCGTTATCTCGATCCCAAGGACGCGCCGCGCGACCTGAGGAGGCGGGCAAGGGGTGGTGATCTGCCGCCGGAACTGAGCGCCGAACTGGCCGAGTTCGGCGTCCGGTAGCCCTTTGATCCTCGAAAAAACGTCGGAAAGCCGCCGACCAGTGGCATTCGCGTTAATTCGTTGACGGATTTTCAGCCTTTGGAGGCCATCATTTCCCCCTGTTTTCACAGGGACCAACAGCCTTGTCCGACCGAAAATCACCAAGGAGCGTGGCACCCAAGCCGGGTTCCGCACATGTCATCGTTCTCGGCAACGAGAAGGGTGGCTCCGGCAAATCGACGGTGGCGGTGCACATCATCGTCTCCCTGATAAAAAGCGGCTACCGGGTCGCCTCGATCGATACCGACAGCCGGCAGTTGTCACTCACCCGCTACCTGGAAAACCGGTCGCGCTGGGCACGCAAAACCGGCAACCAGCTGGAGCTGCCGACGCATTTCTCTGTGAAGGCTGGAGACGGTGAGACGGTTTCCGACATCCAGGCGCGGGAGCACGCCGCCTTCCGGGAGATCGTCGAACGGCTGGTCGACACTTGCGACTTCGTGATCATCGATACGCCGGCGAACGACACCTATCGGATGCGCCTCAGCCATGCGATGGCCGACACGCTGATCACGCCAATCAACGACAGCTTCATCGATCTCGATGTCCTCGGCCGGGTCGATCCGGCCGATTTCTCGATCGCTGCGGTCAGTCAATACGCCGAGCTGGTGCGCGAGGAACGGCGCAAACGCCATCTTGCCGACTACGGCGAGACCGACTGGGTGGTCGTCCGCAACCGCCTGGCGTCACTGACCAGCCGCAACGAGCAGAACGTGATCAAGGGCTTGCGCGAGATGTCGGAGATGCTTGAATTCCGCATCGCCCACGGCGTGTCCGAGCGCGTGATCTTTCGCGAACTGTTCCCGATCGGGCTGACGGTGTTCGATCCGTTCGAGCACGCAAGCCTCGGCGTCAAGCCGACGCCGTCCCACGTCGCGGCCCGTCACGAGGTCACGGACCTCATCCGCTACCTCAATCTGCCGGTCGAACGGCCGGTCGTGGAGGAGAGCAAAAAGCCCGCGGCCGCCAAAAAGCCCGTCGCCGTTGCCGCTGCCGGATAGCCAGCACCCCACGAAAAGCGACTACTGCACCGACCACCAAAGCGTGTCATTCTCTATCCGGGGGGAGAATCGGATAGCGAATCGCCATGTCTGGTGCTTCCGGAAGGCCGGATCCCGCCCACGTTATCGTTCTCGGCAACGAGAAGGGCGGGTCCGGCAAGTCGACCACCGCCATGCACGTGATCGTCGCGCTCCTTAAGACGGGCGCGCGTGTGGCTTCCATCGACACGGACGGCCGCCAGCGGTCGTTGACCCGCTACATCGAGAACCGCACCTACTGGAGAGAGCACACCGGCGTCGAGCTGGAGTTGCCCACGCACTTCACGGTCCCGCAAGCCGGCGGTGAGGTCGTGTCCGACATCGAGGGGCGCGAGTTCCGCGCGTTCGCCGAAGCCATCAGCCGGGCCGAGTACGGCTACGACTACGTCGTCGTCGACACCGCCGGCTCCAACACGTACCTGATGCGCGTCAGCCATGCCATGGCCGACACATTGATCACGCCGATCAACGACAGCTTCATCGATTTCGATGTTCTTGGTCGCATCGACGCCGACACGCTCGAGGTCGTCGGTCCCAGTCACTACGCCGAGCTGGTTGCGGAGTCGCGGCGCCAGCGCCAGTTGGTCGACGATCGCGACACGGACTGGGTGGTGGTACGCAACCGGCTGTCTCCGGTGGAGACCCGGAATCGGCGGAGACTCGAGAATGGGCTGGAGCGGCTTGCTCAACAGCTTGGGTTCCGCCTGGTCGCCGGCATCGTCGAGCGGGTCGTCTTTCGCGAACTGTTTCCGCGCGGACTGACGGCGCTCGATACCCTCAACAATCGCGTGCTCGGCGGTGAGCCGACGCTGTCGCACCTTTCGGCCCGCAACGAGATTCGCAGTCTCGTGGCAAGTCTCAACCTGCCGGCGCCGCGGGGCGCGGAGGGGGCGCCTGAAGATCAGCGCGCCGCCACGGCGGGCGGACGATCGTCGGCGCAGTTGCGCCACGCCGGCTAAGCGCCACATGATACGAACGTATCGCCCGCTGGCCTCGTGGCCGGCGGCCAGAGGATGTAACAATGGCCGCAGACAAGCGTACGCCGGTCGGCAAGCCAGGCGCCACGCCGCAGACGCGTTCGGGCGCTGACGAGATTGGCGCGTTCCTGGCCGAGGCGCGGGCGATTGCACCAGTTGAGACCGAGGGGCGCGGGCGGATGATTTTCGCTCTCGACGCGACCATGAGCCGCCAGCCGACCTGGGACAGCGCCCTCCGGCTGCAGGCGGAGATGTTCGAGGAGGCCGGCAAGGTCGGCGGCCTCGACATCCAGCTCGTCTATTTCCGCGGCTTCAACGAGTGCCGCGCCAGCCGTTGGGTCGGTGACGCACGGGCGCTGCGCGATCTGATGACCGGCATCCAGTGCCGCGGCGGGCATACCCAGATCGGCAGGGTCCTCGCCCATGCCCGTGGGGAGACCGGCAAGAAGAAGGTCAATGTCCTGGTCTTCGTCGGCGACGCGTTGGAGGAAAAGATCGATGATCTTGCTGCCAAGGCCGGTGAGCTTGGTCTGCTCGGCGTGCGCGCGTTCATCTTCCAGGAGGGCCGCGACCCGGTCGTCGAGCGCGGCTTTCGCGAGATTGCGCGCCTGTCGGGCGGTGCCTATGCGCGTTTCGACGCCAACGCCGCGGGTCAGCTCGCCCAGTTGCTGCGTGCGGCGGCGGTCTACGCGGCCGGTGGGGTGAAGGCGCTCAAGGGAAGCGGCGCAGAGGGTCGCCTGCTGCTGGCGCAACTCAAATAACCATGATCTACTTTGTTGCCGGCCTCGCGGCGCTTGGCATACTTCTCCTGCTCGCTCGCGCGTTCACCGCGGTCGATCCCCGTGCCCTGGTCCGGCTGATCCGTTATGGCGTCGGCGGCGTCCTGATCGCGGCTGGCGGCATCCTCTTGTTTGCCGGGCGCTGGGCGTTCGGGCTGGTGCTGATCGCGGTAGGGTTTTCGGCAATCTCAGCGGGCAAGATCGGGCCGATCGACCTCGGTGGCGGCGCCCGCTCGGCCGGCTCAGTGTCGACGGTTCGCTCGGCCTTCTTGGAGATGCGGCTCGACCACGATACGGGCGCGCTCGGCGGGCGCGTCCTCAGGGGTGCCACGGCGGGCCGTCTGCTTGACGACCTGGACGAGGTGGCGCTTTGGCGATTGCGGGAGGAGGTCGCTACCGACGCAGACAGCGCGGCGCTACTCGAAGGTTATTTCGACCGCCGGATGCCCGGCTGGCGTGAACACGTCCAGGGTGATGAGACACCGGGGGCGGGCGGCCCGGCGGATGCGCGCCCCATGACTGATCAGCAGGCCTATGAGATCCTTGGCCTTGCGCCCGGTGCCAACGAGGCGGAAATCCGGGCCGCTCATCGGCGGCTGATGAAGCGGGTCCACCCCGATCAGGGCGGCTCGACGTTCCTGGCGGCGAAAATCAATCAGGCTAAGGACTGGCTTCTCGGCAGACATCGCTAAGTCCGTTACTCATTACAAAGGACCCCGGCGAGGGTAGGCTCCGTCAGTCGCTCAGTGCCAGGCAGTCAAAGTCGCGCTTGATGAGTGCGGCGCAGGCGGCGCGGGCGGCGGCCTTGTCACTGAAGCCGGCAAACCGCGCCCGGTGCAAGGTGGTCCCTTTGATGACCACCGATTCGGTGTAGGGCGAGGCGTTGGCGAGGGCTCCCGGCGCGTCGGCCAGCGCGCGATCAAGTAGGCTCTCTGCAGAGGATTGGGTCGGGGCGGCGGCAATCTGGATCTTCCAGCCCGCCAGCGCCGTCGGCGCCGCCAGCGCCTGGGCTTCATCGCCGACGGCGGCGTCGCCTTCCGGAGCGGCGTCGACGACGAAGCGCGAGTCAGCGGCGACGGCGGTGGCGACTGATCCGGCGGCAAAGGCGCCGTTGGCCGGGCGCAGCCGCGGGGCCGGGTACTCTTCCAGTGCGATCTTCCGTCCTGAGTGCGGTCCGCCGGGGATGAACGCGGTATGGGGTCCGTCCGATGCACGCGGCAGGTACTTCCTGATCAGCGCAGCGGTATGGCTGTCGCGCCACTTGCTGGTTTCGCCGCCGATGACCACGGCAACGATCTCGCGGTTGCCCTGTTTGGCGGAGGAGGCGAGGTTGAAGCCAGAGGCGTGGGTGTAGCCGGTCTTGATGCCGTCGACACCTCTGACATTGCCGAGTAGCCGGTTGTGGTTGGTGATGCGCCGGCCGGCCCACACGAAACTCGGGGTCGAAAAGTACGCGTAGTACTGCGGGTAGTGCTCGCGCAGCGCCCGGCCGAGGGTGGCCATGTCGCGTGCGGTGGTCACTTGCCCGGTGTCGGGCAGTCCGGAGGCGTTGCGGAACGTCGTCGAGGTCATGCCGAGGGTGCGCGCTTTCGCGGTCATCTGGCGGGCGAAGTTGCTCTCGGAGCCGGCCAGATGCTCGCCAATGGCCGCGGCGATGTCGTTGGCCGACTTGGTGACTTCGGAAAGGATGGCGTCGCGCACGCTGATGGCCTGGCCTGGCTTGAGGCCGAGCTTGGAAGGCGCCTGGGCGGCGGCGTGCGCCGAGATCGTGATTCGGTCGTTGAGGCTGGTTCTGCCGTCCTCAATCGCCTCGAACAGCAGGTAGAGGGTCATCATCTTGGTGAGTGATGCGGGGTAGCGCTTGGCGTCAGCGGCGCTGGCGTAGAGTGTCTTGCCCGTCTTTGCGTCGACAACAATCGCCGAATCGGGCGCTGCCGCGGCGACGTCAATGTTCGTCGCTAGACCGATGGCGATGACGCAGGTCGCCGCCAGCACCGTCGTTATGCGAACAATCGGGCGCCCACCCGTCGCGCACACTGCCGCCATTAGAACAGACTCCGCACCTAGCCGACGCTGCCCAGCGCATCGACCCCT
Organism: uncultured Bauldia sp.; assembly: GCA_964441935.1. Lineage (GTDB taxonomy): Bacteria > Pseudomonadota > Alphaproteobacteria > Rhizobiales > Kaistiaceae > JBBDMC01. Next base: position 36,323 of record CAYTXI010000004.1, read on the forward strand.
GTCGTCAACTCCAACCTAACCGGCAATACGGTGGCCATCCTCCTCGGAGCTCCACCGTCCCCGCAGCAACTGCGGAAAACGGGCCTCGGTGCCCCGCCCCGGATGGCCGATCACTTCACTTCGCGGCGCTGTTTCGGTTGTCCGCGCCGCGCCGGCCTCACAGTCAACAGTATTGGGGCGAAGTTACGTTTCGGTAAAGCGCAAAACAGCCACACACGGCACAAAGTGTCCGCTTTCCCCGGCTCTTCGCCCGGTCGGTGGAGACAGATTGTGCGTTGCATCAATTTCGCTTGACATTTATGTTGCAGTGCACATATCAAAGGCGAACAAGGTTCTCTGGCTGCTGCCAGAGGGGTTCTGATGTGCGCAAAGGAAGGCTCCGATGATCAACGGAATGGACAGCATGCAAAGTTTCGGCAAGGCGAACCTCGATCTGGCGCTCAGGAGCGCCGATGCGATGGGCAAGGGATTTCAAGCGATTGCGGCCGAAACGGCCGATTACTCCAAGCGAAGCTTGGATGCCGGCTCGAGCGCGCTTGAGAAGCTGTTCGCCGCATCGAGCCTCGACAAGGCCGTCGAGGTTCAGTCGGACTTTGTCCGCTCCGCCTACGAAGGCTACGTTGGCCAAGTCGCCAAGCTGAACGACATCGTCACCAGCATGGCGCGGGACGCCTACAGGCCATACGAGGCGTTCCTCGGCAGGTTCGGCAAGTAGGGGTTCGCCCCGAATCACTCGGCGAATACCCGCAAGGCGGGCACCGCCAGGGTGTGATAGCTAGAAGAGGGCGCGGCTTGCAGGCCGCGCCTTTTTTCCGTGCTTCGGCACCTCCCCACGCTCGCAAAGGCCCGGGCCCGGCCTAGATAGGGCCGTAGCGCGTCTTGGCCGCGTGTGGGTTCAGGGCATAGGCGGTGGTCCAAGGAAATTTGATCGCGACGGTGGATTGCGCGCCCTGCCGTTTCTCGGCAGGATTCGCCGGTCGAGCGGTCAAGGTCGAAAAGAGAGCATGAGCAATTCGATACGTCGCCCCGATCTCGATGACGGCGATTCCGGGACGAGCGTCGTCACCAAAACCCGGCCCAAGACGAAGCGGCCGAGCCTGTACAGGGTCCTGCTCTTGAACGACGATTACACGCCGATGGAGTTCGTGGTGCACGTTCTGGAGCGGTTTTTTCAGAAGGGTCGGGAGGAGGCGACCCGGATCATGCTGCACGTGCACCAGCACGGGGTTGGAGAATGCGGTATCTATACCTTTGAGGTCGCGGAGACCAAAGTGACCCAAGTCATGGATTTCGCACGCAAGCATCAGCATCCGCTACAATGCGTGATGGAGAAGAAGTGAGGTCATCCGGTGCCTTCGTTCTCGCGCAGTCTTGAAAAGGCCCTGCATCAGGCGTTGTCGCTGGCCAGCGAGCGTCACCAGGAGTACGCGACGCTCGAGCACCTGTTGCTGGCGCTGATCGAGGACCAGGACGCCGCCGCGGTCATGCGGGCGTGCAACGTCGACCTCGACATGCTC
>CAYTXI010000005.1:0-37645 GCA_964441935.1 uncultured Bauldia sp.
CGCGCGCTCTACGACGCCGGGCTGTCGCCGGAAGTCGAGTTCATCGCGCTGTCGAGCTACGACACGCGGACGGTGTCGTCCGGCAGGGTCAAGCTGATGCGCGACGTGGAGAGCAACGTCAAGGGACGCGACGTTCTCCTGATCGACGATGTTCTGGAATCCGGGCGTACCATCGCGTTCGCCCGCGACCGGCTCAAGAAGCGCGGTGCGCGAAGGGTCGCCATCGCCGTGATGCTGGAGAAGCCGGGCAAGCTTGCCCAACCGCTGGCCGTCGATCACGTCGGTTTTGTCTGTCCCGACGTGTTCGTGGTGGGCTACGGCATGGACGCGGCGCACGCGTATCGCGGGCTGCCATTCGTCGGCGTTGTCGAGGACAAACGCGCTAGAAACGGTCGAGCAGGCGCTCGAGGTAGTCGCGTTCGAGCGCGGGACGGCCGAAATCGCCGAGGCGGCGGCGAATCGCGTCGAGGATCTCGCGGGCGCGCTGGGTATCGATCTCGTCGGGCACCCTGACGGTGGTGCCGAGGTCGGGGCCGAGGGTGCGCTGCGGCCGGCCGAGCGGATCCTGGTTGGGATAGGGGCCGCCGCCGCTCATACCGCGGCCGCCGGGCTGGCGACCGTTGGCGAACTGCTGGGCAAGGCCTTGGGCGCCTTGGCGCAGCGCATCGAGGGCTTCGCCCTGGTTGCCGACCGCCTGGCCGGCGCGACCCTCTCCGAGGTTCTCCGCCGCCTGGCCCATCTGCTCGCCCGCCTGGCCTAGCTTGCCGTTCGGCTCCATGCCCATGCCCTGGAGCTTATCCATCAGCTGCTGCAGCGCCTGCTCCAAATCCTGCTGGCCTTGCTGGAGCTGACGGAGCTCCTCTTCGAGTTGTTCGCGCGTCATCGGCGTATCGCCGCTCTGGTTGGGATCGAGGCCGCGTTGGGCACGGAAGGTGCGGTTCATCAGATCTTCCTGGCGTCGGATCATGTCGCCAAGCTCGTTGAGGCTCTGCATCATCTCGCCGCCGTTCTGCTGGTCGCCCATCCGCGGCATGCCCTGCTGCAGGTTTTCCAACATGTTTTGCAGTTGGCTCAGGAGCTGGCGGGCCGCGTCGCGAGCGCCGGTCTTGGCAAGGTTCTCGATCTGGTCGAGCATCCGCTCCAGGTCCTGCGGCCTCAGAGCCTGCAGGTCGGCGTCGGGCGGCAGGTTGGCGATCTGCGGATCGCGGCGGGCCTCGTCGATGAGCGCTTGCAGGAATTTCTGCACGGCCTGACGCAACTCCTCGGTCAACCGCGCGATCTCCTCGTCGGAGGCGTTGTTCTCGAGTGCCCGTCGCAGCGCCTCCTGGGCGACGCGCAACTCCTGGGCGGCGAGCGACAGCTCGCCGTCCTCGATGCCGAGCGCGATCGTCCACAAGTAGTCGACTACGTTGCGCAGGCCGTCGTCGTCGCGGGCGTTCGCCAGGCGATGGTAGGCGCTGCGCAGCGCCAGGTAGGCGCCCATGTCATCGATGGTCTCGTCGGGCGCGAAGGTGAGGGCGTCGAGGCCGTCCAAAACCCGCGGCGCGGCGTTGGCGTCGAGGGCGAGGATGCGGCGCTGCTCGACGACGGCACGAGCCAGCGGATCGAGGAAGCGGCGGGCCGGCAGCTTCAACTCGATCGGCGCGCTCGTCCCTTCCTGATCGGCCTCGTCGCGGGCGACCAGCGTCATGCGCACCTGCGCGCCCGCCCATGGATGGGACGTGAGGTCGCGGATCGTCTGGCCGTTGCCCTTGCGGGTGCGCAGTTGCGGTAGAGACAGCGGCAGGGCGGGTGCCTCATAAAGCGGCCGCTGGGCGATGACGCCGGTGGCGATTGCGTCATCCACGGGCGCGAGGTCGCCGAACGCGGCGACGACGCCGTAATCGTCCTCGAGCGAATAGGAGAGGTCGAGGGCGCCGCTGAGGGTCGTCTTGGCCTCGCCGATGAGGGCGATCGCGGGGTGACGGTCCGGCTCGACGACGAAGCGCCAGCCGGCAACCTCGCGGCCACCCTTCCTGACGGCGATGTCGGTGGCCTGGCTCAGTGTCACGTGGTGCTCCAGCGGGGTGGGCCGCGAGGCCTGGGCGTTCTCGGCCGCGACCGGCTCGATCGGTGTTTCGCTTCCGCCGGCCGCGGCGAACACGCCGAGGTCGTGGGTGCCGCCGGTGCGAACGGTGACCATGCTGCCGGTGGGGACGGAGTATTCCGAGCCGGGCGGTTTAGTGGTGTCGCCGGTCAAGAAGATTGGCGGGCGGCCGGTGTAGGTCGGCGGCGTCACCCAGGCATCGATGCGGGCGATCGTGGCGGCAGCGCTTTCGCCGCCCTGCCAGGCCTCGCCGAGACGCTGAAGCCGTTCAGGGCCGGCGACGAGGAAGCCGACGACGAAGAGCAGCGCCACCAGAAACCGCAAGGCGAAGGGGTCGTGGACGGCAAGCCGGGGCGCGGGGATGCCGGCGCGCACGTGATCGAGTGCCGCCAACAGACGGCGGCGGTGGGCGATCCACAGGGCCAGCGTCGCGGGATCGTCGGGGGGCGAGGCGAGACGGTCGGCAAAGGAGGTGGCCGGCCGGTGCAGCGCCCCGGTCGCTTGCTCGACCCGGGCAAACGCCGCGGCGCGACTGGGCGCCGCGAAGCGCGTGGCGCGCCAAGCGAGGTAGAGGGCGGCGGCGGCGAAGGCCGCGAGGATGGCGAAGCGGACCGGCGTGGCGGTCAGCCGCCACAGGCCAAACCAGGAGAGGGCGGCGAACAGCGCGGCAAGGACGCCAAAGGGCGCCAGCAACGGCCACACCAATTCCCACAAAAGGTTGAGCCGGGCTCGTCTGACGGCCCGCTCGACCCGCCGGCGGGTGTTTCGCTCGGCCGTGTCGCGATCGTTGAGGGGGCCGGAAACGCTCATTTCGCAGCCGTTCCTGATCCAGTCCCCCCAAGAAAAACAAGCTAACACAGATTCGGGCGAAATCACCTGTGCCGCGACACCCGGGGCGGATACCGGAATCAAGCTTCGGCGAGCCACGGGGCCAACACGTCCATGCCGATGAGATCGCCGTAGGTCTGGCGGTGGCGGACCACGGCCCATTCCCCGCCGTCGACCAACACCTCGGCCGCCAGAGGCCGGGTGTTGTAGGTCGACGCCTGGACGGCGCCATAGGCCCCGGCGGTCATGATCGCCACCAGGTCGCCTTCCGCGAGCGGCGGCAGGTGGCGGTCGAGCGCCAGGTAATCGCCGGTCTCGCACACCCCACCGACCACGTCGGCGACGATCGATCCGGCGGCAGGGTCGGGCTCGCGCACCGGTTTGATGTCGTGGTGGGCATCATAGAGCGTCGGGCGGATCAAATCGTTCATCGCTGCGTCGAGGATGACGAAGGTCTTGGCCATACCCCGTTTCACGTAGACGACCTCGCTCACGAGGATACCGGCGTTGCCAACAAACACGCGGCCGGGCTCAAACAGGATGCGCGCGCCGAGGTTGCCGAGGCGCCGGCGGATGATCTCGCCGTAGGCGGCCGGGTCCGGCGGCGCGGGATCGTCAAGGCGGTAAGGGATGCCGAGGCCGCCGCCGGCGTCGACGTGGTCGATGGCATGGCCGTCCTCGCGCAGCGCCCGGACGAGGTCGGCGAGACGCTCGTAGGCGGCGTCGTAAGGGGCAAGGTCGGTGATCTGGCTGCCGATGTGCATGTCGACGCCGGCGACCTTAATACCCGGCAGATTGGCGGCGGCGGCGTAAACGTCGCGGGCGCGCTCGTACGGGATGCCGAACTTGCTCTCGCCGCGGCCGGTGGCGACCTTGGCGTGGGTCAGCGGGTCGATGTCGGGATTGACCCTGACGGCGATTGCGGCGGTGGCGCCCTTCGACGACGCGATCTCGGAAACGCGGGCGAGCTCGGGCTCCGATTCGACGTTGAAGCACAGGATGCCGGCGTCGACGGCGAAGGCGATCTCACGCGCGGTCTTGGCGACGCCGGCGAAGACGATCTTGTCAGGGGAGGCGCCGGCAGCGAACGCCCGGCGCAGCTCGCCTTCCGAGACCACGTCGACGCCAGCGCCCGCCTTGATGAAGGTGCGGATCACCGACTGATTGGAATTGGCCTTCATGGCGTAACAGATGAGGACGTCGAGACCGGCGAGTGCTTGCGCAAACACGCGGTAGTGCCGAAGGAGGGTGGCGGTCGCATAGCAATAGAACGGTGTCCCGACCGCGGCGGCGATGTCGGGCAGGGCAACGTCCTCGGCGTGGAGCACGCCGGCACGGTAGGCGAAATGGTTCACCGGGATGTCCGTCAGAGCAGCGGGTCGAGAATGAACGGCCTGTCCGGTTTTTCCGGTCCGGAATCCTTCGGAGCGTCGGGGTCCTCGGAAACAGCGGCTTTGGCGGTCGCCGCAGGCGGCTCGAGCGCACCTTTGCGGCCGCAGGCGCTCAAGCCAACGGCGGCAACGACGAGGCCGGCGACCAGCGCGCGGGAGATGAGGCGGCAGTTGTCAGGCGTCACCGGAGCGCTCCCAAGGCTCAACACGGGGAGCCGGCACGCGGGGCCGGCTCGGCGGCCCATCATAGCCAATTCGACCGCCGGCGCACACCGTCAAGTCGCGGGAGCTGCTAGAGGGGAAGGGGCGGGAACCAACCGGCACAGACGCCGCCCTGGTAGGCGAAGGCCGCCGCCGCGACGAGAAGCAATCCGCCGCCGACGCGCTCGATCACCGGCATCCAGAACATCACCGGAAAAAGGCGCGGGAGGAGATCGGCCGCGGCACCGACCATGACGATCGGGATGCCGCGCGCAACGCCAAAGGCAAACAACAGCGCAGCGCCCATCATCGGGTCGGCGCTTGTCGTGGCCGCCAGCACGACCGGAAGAACCAGCGGCGTACAGGCGGGGCAGGTGGACAGACCAAACGGAACGCCGAGCGCAAGCGCGCTCCAGAAGCCCGTAACCGCCCGTGGCGCGGCATAAAGAACGCGGAAATTGACGCTGATGACCCGTAGGAGCGCCAGTCCCATCACGAGCAGGATCAGACTCAGTGCAAAGTAGAGGGCATCATCAGAGCGGCAAGGGATCGCAGGACAACGAACCCGACCAGACCGAACAGCCCGCCCATGACGGCGTCGACGAGGGCGATGCCGAGCACGAAACCGCCCGCCAGGAAGAGCGTGCGGGATCGAGCAGCCGCACCGGCGGGCTTCGAGCCGGCCGAAAGACCGGCCCCGACGGCGAGAAGCGGGTACGAACCAGGGGCGATGCCCACGACAAGACCAGCGGCCGCCATGAGCAGCACGCTCATGGGCGACAGGATGGCGATATCTTGAACCAGCGAATCGAGGAAGTCCGTCATTGTGGCGCAGCCGGTGGCGTTCGCGGTTGCCCTTGCCCTCCGTAGACGGGCCCCAGCGGTGTCTCACGTCCCTTAAGACATATCGGCCTTTGCCTGCTTGTCGAGCCGCTTGAGCCAGCGGCGGGCCTCGCGGCGCACGTTCGCCGGTGCGGTGCCACCAAGGCTGGTGCGGCTCTTCACCGACTGCCTGGCGCTGAGCACCGCATGGACTTCGGCGGTGATTTTGGGCTCGATCGCTTGCATGTCGACGAGGGGGAGCTTGACCAGCGCCACGCGCTTCTCAGCGGCGGCGGCGACGATGCGACCGGTCAACTCGTGGGCTTCACGGAAGGGCAGGCCAAGCGCGCGTACCAGCCAGTCGGCGAGGTCGGTGGCGGTGGCGTCGCCGGCCGAGGCGGCCTTGAGCATCGCCGCGACGTTCGGCTCCATGTCGGCGACCATGCCGGTCACAGCGGCGATCGATAAGGTCAGGCTGTTTATGGCGTCGAAGACCGGCTCCTTGTCCTCCTGCATGTCCTTGGAGTAGGCGAGCGGCAGGCCCTTCATCACCACCAACAGCGCGGTGAGGGCGCCGACGATGCGGCCGGTCTTGGCGCGCACCAGCTCGGCAGCGTCGGGATTGCGCTTCTGCGGCATGATCGAGGAGCCGGTGGTGAAGCGGTCGGAGAGGCGGACGAAGCCGAACTGGGCGGAGGACCAGATGACCAGCTCCTCGGCGAAACGCGACAGGTGCACGGCGGCAAGGCTCGCCGCGGCCAGTGTCTCGATGACGAAATCGCGGTCGGAGACGGCGTCGATTGAGTTCGCCGCGGGGCGCGCGAAGCCGAGCTCGGCGGCGGTCATTTCGCGGTCGATCGGGAAAGCGGTGCCGGCGAGGGCGGCGGCGCCGAGGGGCGACTCGTTGAGGCGTGCCCGAGCGTCGGCGAAACGGCCGCGGTCGCGGGCAATCATCTCGACGTAGGCGAGCAGATGATGGCCGAAGGTGACCGGCTGGGCAGTCTGCAAATGGGTGAAGCCGGGCATGACCATCGCCGCGGTTTCGACCGCCCGCTCCGCCAATGCCTTCTGCAGGCCGGCGAGCGCGTCGTCGGTCGCGTCGATGGCGTCGCGCACCCACAGTTTCAGGTCGGTCGCCACTTGGTCGTTGCGCGAACGGGCGGTGTGGAGCTTGCCGGCGACCGGGCCGATCAACTCGGTGAGCCGCGCCTCGATGTTGAGATGGACGTCCTCAAGGGCTCGCGCGAACTTGAACGTGCCCTCCTCGAATTCTCCCAGAATCGTGTCTAGACCGACGACGATCCTTTCGGCATCGTCCGCGCCGACGACGCCCTGGCGGGCGAGCATGCGAACGTGGGCCTTGGAGCCCAGAATGTCCTGGCGGAAGAGCTTGCGGTCGAAGTCGATCGACGCATTGATCTCCTCCATGACGGCATCGGGGCCCTCGGAGAAACGGCCGCCCCACATGCGGTTCTTCATGATCTCACACTCCAGGACCTGGCCCGGATGGTAGACAAGGGGCGAAGCAAACGGCGCGGCCCGATGCTGATTGGCATCGCCGCCATCGCTGGCATGCTCGCCGGGTTGGTCGCGGTATATGTCAGCCGGTTGGGTGAAGGCAACGGCGGCGGCGAGGTGGCGGCTGCCTGCGCCGGGGCCCTGGAGACGGCCGAACGCGTGCGGCCGCTGGCTACCGGCGAAGTCGCGGCGTTCCGCGTCGCTGACGCGCCCGACCGGCTCGCCGACCTCGCGTTCAACGCTCCCGACGGCAGTCCGGCGACGCTCGCCGACTTCGCCGGCCAGACCGTCCTCGTCAACCTGTGGGCGACTTGGTGCGTACCGTGCCGGGAGGAGATGCCGGCGCTTGACCGCCTGCAGGGCGAGCTCGGCGGGGACGGCTTCACGGTCGTGGCGATCAACGTCGATCAACGCAACACCGAGCGGGCCCGTGCCTTTCTCGACGAGATCGGCGTGGCGCGCCTGGCATTCTACTCGGACCCGACGATCGCAGTGCTCAACGATCTGAGGAGGCGGGGGCTGGCGTTCGGCTTGCCGACGACGGTGCTCGTCGACGGCAAGGGATGCAGGATCGGTGGTGTCGAGGGCCCGGCCGCCTGGGACTCGGACGACGCCAAGAAGCTGATCGGCGCGGCGATTGGTTAGGCCGTCAGGCGACCTGCTTGGCGAGACCCGCTGCCTCGTTGTCCTTGATGGTGGCGGACTTCATGATCTGGCGCTCGGCGACCTCGACGCGGTCGCGGCCGTGCCGCTTCGCCTCGTAGAGGGCGGTGTCGGCGGCCCCAAGCAGCGAATCGACCGTGGACTTGGGATGTGCCCGCGCGATGCCGGCGCTGACGGTGGCGGCCCCGCCGAACTGTTCCATGCTGCGGCAGGCTTCGCTGAAGGCCGACCGGATGCGCTCGGCGGCGACGTAGGCCGAGCCGACGCTGGCACCGGGAAGAAGTGCGGCAAACTCCTCGCCGCCGAGCCTGCCAAGCAGGTCGGTGCTGCGCAAGGTTTTCTTGGCAACCGCGCCGAAGACCTTGAGAACCTCGTCGCCGACGCCGTGGCCGAAGGTGTCGTTGATCGACTTGAAACCGTCGAGATCGAAGACGGCGACGGCCAGCGGCGCATCGTGCTGGAGGCTGACGGAAAGCACCTCGTCGGCGGCGTCGTAGAAGGCGCGGCGGGTGGCAACGCCGGTCAGCGCGTCGGTGGAGGCGGCGATCTTGTGCAGCATCTCGCTACGCTCGCGCGCCATGGCGACTGTGAAGATCGACGTGCCGATGACGAACGCCAGCGTCTCGAAGTGGACGAACTCGAGCCACAGGAACATGGTCGCCGGGGAGCTGGCGGCGAGACCCCCGAACGCGGCTTCGACCGAGCCGATGGTCAAGAGGCAACCGTGCAGGGCCAGCAGGACGATCAGCGGCCACCGGGCTGTTATGCGTTCATGTCGATCGCGCCAGAACTCATAGGCAGCGGCAAGGAGAAAGACGGCGACGATGGCCAGGTTGAGCGACACTTGCGCGTTGGTCGTCGCACGAACTGCAGGTATGGCAATGGCCACGAGCCACAGCACCGAACCGCTGCCGACGATGAAAGGATTGATGTGACGGCCGTTGCAGGATCGCGCGGACGCCCATAGCAATGCAGGGCTGAGGTTAAGCAGCGTGATGGCGGCGACCGCCGCCGGCGTCCCCAGCTCCGGCCTCGGAGAGGCCATCATCGGGATACTGATGGAGAGGGTGATGTTGGAGGCCGCCCACCACAACGTGGCGGTTGCTTTACGATTCTGCATCCATGCGAAGACCAGGAAAATGCCGCTGATTGCAGCAACGAAGCTCCCGGCGATCATCAGGGTTTGCAGGTCAATGGTCATCGAAGTTGCGCCCTCACCAATGGTCCGGTCGTCCGGGATCGGGTCCGCCGAAGCCCCGGTACCTATCGCCGATTGTGCAGCGCTGGGATTTCACGGCGCGTTATCGGCGCTTAAGTAATCGTACGATATCGGTCAACGGACCGTTAATTTCGCCGTCGACACGTGGGAAATTCAGCCGCCAAGCTGGACATCAGGCGACGCGGATGACGCGGGTGGCGCCGTCGTTGCCCTCGACTGCGCGTTCGACGCGATCGCGGCCGAGCCGCTTGGCGTGGTACATCGCGGCGTCGGCAGTGCTGAGGACCTCGTCTAGATTGGCATGCCTCGCCGATGCGGCCACGCCGGCGCTGACGGATGCGGTGTAGGGGATCTCATCGGACGTCCGGCCGGCATCGGCAAATGCGTGGCGGACACGCTCGGCGATGGCAAATGCGACGTCGATGTTGGCATCGGGCAGGACAACGACGAATTCCTCGCCGCCATAGCGGCCGAGGAGGTCATTGGGACGCAAGGCGCCGCGAACGGTATCGGCGAAAATGCGCAAGACCTTGTCGCCGGTCCTGTGGCCGTGTGTGTCGTTGATCAACTTAAAGCGGTCGAGGTCGAACATGATCACCGACACGGGTGTGCCGTCCTGCTGGCAGCGGCGGAAGATACGTTCGGCGCTGTCGAAAAAGGCGCCGCGATTGGCCGTGCCAGTCAACGTATCGATGCGGGCCGCATCTCGCAGCATCCTCTCGTCACGCTCCGCGCAGAGCTTTGACATGAACAACGCGGAGCCGACCGAGAAGACCATGCCCTCGACGTAGATGATGCCTATCCAGCTGTACAAGGGTGGCAGGGAGTCGACCGCCAGAGTGCCGGTGAGAACCCCGTAGACGCCGCCGATGTAGACGGTGGCGTGAATCATCAGCAACGCCATGAGCGGCTGGCGGGCCGGCAGTAGTTCGCCGCGGCTTCGCCACAGCTCCCACGTCGACGCCGCAAGGTACACGACCCAGACGAGGTAGGTGACGGCAGCGCCGGGCCCTGACGAACCGGAGGTGCGACCGATCGCCTCGGCGGCGATCCAGAGGAGTGCTCCGCCGATGAGGACCAGGAGCGGCGTGTTGTGTTTGGAGAATCTGCGCGCGCCACCCCAAATCAGGGCCGGCACCAGGGTGTGGAGGAGCGCCGCGAAAAGCAGCGTCGGTAGCTTGTTGCCGACGAGGCCAATAGCGACACCGGCGATCGCGATCGCGTAAAGGATGTATGCGGCTGCCCACCACGATAGCGCCGGGGCGCCGTCGGCGTGGAGTCTCGTCCATAGCAACCAGATTCCCGCGAGTCCGGCGGCGAGACTGCCGACCATCACGAGCGTGACGGAGTCGAGATACATCTAGACGCCCCGCAACCCTGCGGCGCACGGCAACTGGCGCTGCCACGATTGGTACGGTGAATCCCTTGCAATCGGCTGAAGGCAGACGCCGACAATTCGCGCTGTTGGCAGGGCGAAACGTTAACGTTGACGGGAGGTCACCGCGTCGGCACCGGCTCCTCGCCGCGATAGTCGTAGAAGCCGCGGCCGGTCTTGCGTCCGAGCCAGCCGGCCTCGACGTACTTCACCAGCAGCGGGCAGGGACGATACTTGGAGTCGGCGAGTCCCTCGTAGAGCACGTGCATGATCGACAGACAGGTGTCGAGGCCGATGAAATCGGCGAGCTGCAGCGGCCCCATGGGGTGGTGCGCGCCGAGGCGCATGGCCGTGTCGATTGCCTCGATAGTGCCGACGCCCTCGTGCAGCGAGTAGATCGCCTCGTTGATCATCGGCACCAGGATGCGGTTGACGATAAAAGCGGGGAAGTCTTCCGCGAGGATGGCGGTCTTGCCGACGCGGGCGACGAAGGCGCTGGCGGTCTTGAAGGTCGCGTCGGCGGTGGCGATGCCGCGGATCAACTCGACCAGCTCCATCACTGCAACCGGGTTCATGAAATGGATGCCGATGAAACGGTCCGGGCGGTCGGTCGTGGCTGCGAGGCGCGTGATCGAGATCGACGACGTGTTGGTGGCGAGCAACGCGCTCGGCTTCAAGGTTGCACATACCTCGGAATAGATGTCCCGCTTGACGGCTTCGCTCTCGGTGGCGGCCTCGATAACCAGGTCGGCGTCGGCGAGCGCCTCGTAGCCGGAAGCAGGGGCGATCCGCTCGAGGGCCGCCTGGCGGTCGGCCTCGCTGATCTTCCCAGAGGCCGCCTGGCGGGCCATGTTGCCGTTGATCGTGGCGAGGCCCGACTTGATGCGTTCCTCCGAAACGTCGTTGAGCAAGACGTCATAGCCGGCGAGCGCACACACGTGGGCGATGCCGCTGCCCATCTGGCCGGCGCCGATGACGCCGATTTTCTTCAGGTCCGTGGTCATGTGTGAGACGATTTCCGCGTCACGAGCGAGTCTAGGGCCGGCCGCCGGCTGTCACAATGCTTTCTCAAGTTCCGGCAGGACCTCGAACACGTCGCCGACGATGCCGTAGTCGGCGACCTGAAAGATCGGCGCTTCCGGATCCTTGTTGATGGCGACGATGACTTTGGCCTCCTTCATGCCGGCGAGATGCTGGATCGCACCCGATATGCCGCAGGCAATGTAGAGATCGGGTGCGACGATCTTGCCGGTCTGGCCGACTTGGAAGTCGTTGGGCGCGTAGCCAGCGTCGACCGCGGCGCGGCTGGCGCCGATCGCCGCATTGAGCTTGTCGGCAACCGGTTCGAGGTATTTGTTGAAGTTCTCCGCTGACTGAAACGCGCGACCGCCGGAGATGATAATACGCGCGGCGGTGAGTTCTGGCCGCGCCGACTGCGACAATTCCGCGCTGACGAAGATCGAGTCAGTGGTCGCGGCGGGAGCTTCCACGGTTTCGATCGGCGCCGTGGCGGTGGCGGTCGCGGCCATCTGGAAAGCGGAGGCGCGCACCGTGATCACCTTGGTAGAGTCGGCACTTCTGACGGTCTCGATGGCGTTGCCGGCGTAAATCGGGCGCTCGAAAGTGTCGGGGGCAACGACGTGGGTGATGTCGGAGACCTGCATGACGTCGAGGAGGGCGGCGACCCGCGGCATGACGTTCTTGCCGAAGGTCGTGGCCGGTGCCAGGAGAGCGTCGTAGCCCTCCGCCAGCGACACGATCAGCGCGGCCAGCGGCTCGGCGAGATGATGGGCGAGGTGGTCGGCGTCGGCGACGATCACCCTGGCGACGCCGGTGAGACCGGCGGCGCTTTCACCCACCGCGCCGCAGTGCCTGCCGGCGACGAGGACGTGGACCTCGCCACCAAGTGCGGCGGCGGCGGTGAGGCTGCGCACGGTCGCTTCCCTGAGCGCGCGGTTGTCGTGCTCGGCGAGGAGCAGCGTGGTCATGGGCCGAATCCGGCGCGGGTTTGGATCGCGCGCCATCTTTGCAGGAGCACGTTCAACTGTCCGGCCATTCTCACAACACGCCCGCCTCGTTCCTGAGCTTGTCGACCAGGTCGGCTGCAGAGGCGACCTTGATGCCGGCGCGCCGAGCCGGCGGCTCCGCGACCCTGACCAACGTCAACCGCGGCGAGACGTCGACGCCGAGGTCGGCTGCTGTGTGCTCGTCGATCGGCTTCTTCCTCGCCTTCATGATGTTGGGGAGCGAGGCGTAGCGTGGGTCGTTGAGGCGCAGATCAGTGGTCACCACCGCCGGCAGCCTAAGGCGCACCGTTTCGTGGCCTCCGTCGACCTCGCGGGTGACGGTGACGTAATCGCCGTCGATGGTGACTTTCGAGGCAAACGTGCCCTGGGGCCAGTCCAGCAGGGCGGCGAGCATCTGACCGGTTTGGTTGCAGTCGTCGTCGATCGCCTGCTTGCCGAGGACAACGAGGCCCGGCGATTCGGTTGCGGCAACGGCCGCAAGCACTTTGGCGACGGCGAGCGGCTCGAGACGCCCCTCGGCGCTCACCAGAATGCCGCGGTCGGCGCCCATGGCAAGGCCGGTGCGGATTGTCTCGGCGACCTCGGCGTCACCGACCGAGACGATCACGACTTCATCGGCGTGGCCGGCCTCCTTGATGCGCAGCGCTTCCTCGACGGCGATCTCGTCGAACGGGTTCATCGCCATCTTGACGTTGGAGAGATCGACGCCGGTGCCGTCCTGCTTGACGCGCACCTTGACGTTGAAATCAACGACCCGCTTGACCGGGACCAACACCTTCATCGCCACGGTCCTCGCGATCGGGGGTCGTTCGGCAACGGGGCGTCATCGTGCTCGGGAGCCAGCGGCGGGGCCGGGTCGTCGACAGGTGGCGGCGCCGGGGCGGCGACGGCGTCGGGCGCCCGACGATCGAAAAGGACGACGCCGGGCTTGCGCATGAGCACGATCAGAGTGGCGCCGGCGACGAGGCCGCCGACATGCGACCACCAGGCAATGCCGTCCTTGTCGCCGGTGATAGCGGCGATCAGCTGGAAGGCGACCCAGAAGCCGAGCACGTAGACCGCGCTCAGCCTGAGCGGAATACGGGCGAAGGCCAGGACCCACATCTTTGCGCGCGGGTGGAGGATCAGATAGGCGGCGATGTTGCCGGCGACGGCGCCCGAGGCGCCAATGACGGGAACCCCGGACGTTGGCTCGGTCAGCACGTAGGCGTAGCCGCCAGCCCCGGCGCAGGCCAGGTAGAAGACGACATAGCGGACGGGTCCGAGCGCATCCTCGACGTTGTCGGCAAGCACCCAGAGGAAGATCATGTTGCCGGCGAGATGCCAAACGTCGCCGTGCAGGAAGGAATAGGTGACTAGCGTCAGCGCGTCGGGAACCATCGTCGGCGGGTCGACGTAGCCGTTAAACACGGCCGGGATCAGGCCGAAGACGGCAACCGAAGCATGGCTCGGCTCGCCGACGAAACCCCCTCGCTCGACCAGGAAGTAGACGAGCACGTTGGCGATCAGCAGCCCCCAGGCCGCGTAGGGCCGGCGGATGTTGCGCAATGGATTGGTGTCGTGGATCGGGATGAACGCCATCGGTCGAGCCGTCAGCGGTTGCCGCCCGGAACCCAGAGCACGTCGCCGGCGCCGTCGTCGTTGGCAACGCGGGCGGCGACGAAGAAGAGGTCGGAGAGGCGGTTAACATAGCGGAGCGCCTCGGGGTTGACGGTTTCGCGGGCGGCAAGCTCGACGATCAGCCGTTCGGCGCGCCGGGCGACGCAACGGCAGAGATGAAGCGCGACGGCGGCCGGGGTTCCCGCCGGCAGCACGAACGAGGCAAGCGGCTCGAGCCTAGCGTTGAGTGCGTCGATCTCGCCTTCGAGCCGGGCAACCTGGCCGGCGGCGATGCGCAGACGTTCGCGCTGCTCGTGGTTTTTGGGCGTGGCGAGGTCGGCACCGAGGTCGAAGAGATCGTTCTGGACTCGAGCCAGCATGTCGCCGACGTCGCCGGCGAGGCCCCCGGCGTGGAGGCGGGCGAGCCCCACCTCGGCGTTCAATTCGTCGACGGTGCCGATGGCGGCGAAGCGGAGGTCGGATTTCGGTCGCCTCTCGCCGGTGGCGAGCGCGCTGGTGCCGTCGTCGCCGGTGCGCGTGTAGATGCGGTTGAGAACGACCATTGGGAGTCCCCTCAACCCGAGCGGAAGTAGAGCGCCGCCATGATCGCGACGATCGCGATGAACTGCAAGATGACGCGCGAGCGCATGAGCAATTGGGAGGTGTTGCCGGAGCCGCCGCGCATCATGTTGACGATGCCGAGCAGCAGGACCAGCGCGACCGCGCCGATGACGACGGGAATGAGCCTCTGAATCACGTCTGCCATGTCGGCGCGCAGTTCCCGATGATCTGCCGGCTGGTCTCATATAGGCACATTCCGCGGCAGCGGACCACTGTCGACGACGGTGCGAGCTCAGCGGCCGCGGTCGCCGCGGGCCGAGGGAATCACGTATCCTGCGGCGCGCGCGGGCGGCCGGACGCCGGCGGCAACCGGCGGGCGGAGATGACCAGGCAGGGGTGGATCGTCGTCAAGGACGCCTTTCAGCACTTCAACGCCGACGACGGCTGGGCGATGGCGAGCCACGTGGCGCTATCGGGGCTGATGGCGATCTTCCCGTTCCTGATCTTCGTGGCGGCGCTGGCCGGATTCGTCGGCCAGGAGGCGCTGGCGGCACGGGTGGCGGAGATCCTGTTCCAGACCTGGCCGAGCGAGATCGCCAGCCCGATCGCGGCGCAAGTTGAGCAGGTCGTCAACCAGGCCCACGTCCAGTTGCTGACGATTGCCGCCGTTGTCGCCATATTCCTGGCGTCGAACGGCGTGGAGGCAACGCGCACCGCGCTCAATCGGGCGTATCGCGTGGTCGACCGGCGGTCGATCTTTTTCCTGCGCGCGCAGAGCATCGGTTTCGTGTTGGCCGGGGCGGTCGCCAGTCTGATCCTGGCGTTCCTGGTTGTCGTCGGTCCCGCGGCACTTGACCGGTTGATGGCCGTGGTGCCGGTGCTGCAGCCGTTCGCCATCGAGATCCACGTCGTGCGCTTAGTGGTCTCGGCATTGATTCTGATCGTGGTTCTGGCGGCCTCGCACGTGTTCCTACCGGCCGGGCGGCCGCGTTGGTACGAGCTGTGGCCGGGGATCCTATTCACGCTGGTCACGTGGGTGATCTCGGCGGCCGTGTTCGTGGTCTACCTGCAACGCTTCGCTAACCTGGCGGCGACATACGCGGGCCTGGCGAGCGTTTTCACCGCGATCTTCTTCCTTTACGTGGTGGCGCTGCTCCTGATCTTCGGCGCCGAGTTCAACGCTTCGCTCGGCCGGCTGCGCCACGGCAGCATCTGACGGTCGCGCCTCAGGCGCTGCCGGAAACGACCGTGACGGGACCGACGAGGGCCAGGCGCATCGCGCCGTAGAGCTCACGCGGGCTATACGGCTTGGCGACGGCGGTGGCGAAACCGGCAACGCGGGCCCTCGTCAGCGAAACGCGGTCGTGCTCGTCGGTGAGGGCGATCACGGGCGGCACCTTGCGGGGGCCCAACAACTGGACGAGCTGGGTAGCGACGATGGCGTCCATGGCGGGAAGGGAAACGTCCATGACCACTAGGTCGATAGGCTCGTGGCGGTTGAGCAGCGCGAGAACCGCCGGGCCCGTGGGGGCGTTGACGGTCGTGCAGCCGAACTGCTCGATCAGCACGCCGGCGACCATGGCGCTGGCCGGGGTGCCGCCCACCAAAGCCACCCGCGGGCGCCGGCCGTCGGACGTGCTGAGGGCGAGGACCGTGCCATTACACGCCATGCTACACCTCACAAAACGCAACAAAACCCGGCCGATTATCGGTCCGTTTTGCTTAACGAGCGGCTAAGGACGCGGTTTTCCCGAATGGAACAGATCATCGGCATCGTTCTGCCGGTCTTTGGTCTGATCGGCATCGGCTACGTGGTGGTGTGGTCGGGACTGCTCGGCGAGGGGACGGGCGAGGCGCTGGCCGATTTCGTCTTCGCGGTGGCGATCCCGGTGTTGATCTTCCGCACCATCGCCGTCGCCGATTTCTCCGCCGCAGCCCCGTGGCGGCTGTGGCTGCCGTATTTCGCGGCGTTCGCGGTCAACTGGGTCGTCGGCCACCTCATGATCCGGAGCCTGTTTGGGCGCGATCACCGCACGGGCCTTGTTGCCGGCGTTTCCGCCGCCTATGGCAACACGGTCCTGGTTGGCGTGCCGCTGGTCATCGCCGCCTACGGCGACGATGGCGCGGTGGCGATCACGCTGATCATCGCAGTGCACCTGCCGATCATGATGACCGCAAGCGCGGTCATGATCGGCCGCGCCGAGCGGCTCGACGGGGTGGCTGATGGCCATGTGGACGCGGCGGGCGCGGCGGCGAGCGTCGCCCGCAACCTCGCCACCAACCCGATCATCGTCGGCCTTGCCGCGGGCGCGCTATGGCGGCTGACCGGGTGGCCGGTCGGCGGTGTGCCCGGCGTTCTGGTCGAACGGATCGCCGGGGTGGCGAGCACGCTGGCCCTGCTGGCGCTCGGCATGAGCCTCAGGAAGTACGGTATCCGCCGCAACGTTCCGGCCGGGCTGGCGCTGAGCGCGGTCAAGCTCATGATCATGCCGGCTCTGGTGTTCGTCATGGCGCGCTACGTCGTCGCCATGCCGCCGGTCTGGGCCAAAGTGGCGGTGGTCGCGGCGGCCTGTCCGACCGGCGTCAACGCCTATCTGGTTGCAGCCCGCTTCCGCACCGGCGAGGCGCTCGCCTCCAACGCGGTGGCGCTGTCGACAGGCCTGGCGGTGTTGAGCACCGCGTTCTGGCTGAACGTCGTTGCGTGGCTCTAAAGCCCGACCAATCGCCGGACATCCTCGGGCGTGTTGCCGGCCTTGCGGAGCGCCCGCAACGATGTGTCGCCGTCGGACTTCGACAGCTTACGGCCGTCTTTGTCGAGGATCAGTCGGTGGTGGCGATAGATCGGTGAAGGAAGGCCGAGCAGACGCTGAAGGAGCACGTGCACCGAGGTGGCGTGGAACAGGTCCTTGCCGCGCACGATGTTGGTCACGCCCTGCTGCCCGTCGTCGACGACGACGGCGAGATGGTACGAGGTCGGGGTGTCCTTGCGGGCGATGACAACGTCGCCCCAGGCGGCGGGGTCGGCGGTGACGATCCCTGTCTCACCGTGCGGGTCGGCTCCTTCCTCGGTCCAGGCGAGCGACCCTGCCAGCGGAAGCGCGCGGTCCATGCGCAGCCGCAGCGTATACGGGACGCCCGCGGCGATCCGGGCCCGGGCCTCGGCCGGATCCAGGTCCCGGTCGGTGCCCGGGTAGAGCGGCGACCCGTCGGGATCGCGCCGCCGGTCGTCGCCGGCGGTCGCGGCGCGGATCTCGCCGCGAGTCATGAAGCTCGGGTAGACGAGGTCCATTGCTGTCAGCCGGTCGAGCGCGGCCGCGTAGCCGGCCATGTGCTCGGACTGGCGGCGAACCGGTTCTTCCCAGGAAAGGCCGAGCCATTTCAGGTCCTCGTAAATCCGCGCCTCGAACTCGGGGCGGCATCGGTCCCGGTCGATATCCTCGATACGCAGGAGAAAGCGCCCGCCAGCAAGCCGGCAGAGATCGAAGTCGATCAGCGCCGCGTAAGCGTGACCGAGATGGAGCTCGCCGTTGGGTGACGGCGCGAAGCGGAAAACAGGTTGCAAGGCCGTGCGGTGCTCCGGCTTGATCCGTCGCCGGCGATCCTTTAGCAGCGGGCATTCAGCCGGCCAAACGGGCTCCCGTCCATGCGCACTATCGACACCGACGCCGAAATCGCCGACGGGCTTATCTATCTTGCGCACGCCGACCGGCGCCTGAAAAAAGTGATGCGCGTCGCCGGCGATCTCGAACTCCGCCGGCGGGAGGCCGGGTTCAGCGGGCTTGCCCGCATCGTCGTTAATCAGCAGCTATCGATCGCCAGCGCACGGGCCATCTGGAGCCGGTTCGAAGCCGCGTTTCCCGAAATCACGGCCGAGGCGATCGGCCGGGCGCGCCTGCCGAAACTCAAGAAGGCCGGTCTGTCGGCGCCGAAGATCAGGACGCTGCGTGCAGTCGCGGCCGCCTGTGGCAACGGCCTCGATCTCGAGGCGCTCGCCGACATGCCGGCGGGGGCGGCGCACGCTGCGCTGTGCGCGGTCAAGGGCATCGGGCCGTGGACGGCGGACATCTACCTCCTCTTCTGCCTCGGCCACCCTGACATCTTTCCAGTCGGCGACCTGGCGCTGAGGAACGCGGTCGCCGACGCCTTCGATCTCGAACCGCCGGTCGACCCGGAGGAACTCGCCGAAATGGCGGAGCGATGGTCGCCGTGGCGAAGCGTGGCGGCGTATCTGTTCTGGGCCTACTACGGCGCGCGCCGCGCCAAAGCCGCGGCGCCGGTGTGAGGTCGTCGTGATCGATGGGCCGCGCATTCCGCCGGCATCGGGCAAGGCCGCGCGAAGCCTCGTCGTCTTCCTCCACGGTTACGGCGCCGACGGAAACGACCTCATCGACATCGGCCGGATGCTGGCGCCGGTGCTGCCGGACACCGCGTTTGCGTCGCCGCACGCGCCGAGCCCGTGCGACGAGGCACCGATGGGGCGGCAATGGTTTCCGCTGGCGCGCACCGACCCGGCGAAACTGAGGACCGGCGTCCTTGCCGCGGCGCCGGCGGTTGATGCCTTCCTTGACGCGGAACTGGAGAGGAACAGCCTGGACGATTCCCGTCTGGCGCTGGTCGGTTTCAGCCAGGGGACGATGATGGCGCTCCACGTCGGCCCTCGGAGGTCCGGACCGATCGCCGGCATCGTCGGCTACTCGGGCCTACTGCCTGGGCCGGAACATCTCAAGGCGGAGATGAAGCACCGGCCGCCGGTGCTGCTGGTCCACGGCGAAGCCGATCCGCTGATCCCGGCGATGGCGACGTTCGCCGCGGAGCGGGTGCTCGGCGGCGCCGGTTTCCAGGTCGAGTGGCACATCCGTCCGGGACTGGAACACGGCATCGACGAGGACGGGCTCAGGCTCGGCGCCGAGTTCCTGAGGCGGGTGCTGGGGTAGCGGTTCACCGGTCCGTCAGAGATACTTCCCGATCAGCGACACGTCGGCGGGGCCGAGGCGATCGGACGCCGTCCACGCCTGGTGCCAATATGGATAGGCCAGGTTGGGCCGCGAGACCTTGTCAAGGCGGGCCAGGTCGCCGGCGCTGAGCTTGAGGTCGGCGGCGGCGAGGTTGTCGGCAAACTGCTCCTTGGTGCGCCCGCCAACGACAACGGATGTGACGCCGGGTTGGGCGAGCAGCCAGGCGAGCGCCACCCGGGCGGCCGAGGCTTTGTGCTTCTTGGCGACGTCGAGGAGAATGTCGACGATGTCGAACAGCTTGTCCTCATCGTAGATCGGCGGCTCGCGCCACTTGCGGCCGAAGTGGCGGCTGCCTGTGGGCCCCTTCTTGCCGCGACGGAACTTGCCGGAGAGCAGGCCGCCGGCGAGCGGGCTCCATACCAGGATGCCGAGCCCTTCGCTCAGGGAAATCGGCACCAGCTCGTACTCTGCCTCGCGCGCCTGCAGCGTGTAATGGATTTGCTGGCTGACGAAGGGTTGGCGGCCATCGCGGGCGGCGACGCCAAGTGCCTTCATGATGTGCCAGCCGGAGAAGTTGGAACAACCGATGTAGCGGACCTTGCCGGCGCGCACGAGGCTGTCGAGCGCCTCCATGGTCTCCTCCAGCGGGGTCGTGCCGTCCCACTGGTGAACCTGATAGAGGTCGATCCAGTCGGTCTTCAAACGGGCGAGGCTGCGCTCGCATCCGGCGATCAGATGGTGGCGCGACAAGCCGCGGTCGTTCGGCCCTTCGCCCATGGGGAAGCGCACCTTGGTGGCAATGAGTACGTCGGCACGTTTGCCCTTCAGGGCGTCGCCGATAATTCCCTCGGAGGCACCGCGCCCGTAGGCGTCGGCGGTGTCGATCAGATTGACGCCGGTGTCCAGGCACATGTCGATGTGGCGGCGGGCGTCCTTGAGCCCGACCGAGCCGACGGGACCGGCTCTCGCCCGGCCGAAGGTCATGGTGCCGAGCGTGAGCGTCGATACTTTCAGGCCGGAGCGGCCGAGCAGTCGGTATTCCATGGCGGTCCCCCTGAGGCTTTGGGAAAAGTCAGATCGGCGTGCGCTCGAATGCGCTCACCGTGGGATTCGCTTATCGCGTTCGCTCAGGCAAGAAAAGGCCCGCACTCCCGGGAAAACGGGAGGCGGGCGTTTTTCCTTGGCGGCGACCGTCAGGGACCGATACGGAAGCCGAAGTAGAACCCGCTCGGCCGATCGTACCAGCGACCGTTGAAGTACCAACGGTGGCCATCGTACCAAGCACCGTAGCGGTGGTCCCACCAGGGATTCTGGTAGTAGCCCCAGGTCGGTGGGGGCGGCCGGCGAACGAAGGGTGCCGGGCCGAAGTACGGTGGTGGCGCGGCGACTCCGGTCGAGACATAGCGACCCGAAGCGTAGCCGACTGCTCCGTTGTAGTTCAGCTGATACCAGCCGCCGGTGGAGCCCATGATCCACACCCGGGCGCCATAAGGCATCGACGTGATGCGCGCGCACGACACGCTGGCGCAGGTGCGCAGATTAAGGGCGCTGGCACCGGTGACATAGCCCCACGCCGCCTCCGCGATTTGCGGAACCACCAGCATGGCGGCCAAGAGGGCCGCGGCTGCAAGTGAACGTCGTTTCATGGGTGTCACTCCGTTTGATTCCCCGTACCTGTATGTAAGTACGCAAACCACAGGGGACCTGAACGGTAGCTGAATTGCGGTGCGGCACGTTGCCCCGGATCAGTGCATCAATGCAGGCTCGGACCCTTGAGGAAACGGTTGCGGTCGCCGGAGGTGACCGTCAACTCGACCGGTTCGCCGTCGCGATAGACCGTCATCGGAACGGTAACGCCGGCCCTGCCCATCGACCACACCTTGCGGAAGAGGCCGGCGAGGCCGGAGACCTTCATGCCGCCGACCGACAGGACCACGTCGCCGCGGCGAAGCTCCGCCTTGGCCGCCGGGCCCCGACTGGCGACGCCGGCGATGACTACGCGGTCGTCGACCTCGGTGGCATAAAGGCCAAGCCACGGGCGTGGCGGACGGTTGGCCTGGCCCCGGGTCAGCATGTCGTCGAGAATCGGCTTCAGGAGGTCAGTGGGGACGTACATGTTGAGCGGGACGGTGTCGTCGTCCTCCTCGGTCGCCTGCTCCAATTGCAGTGAGCCGATACCGATCAGGCGGCCGTCGGGACCGATCAGGCCGGTGCCGCCCCAGAAGGGATGCGCCGGTGCCGTGAAGATCGCCTCGTCGAGCAGGTACTCCCAGTAGCCGGCGAACTCCTGCCGGGCGATGACGCGGGCGGCGACGGAATGTTCCGCCCCGCCGGCGCCGGCTGCGATCACATTGGTTCCGGGCTTGGCGGTGGCGGAGTCGCCGAGCTTCAAAGCCGGCAGGCTCATTCTGGCGAGCACCTGGACGAGGCCGAAGCCGGTCTCCTGATCGTAGCCGAGCACGTGGCCCGGCACGGTGGCGCCGTCGGCGAGCGTCAGCCACACCTCGTCGGCCTCGGTGACCAAGTAGCCGATGGTCAGGATGACGCCGTCGGAGCGGATGACGACGCCGTTGCCGGTGCGCTCGGTGCCGAGGATCTCGGCGGTGAAAGCGTCCACGGGAACGACGGTGCGGATGCCGACGATCGCCGACAACGCACGTTCGACGTCGAAACCGTACGCGTCCTCGCGTGGTTCGACCTCCGGCGGTACCCGCCACTCGATCGACGTCGTCATGGCGTCAACCTCTCCGTTTCGGGCCCTCCCCACCGGCTATTTAGGCGAATTCGGCGGAGATTTGGAGGTCGAGGCTGGACGTTCCGCCCGATGACGGGGCAATTGCGTCGATACAGCACGGTACAGCCTTGCTTTCGCGCGGTTTCAACCCCTTTCACACCGCGGTCATATCCCGTATAGATTATCGCCCGCGTCAGGGGTCTAACCCCCCGCCAACGAAAGGGAATCAGGAGCGTCTGATCTTGAATATCGCGGTCTCGCCGGGGTCCAACCCGGCGCTGGTCCTCAATGCCGACTACCGCCCCTTGAGCTACTACCCCCTGTCGCTATGGTCCTGGCAGGACGCGATCAAGGCGGTGTTCCTCGAGCGGGTCAACATCGTGTCGGAATACGGCGTGGCGGTGCACAGCCCGTCGCTCGCCATGAACCTGCCCTCGGTGGTGGCGCTGAAGAGCTACGTAAGGCCGGCGCGGCACCCTGCCTTCACCCGGTTCAACGTGTTCCTGCGCGACCGTTTCGAGTGCCAGTACTGCGGCTCGGACCGCGACCTCACGTTCGATCATCTGATCCCGCGCTCGCGCGGCGGGCACACGACGTGGGACAACGTCGTCACCGCGTGCGCGCCGTGCAACCTGAAGAAGGGCGGCAAGGGACCCCGCGAGGCGCGCATGTGGCCGGGGCAGATGCCCTACCAGCCGTCGGTCGCGGCGCTCCACAACAACGGCCGCATGTTCCCGCCCAACTACCTGCACGAATCCTGGCTCGACTATCTCTACTGGGATACCGAGCTCGAGCCGTAAGCCCTACCGCGCCGCCCTATCGCGCGGGCGTGTTGTCGCGCAGATCGAGGCCGCCGAAGGCGCCGTTGAACGAAGCGGCGGTCAGGATCACCGAAACTACCGCGTTCCAGCCGGCGAACGACAGCCCGAGAAAGCGGAAGGCAGCCTCAGTGCACGAAACGAGTCGAATGCCCTGAAGCTGGGTGAGAAGATCGTCGGTCGTGCCGGTGGCGGCCGGGGCAGTGGCGCCGCAGTCGGGCGGGCCGGCCCACCAGCCCCACTCGACTCCGGCGTGGTAGCTCGCCTGGTAGATGTTGACCGCGAACACCAGACCGGCGAGAGCGAGGAGAACGCGCACCGCGTAGCGCGGGGCGCCGCCGAGTGCCGCGCCGAGGGCGGCGAGAACAATCGGCAGCCCGACGTAGTACGGAATGCGCTGTTCCAGGCAGAGCTTGCAGGGAACGTAGCCGAAGAACACCTGCGAGCCCCAGGCGCCGAGGATCGCGGCGAGGCCGAGGGCGAACACGAGACCCGGCATCTGGGCGTCGGGGTGGCGGCGGACGAATTCGATCATCGTCATGTCAGGTAGCGCGCAACGGCGAAGCCGCCAATCAGTAGGATCATGAATACGGTGAAGGCGAGCCCCAGGCGCTTCTCGATGAAGGCGCGGATCGGTGGTCCGACCCAGTAGAGCAGCCCCGCGACGATGAAGAAGCGCAGGCCCCGGGCGGCAACGCTCGCCAGCGAAAACACGACCAGGTCGAGGCCGGTGGCGCCCGAGGCGATGGTGATCACCTTGTAGGGGAACGGCGTCAACCCGGCGGTGAATACGATCCACACCCCCCAGTCGTTGTAGAGCGCGCGGAATTGCTCGAACTTGGTGGCGTAGCCATAGAAGTCGAGGATCGGCTGGGCGATCTGGTCGAACAAAAGCGCGCCGATGAAGTAGCCGGCGAGGCCGCCGAGCACCGAGCTGACGGTCGCAACCAGGGCGAAGCGCCAAGCCTTCGAGCGCTCCGCCAGCACCATGGGGATGAGCACGAGGTCCGGTGGGATCGGGAAAAACGAGCTCTCCGCAAAGGCGACACCGGCGAGTGCCGTCTCGGCGTAGCGCTTGGTGGGAAGCGCCATCGTCCAGTCGTACATGAGGCGGAGCATGGCGCGCCTGTCTATCGGCGACGACTGCGGCTGTCCAGCGGCGGCGGGCTCAGGTTGACCACGCCTGCAGCGGCCCCTTATATCGCAGCCTCTTCGTGAAGCCCCTGTGGCGGAATTGGTAGACGCGACAGACTCAAAATCTGTTGCCCGAAAGGGCGTGCTGGTTCGAGTCCGGCCAGGGGCACCAAATCCGGCGGTGCGGTCATGGCAACATCCATCTTCATCGCAAGGCTGCTTGGCCCGGTCGTGCTTGTGGTGGCCATCCCGATGCTGGCGTCGCCCAAGGATGTGCATGAAGCAGCCGGCGAGTTCCTGAAAAGCAACGCCTTGATTTTCGTCACCGGCGTCTTAGTGCTCGTCGGCGGCCTGGCGATCGTCAACAGCCACAATGTCTGGGTCATGAATTGGCCGGTCATCATCACCCTGTTCGGCTGGGCGATGGTCATCGGTGGAGCTGCCCGCGTGGCGTGGCCGCGAGTCGTGAAAACCGTGGGCCGCGCCATGATGAACAAGCCGGCCCTGACGCGGGGTGGCGGCGCGGTCTGGGCGCTCATCGGAGCGTACCTGACCTACCAGGGCTATTTCTGAGCGCGGCGCTAACCTAGCGCAACGTCGAGAAACATCATCAGCACCAGGCCGACGGTGAGGCCGGCGGTCGCCTCGCGCTGGTAACCGCGGGTGTGGGTCTCCGGGATGATCTCGTGGCTGATGACGTAGATCATGGCGCCGGCAGCGAAGGTCAGCGCCCACGGCAACAGCGGTTGCATCAGCGTGACGGCGCCGACGCCGATGAAGCCGCCGACGGGTTCGATCAGCCCGGTCAGCCCGGCAACCAGGAACGCTTGCCAGCGCGAATAACCCTCCGACATCAGGGCGACGGCGACCGCCAGACCCTCCGGCGCGTTCTGAAGGCCTATGCCGGTGGCAAGCGCGGTGGCGTTGGCGAAGTCACTGCCGGCGTAAACAACGCCGACGGCGCCGCCTTCGGGGAAGTTGTGGATGGTGATGGCGGCGACGAACAGCCAGACCTTGCGCGTCGAGTCGGCAAGCGGCCCTTCCAGACCCTGGACGAAATGACGATGCGGAATGATCTCGTTGGCGAGCGTGATCGCGGCGACGCCCAGGATGACGCCGCCGACGGCGATGAAGGCGGGAACGAACGTGCCGCCGTAGGTGGACTCCGCCGATTCGATCGCCGGGATGATCAACGAGAAGAACGAGGCGGCGAGCATGACGCCGGCGGCGAAGCCGAGCAGGATGTCCTGGGCGCGGATCGAGACGGTCCGGCCGAACAGAACCGGAATCGCGCCAACGGCGGTCATGGCGCCGGCCGCGAGGCTCGCCAGCGTCCCGGTGACGACGATGTTCATGCCGGGTGCCGCAAACGGGCGCG
Source organism: uncultured Bauldia sp. (assembly GCA_964441935.1). Taxonomy (GTDB): domain Bacteria; phylum Pseudomonadota; class Alphaproteobacteria; order Rhizobiales; family Kaistiaceae; genus JBBDMC01. The sequence continues at coordinate 25,310 of CAYTXI010000005.1, forward strand.
ACCGGCCGCTTCAGGGCGCATCAGACCCTCCATGTCGCATCGATGGCACCATGGTCGCCACCGGCCTTGACGGAGGTCAATCCGTGGCCCGACGTACTATGTTGAAGGTTGCAGAGCGGGCTCCTCTCGGGGCACGCGCGCGTTGGAGGTGGCGCATGCCATTCGACGATCGCATCGATGCCGGCAAGCGCCTGGCGGCGGCGCTCGCGGGCTATCGGGGCCAAGACCCGGTTGTTTTGGCGCTGCCGCGCGGCGGGGTGCCGGTCGCCGCGGAGGTTGCCCGCGTGCTCCAAGCGCCGCTCGACCTCCTGATCGTGCGCAAGGTCGGCGTCCCCCGCCAACCGGAGCTGGCGATGGGAGCGGTTGTCGACGGGGGCGAGCCGATCGTGGTCAGGAACGAGGACGTTATCGGCGCGGTCGGCATATCGCCGTCCGAATTCGACAGGGTCTGTCAGGGCGAACTCAAGGAGATCGAAAGACGGCGACAGCGCTACCTCGGCGGGCGCGCGCCGGTGGCGGTCAAGGGTCGAACCGCGATCGTCGTCGACGACGGCGTCGCCACCGGCGCGACGACGCGGGCGGCGCTCCGCGCCACCAGGGTGCGGGGTCCCAAGTCGCTTGTGCTGGCCGTGCCGGTGGCGCCGAGTGACTCGATCGCCGAGCTTCGCGCCGAGGCCGACGACGTCGTGTGCCTCGAGTCGCACCGCTTTTTCGGCGCCATCAGCCTCTATTACGCCGACTTCCGGCAGCTCAGCGACGAGGAGGTCGTGGCGATGCTGGCGACCGCACAGCCTAGCGCCGCCGAGTCTGAAACCGATGAGGGCTGAGCGCGCTCAGAGCCGGTTCAGCTCATATTCCTCGCAACTGCGGCCGAGCATCGACAACCCCTCCTCGAGGTAGTCGGCGAGGAGCGGCATGCCGAGCAGGTACTCGGCGGTATGGTCGTTGTGGGCGTCGGCCGCCTCGGCGCGCACGGATGGCCAGTCGGCGGCGGTGTTGTCGCCGCGGCCGAGCCAGGCCAGGGCGACCAGATCGACCTGCTCGTCCTCGCTGAGATCGCCGATCAGAGCTGTGATCTCCTCGACCACCGGATCGTCGTCGTGGTCCTCAAGAACAGCAACGTCCATGTCGTCAGCGGGATTCGACCCCGGATCCGACTCGGTCACCGCGTTCTTAACGTCGAACTCCCGCGCCTTGAGGATCAGGAAGCAGACCTTCTCGGAGGAGACGGCGAGATCGATGTCCGGGACGGGATCAAAGTCGCGGCGCTGAGTCATGGTCCGCCTCTCGACCGATCGGCGACGGGAACAGTCGTCATGAGTGACATGGGTGCGTCAACCGAGGGAAGCAAGGTCCGTACGCCAAGCCGGCGGTACGGGTCGGGCGGCACTCAGCGCAGGCCGTGCTTGCCGGCGATCCTGACCGTGCTTGCTTGGGGGCCGTCGTTGCCCTCCTCCTCGAAGAAGGCGACCCTGGTGCCCACCTTGAGGTCGGCAAAGGCGTTCTGAAGCACGCTGTTGCGATGGAAGTAGATCTCCCGCCCGTCCGGAGCCTCCAGAAAGCCGAAGCCGCCCGGTTCGTCGATGCTGGTGACGGTGCCGAGGGGCTCGGGTTCATGGGTCTTGACGTTGCCGCGCATGCGGCGGACGTGCTCCTGCAGTTGCCGGCGCGCACGCTTGAAGGCGACGTTCAAGGCGAGCTTGAGGTCGGAGAAACGCCCGTCGTTGTTGGCCGTTCGTCCGACATCGACCGTGCGGCCGTTGGGCAGGACGAGGTGGATGTTGACGTGGAAATGACCGCCGGTGCGGTGATGGCTGGTCGGTGGCTTGATGACGACGCGGCAAGACGTAATCCGCCCGAACCGTTTCTCCAGCGCGGCGATGTGGGCATCGACCGCTTCGCGAATTTCGGGCGATGCACCGTCGCCGACGTAGTCGATTTCAGCAGGCGTTTCCATGTCTTCTCCGGGTGTCAACGGTCGGTGGGTTCCTCGTCCCTGACGAGAATCTCGAAGATGCGGGCCACCTTGCCGTGCAGGGGGTGGCCACTGCGGTCGAGGATATCGCCGTCGCCGGACGCCCACAGCGCGGCTTGTTCGATTTCAGCGACGGTCGGGGTAAGTGCAAGAATTTCGAGCGCCCGCGCATCGTCGAGGTCGGGAAGGACTTTGGCAAGGTCCTCGTGACCGGCAGGCGGTCCGGCGGAACGTCGATGGTTTGCCGGCGTCATGCGATCTCAACTCCTCCCTCCACACCGATTTTATCGGCGCTCGTAACGGGCGCGACGCGCGCCCTCCACCGCCCACTCAGCAAGTCTCTTTAAGCATATGGGAACCGCCTCGTCCGGTTGAAGGCACTGGGCCGGTCGGGGCTGCCCGGCAGCGGAGAGGGTGGGGCAGGCCATGTCTACGTGCTGCTGTCGCCGCGGGCCTCGACAGCGGCGCCGTCGCTGACCTTGTCGCTCGGGTGAAGAACGACCACGTCGCCCGGCGACAGGCCGTCGACCACCTCGGCAACGATATCGTTGCGGTGGTCGATCTCGATGCGGGTGAGAGTGGCACGGCCATCCACCACCCGGAAGACGTGCCAATCGGACCCCTGCCGGAAGAGCGCTGCGATCGGTACTTTGAGTGCGTCGAGGTTCTGCCAGGTCATGATGTGCACCATGACGTGGAACTCGTGACCGAGACCCTGCCATTCCTCGTATGGGTCGATCAGGTCGAGGGTTGCGTCGACGCGCTGCTCCTCGATGCCAAGGGCCGAAACTTTGGTGTAGGCGGCGGGATCGATCTGACGCACGGTGGCATGGAGGGCGTTCTGGTTGCCCCAGTCGGTGATGGTGGCGGCCGCACCGGGCTTGATGCCGACCGCGTCCGACGACAGGAGATGAACGACGACCTCCATGTCCTTCGGATCGCCGATCTCGACCAGCGGTGTGCCGGCGGAAAGCACTTGCTCACTCTCGGTCAAAACGTTGAGCACGACGCCATCGGCGGGAGCGCGCACACTTAGGCAACAGGCTTCCCCCGTCGGATCGGACGTCGTCTGGTCCGGCTCGATCAACTGCGCCCTGGCGCTCACAAGTTCGCTCTGGCGCTGCGCGAGGTTGGCCTTGGCCTGTTCCACTTGGGCCTCGGCGGTATCGAGGGCGGTGGTTGCCTCCTCCAGTGTGCGTGAGGAAATCGTCCCGGCCTCGGCCAAGCGTTCGGCGCGCTGCAGATCGGACTGGGTCATGCGCTCGGCGGATGCAGCGCCCCGGACCTGGGCCTCGGCGAGACCGACGGCGGCCTCGGCGGCGGCGATCCGCGCCTGAATCTCGCGTCGGGTGCGCACGTCAAGGAAGGCTGGTGCCACGGGGTGGATACGGGCAACGGCGGTTTCATTGCGCTTGACCCGGTCGCCGACCTCGACGGGCACGCGCTGGAGCGTGCCGGCGATCGGCGCCGAGACGCGGAAGACGTCGCGAATCCTTGCGACGCCTTCCTCGTCCACCGTCACGGCCATCGGCCCTTGTTCGACGGTGGCGAGGTCGACCAGCACGGGCGTCGGTCTCAGCGCATAAACGGTGGCGGCGACGGCTACCACGACAAGCGCGGCCGCTATGATGCGCTTGATCCACTTGGCAAGCATCTTGAAGCTCACTCCCGTGTCTTCAGGACCCGGATGAGATCGAGTCGGTAGACGCGGCGCCTGACGAACGCCGCCGAGATAGCGGCGGCGACAATAACCACCAGGCTGCCGATGACATAGGTGCGCAACTCGATGACGAACGGTACTCGGAAGATATCGGTCGCGAGACCCTGGGTGATCAGATAGCCGAAGCCGGTGCCGACCGCCCAGCCGATCGGTTGCGCGAGGGCGACAATCGTACCGATCTCGATGAACAGGACATTGGACACCTCGGCCCGCCGGAAGCCAAGCACACGCAGCGTCGCTAGCTCGCGGGCCCGCTCCGACAACTGGATGCGGGCCGAGTTGTAGACGACCCCGAAGGCGATGATGACGGCGAGTCCGAAATAGATGACAATGGAAATCACGATGTTCGCCCGCATGGTCTCCTGGAACTTCTCGCGGGCAATCGACTGCAGACCGATGCCGGCGAGCTGCGGCGTTTCCTTCACGGCGCCGTAGAGCTCGTCGAGGCGGGCCGGGTCGACAGCGATGTTGGCGCCGGATATGCGCGGTCCGGTCCCTGTCAGGCGTGCCAGCGCGTCGATATCCATAAACACCATCAGGCCGATGTAGCTCTGGATGATCTGGGTGACCGGCGCCTCCACCGTGCGACGCAGGCCGTCGAGCATCTTGACGCGAACGATGTCGCCGGGCCTGACATGGAGGATCTCGGCAACGCGATCGCCGAGCGCAAGGCCGGATTCCGGCAGACGGACGGCATCGAGTTCGAGGTCGAGAACGCGGCTTAAATCCGTGTCTTTGGGTTTGCCGGTGATGGTGAGTTGACGGGAATAGTGGCCGTTGCTGATGCGCACCGGCGCCGTCAGGTAGGGCTCGGCGCGCATCACGCCGGGCAAGTCCTCGACGTTGTGAATCGCCGCGGCCCCGCGGGCCGAGGAAAAGATCAGCGAGGCGTCCTGGCGGTCGGCCTGGTAGAAGACCGCGTCGATCATGCCGTCGATGGAATCGATGGTGCCCAGCGCGACCTCGACCAACGACACAGACAATGCGATGCCGACCGCGGTCAGCATCGAGCGCACCGGGTGACGCAACACGTGGCGTAGCGCCATGTTGGCGAGCTGGGAGAAGATGCGAAGGCGGGCGACGGCGCCGCCAAGGAACTGGCGGTAGACCTGCGGGGCCGGCGGGCGCATGGCGACCGCGGCAGGTAGAGCGAACGCCCTGACGATCGCGCCGATGGCGCCGGCGACGGCGGCAAACACGGTTATGCCGACCGCCAGCAGGTAGATGTCCGGCGTCATCTGGAAGATGAGAAATGGGAAACTGTAGAAGTACGTGTAGACGATGGTCAGCTGCTGCCCGCCCCAGGTGCCGAGCACGCCGCCGATCACCATGCCGACCGCGGTGACGGCAAGGACCAGCTTCAGGTAGTGCCAAACCACCGCTAGGCGGGCAAAGCCCAGCGCTTTCAGCAGGCCGATCTGCTCACGTTCGAGCGCGATCAGGCGCGACAGGATCATGTTGATCAGGAAGGCGGAGACGCCCAGAAAGATCGGCGGAATGATTTGCGCCATCGCGCGCAACCCGGACAGTTCGGCGTCGAGGAAGGAATTCGAGAATTGATCCTTGCGGGCGTAAGCGCCGGTGCCGCCATAGGGCTCAAGCAGGGTGTCAAGGGCGTCGATGACCGCGGTCTCGTTCGCCTGGCGGAGCAGACGCAGGCTGACCGAGTTGAAGGCGCTTTCCAGATTAAACAGAGAAGCGAGCACCTTCTCAGGCATCCAGATGACGCCGAACCGACGGTTGTCGGGCATCAGGTCGCCGGGACCGATGGCGTAGATGTACTCGGGCGACAGAACGATACCGACGACGGTCACGGTAATCTTGGATCCGCTGACGATCGCGTCGAAGGTGGAGCCGACGTCGAACCCGTGGGCGTCGGCGAAATTGGCGTTGATGGCGGCTTCGTTGGCGCGGGCCGGCTCCGGCAGGCGACCGTCACGGAGATACAGCCCGTTGACCGCGATGTCCCCGCTCGTGGGGATCGACACGATTTGCCCGGTAGCGGGCTCGCGCATCCCCTCAAGGTCGAGCAGCGCCAGCTCAACGATGCGGGTTTGCACGGCTGCCACGCCGTCGATGGCGGCGATCGACGAGGCGAGCGATCTCGGTGCCCGCGTAGCCGTGCTCCATACGTCACCGAAGCGGTAGCGTTCGTAGTAGGCGGTGCGAGTGCCGTCGAGCGAGCGATAGGTGCCGACCGAGAGGATCAGGGTGGAGACTCCGCACGCCATCACCAAAGCGACGGCGAGCAATTGCAGCCACAACCGGCGCAGGTCGCGGATCAGCTTCTTGTCGAGCGCGCGCACGGTCTCACCAATGCACTTCCGACGGCTCCAGGCGGCGGGCGTTGGTCTCGATCTGCCCGATCCTGCCGTCCGAGAAGTGAAAGACGCGGTGACCGATCTGGGCGATCGAGACGTTGTGAGTGATGATCGCCGTGGTGGTGCCGAGTTCGCGGTTGGTCCTCGCGAGGGCCTCGAGAACCAGGATGCCGGTCTTGGAATCGAGCGCGCCGGTCGGCTCGTCGCAGAGTAGAATCTCGGGGCGCTTGGCGACGGCGCGGGCGATGGCGACGCGTTGCTGCTCGCCGCCGGAAAGCTGCGCCGGGAAATGGGTCATGCGCTCGCCAAGGCCGACCAGGGCAAGCGCGTCGCCGGGATCGAGCGGATCGCGCGAGATTTCGGTGACGAGGGCAACGTTCTCCCTGGCGGTCAGGCTGGGAATGAGGTTGTAGAACTGGAAGACGAAACCGACGTGGTCGCGCCGATAGAGGGTAAGGTTGCGCTCGCTAAGTTTGGTGAGGTCCTCGCCGCGGAAGCGGACGGTACCGGCGGTCGCGGTGTCGAGGCCTCCCATGATGTTGAGCAACGTCGACTTGCCACTACCAGAGGGGCCGAGCATCACCGTCAGCTCGCCGAGATGGAGCTCGGCATCGATGCCCCGCAACGCGTGGACCTCGACGTCGCCGGTGCGGTAGACCTTGGTCAGGCCCGAAACCTCGAAGACCGGCTCGGCCATAAGCCTTGTCGCCCTACGCCTTCAGCCGCTTCTCGATCTGGTCGATCGGCAGATTGACGTAGTCCTTGTCCAGTTCGGCCGTGACAGCTTTTGCCACGCCCGCCGAAAAGGCGGGCCGGATCATGCCGAGCGCGCGCGGCGGGGCCACGACAACGAGCGCGTCGACCTCGCCCTTTGCCACGGCGCGGTCGAGCCGCACAGCAAGCTCTTTGAGGAAGTGGTTCTCCGCCTGGTCATGCCAGTCGGTCTGCCCGACCGCGCTGCGTTCGGTGCTGGCGGAGGCGTGGACGCGGCCGGGACGGTCGGCGCCCTGGGCGGCCGTCGGTGGGTTCTCGATCGCCCGTTCCTCAATCACCCTGAGATTGAGAAACACCTCGTCGCCGGCGTTCTCGCAGATGAGCGCCTTCTGACCGTCGCAGACGACGACCCACGAGCCGGCCGCGATGTTCAACTTTCCCATACAATTTCCTGCTTCAGCGAATGCTATTCATCGGGTGGATTGATACTGTGCAGATAGGCCAAAAGGTCGGCGATCTGGGCGCCGTCAAGATGGAATTGCGGCATCGAAGGGTGGCCGCTGACCGTCCCTTCCGCCAGCGGTTCGGCGAGCTTGTCGAGATCATCATAGCGCTCGTTCAACGTGCGGAAAGGTGGCGCCAGCGGCAACGGACTGTCTCCGAACGTGCCGACGGCGTGACACAGGGCGCAATTCGCCTCGGCGAAGGTCAGGCCGCGTTGCTCCGCGGGGCTTTGGGCATGGGCGCTCGAAAAGGAAAACACGATCGCAGCCGTTATGACAATGAAGCGCATCAACATCTCCAGAGGGTTCGGCGCCAATTCCGTTTCCTTGCTGCCCAGGGTCAGGCGGGAGACAGGCGGGGACCTTGATCCAGCGCAAGGCGACCATGTCGGGCTGACCCCGGAAACAGGGGCGTCCCTTGCAGCCGGCTAGGAACTAGAGGAACCGATGACCGTTCGCAATCTCGATGCGCTGTTCCAGCCGAAAGTGATCGCGGTGGTCGGTGCCAGCAACCAGCCACGGAGTGTGGGTGCGGTGCTCGCCGAAAACCTGTTCCGAGCCGGCTTCGACGGTCCGATCATGCCGGTCAATCCCCACGAGCAGGCGATCCGCTCGACGCTCAACTACCGCAGCATCGCCGATCTACCGCGCACGCCCGACCTCGCGGTCCTGGCGACGCCGCCGGCGACGATCCCGGGGCTGGTGGCGGAGCTCGGCGCCAGGGGGTGCCGCGCCGCGGTGGTGGTGACGGCGGGCTTCGGCGAAGGCGAAAGCAGCGCCGGTGACGCCTTGCAGAAAGAGATGCTGGCGGCGGCGCGGCCGCACCTGCTCAGGATCGTCGGACCAAACTGCCTCGGCTTCATCTCGCCGGGCGCTGGCATCAACGCGAGCTTCGCCCACCTAACGCCGGCGCCCGGCAACTTGGCGCTGGTCACCCAGTCCGGGGCCATCGCCACCGCCATCCTCGACTGGGCTTCGGCGCGCGGGTTCGGCTTCTCACACGTCGTCTCGCTCGGCGACATGGCCGATGTCGACTTCGGGGACATGCTCGACTACCTGGCGCTGGACCGCCAGACGTCAGCGATCCTCATGTATGTCGAGAGCATCACCGACGCGCGCAAATTTATGTCTGCCGGGCGCATCGCGGCGCGCTCGAAGCTGGTGATCGTGGTCAAGGCCGGCCGCAGTGCGGCGGGGGCGCGTGCGGCCATGTCGCATACCGGGGCGCTCGCCGGCTCCGACATGGTCTACGACGCGGCGTTGCGCCGGGCGGGCATGCTGAGGGTCTACGAGCTGCGCGAGCTGTTCGAGGCGGTGACGACGCTGGCGGCACGCGTGCGCACGACGGGCGACCGGCTGGGCATTCTGACCAACGGCGGCGGCGTCGGCGTGCTGGCGGCCGATTCGCTCGAGCAGCGGGGCGGGCGATTGGCCGAATTGTCAGACGAGACGATTGCCGCGCTCGACGCCGTGCTGCCGGCGACGTGGTCGCGCGGCAACCCGGTCGACATCATCGGTGACGCCTCCGGGGAGCGCTACCACAAGGCGCTGGCCGCGCTGGTGCACGAGCCGACGTGCGACGCAGTGTTGGTCATGAATTGCCCCACGGCGGTCGCCGACAGCCTCGACGCTGCGAGGGCCGTGATCGAGTCGCTGCCGACCAGCCCCAACGTGCCGGTCCTGACCTGTTGGCTCGGCGAAAGCACCGCAGCCGCGGCGCGTCGGCTGTTCGCTGACAAGCACGTTCCGGCCTACGAGACGCCGGACGGAGCGGTGAGGGCGTTCATGCACCTGGTCGACTATCGGCGGAACCAGGAGGAACTCCTGGAGACGCCGCCAGCGGTGCCGGCGGCCCCGCTTCCCGATCACGACGCCGTTCGCGCCATCATTGACACGGTGCTCGGCGAGGGACGGTCGGTGCTCACGGGCCCGGAGGCCAAGCGGTTGCTTGCGGCGTACCATATTCCCGTTGTCGAAAGCCGCGTCGCTGCCAATCCGGAGGACGCGGGGAGAGTCGCGGCCGAGATCGGCACGTCCGTCGCCCTCAAGATCCTGTCGCCAGACATCAGTCACAAGTCCGACGTCGGTGGCGTCCGGCTCGACCTGATGAACCCCTCGGCGGTCGCCAATGCGGCGCGCGAGATGCTCGAGGCGGTCAAGGCAAAGGCGCCCGACGCACGCATCACCGGCTTTACCGTCGAAGCGATGGCGCGCCGGGCGAACGCCCATGAACTCCTGGTCGGCATCGCCGACGACCAGGTGTTCGGGCCGGTGATCCTGTTCGGACAGGGCGGCACGGCGACGGAGATCATTGGAGATCGGACGATCGGCCTACCGCCGCTCAACCTGGCGCTCGCCCGCGACATGATTGGCCGCACGCGCGTCGCCCGACTGCTGGAAGGATACCGCGACCGGCCGCCGGCGGCGTTCGACCAGATCGAACTGACGCTCGTGCAATTGTCGCAGATGGTGATCGACTTTGCCGAGATCGTCGAACTCGACATCAATCCCCTCATCGCCGACGACAAGTCCGTACTGGCGCTCGACGCGCGGGTGGCCGTGCGGGCGGCGCCAGGAGCGCTGCCCGCCGATCGCTTGGTCATCAGGCCGTACCCGTCCGAGCTGGAGCACGCGGCGGTCCTGCCCGGCGGCGAGCGTATCTTTGTCCGCCCCATCCGGCCACAGGACGAGCCAGCGCTGGTGGAAATGGTGACGCGGTCGACGCCAGAGGACATCCGCCTGCGTTTCTTCCGGCCCGTGAGGCAGTTTCCGCACGCGATGGCGGCGCGCTTCTCGCAGATCGACTATGCCCGCGAGATGGCTCTCGTCGCCACCGGCGTCGACGACGGGCAGGACGAGATCTTCGGCGTCGCCCGGTTAGTCGCCGACCCCGACAACGAGACCTCGGAGTACGCGGTCATGGTGCGCTCGGACCTCAAGGGGCGTGGCATCGGCTACCGGCTGATGAACGATCTGATCGCGTATGCGCGGGCGCGCGGGGTCAAGAGCATGTACGGTGACGTGCTGCGCGAGAACGCGACGATGCTGCGGATGGCCAAAGAGCTCGGCTTCGTCGTCAAGCCGGGCGACGAGCCCGACATTACCAAGGTCACGATCGACCTGACGGCGGTGGGCCCGGCCTAGACGCGCCGGGTTCTCGGTCGGCGCAGGTGCGTGGTGTGGAAGGCGGTCGCCGCGGCGGCGCTTGCCGACAAGCCGATCACCTCTTCGGTCACCTCGCGCTGACGCGCCTGACTTGCCCGCGAGCGCAGATCGGCAAGGGTGTTGTCGACGTTGGTCTTGGCCGAAACCATCGCGGCCAAGCGCGCCTCGTTCTCGGCGGCGAAAGCCAGGGTCGCGGCCGCGCACAGGCGTGCATAAACATACTCGTCGATCAGCTGGCGGATGAGATCGGCGGGGGGTAGGTAGGTCAAGGGCGGACTGCCGCCGCCGGCGGGTGCAAAGCGGGCGAAATCGAGCGGCAACAACGACTGGCGCTCTACGGCCATGCCGCCGCCTTCGGCCGCATGGGCGAAGGTAAGGCCGATCCGGGTCAGGCCATGCCGCTCGATGCGTTCGTAAAGCGCTCCTGCGATGCGATCGGCGACCGCCGGCACGCCGCCGATGTGGGTCGCCATCTCCGTCGACCAGTCCGGGACGACGCCGCGTTCGTTGGCGATCGCAGTGCCGCGCCTGCCGACGGCAAGGACGGTCGCCCCGGAGAGCGCGTCGGCGGCGGCGTCGAGGACGCGGTCGGAATAGGCGCCGGCGAATCCCTGCTCAGCGAGAAACAATATCTCGCCGGTACGGTCGACACCGCGGCTCGGCTCTTCGTCAGGCGGCGCCAAGAGTAGGGCCTCTCCTAGTGCCTCGGAAACCACACGCGAGTAGGCAACGACGCCAACCAGCAGGACGCGCGCCTCCTGGGCGCGTGCGGCGGCGATGCCGCGAATCGCGGTAACCACCGCTTCGAGCTTCTCGACGTTGTCGATCTTGGCGTTGATGTCAGCGAGGCGTTCCACCGGCGGCCGGCTCCTCCGTTTCTCGCGCCTCATAGCGCGTGGCCAGCGCCTCCAGTGCATCGATGAGCTTGGCCTTCTTATCGTTGTCGAGGTGGCCGCCCGTCGCGATCGACTGCACGGCGGCCTCCGCCCTATGGGCCACCCAGTCGGACATCGCGGCGCGGAAGTCGCCCACGCGATCGGGCGGAATGCGGTCGAGTAGGCCGTGCTTGAGCGCGGTCAGAAGCGCGACCTGATCGACAAGCGGCATCGGTTTGTACTGCGGTTGGGTGAGGACGGAACGGATGCGCCGGCCGCGCGTGATCTGCTTGCGAACGTGAACGTCGGTCAGACCGCCGAAACGTGTGAACATCTCCAGTTCGAGGAACTGGGCGTAGTCGAGGCGGAGCGATTCGCTGGCCTCGCGCAGCGCCGGCGCCTGGGTCCGGCCGCCGACGCGGCTGACGCTCCTGCCGATGTCGATGGCCGGGGCTTGGCCCTCCTGAAATAGGCGCGCGTCGAGCACGATCTGGCCGTCGGTGATGGAGATCAGGTTGGTCGGAATGTAGGCGCTGAGGTTGCCAGCGTCGGTCTCGGCGATGGGCAGTGCCGTCAGCGAGCCGCCGCCGAGCGACGGGGCGAGCTTGGCGGCGCGCTCGAGCAGACGGGCATGAACGTAGAACACGTCACCCGGGTAGGCCTCGCGCCCGGGCGGCTGGCGCAAGAGCAGGGCGATCTCGCGGTGGGTGGCGGCGTGCTTGGTGAGGTCGTCGATGATGAGGAGCGCGTGCTGGCCGCGGTCGCGGAAGTACTCGGCGATCGTGCAGCCGGCGAACGGCGCGATCCACCTGAGGCCCGCCGGCGCCGAGGCGGCGGCGACGACGAACACGCAGCGCTCGGGCGCGCCAAACTCGGAGATGGCGTCGATCACGCGGCGGATGGCGGAGGTCTTCTGGCCGGTCGCCACGTAGACGCAGATGATGTCGCTGGATTTCTGGTTGATCATGCAGTCGACCGCCACCGCCGTCTTGCCGATGGCGCGGTCGCCGATGATCAGCTCGCGCTGGCCGCGGCCGAGGGCGAACATGGAATCGACGACCAG
>CAYTXI010000006.1:0-36962 GCA_964441935.1 uncultured Bauldia sp.
CTTCTGGTTCTGGGACCCGGTGGAGAACGCTTCGCTGATGCCGTGGCTGGCGACGACGGCGCTCCTCCATTCGGCGATCGTCATGGAGAAGCGGAACGCGCTGAAAATCTGGACGGTGCTGTTGGCGATTCTCGCCTTTTCCCTGAGCCTGATCGGCACGTTTCTCGTCCGCTCCGGCGTGCTGACCTCGGTCCACACCTTCGCCAGCGACCCGACCCGCGGCATCTTCATCCTCGCCATCCTCTGCGTGTTCATCGGCGGCGCGCTGGCGCTGTTTGCGTTCCGCGCCGGCGCGCTTCAGCCCGGCGGCGTGTTCGCGCCGATCAGCCGCGAGGGGGCGCTCATCCTCAACAACATCTTCCTGACCGCCGCCGCCGCGACTGTAATCGTCGGCACGCTCTACCCGTTGGCGCTGGAGGCGTTGACCGGCGCACGCATTTCCGTCGGCGCGCCGTTCTTCAATCTCACCTTCGTTCCGCTGATCGTTCCTCTTCTCATCATCGTTCCGTTCGGCCCGTTCCTCGCCTGGAAGCGCGGCGATCTCGTCGCGGCGGCTGAGCGCCTGGTGCTCGCGTTCGGCATCGCCGTTGTTGCGGCAATCGTCGCGGCGGCGCTGACCGGGGTGAAGTCGGCCCTGTCGCTGTTCGGCGTGTGGCTGGGCGTCTGGCTGGTCGCCGGCGCGCTGTCCGAGCTCGCCTTCCGCGTGCGCCTCGGCAGCGTTTCGGTTGGCGAGAGCCTGAGGCGGCTCGCCGCGCTGCCGCGTTCGGCTGTGGGCACGACGCTCGCCCACGCCGGTGTCGGCGTCACCGTGCTCGGCGTCGTCGTCGCCTCAACCTGGGGGAGCGAGCTCATCCGTTCCATGAAGCCCGGCGACACCGCAGAGATCGCCGGCTATACACTGGCGCTCGACGGCTTTCAGCCCGTGACCGGCCCCAACTATCAAGAGACAGCCGTCCGCTTCACGGTCTCTCGGGGCGGTCGCGCGGTAGCGGAGATGGCGCCCTCGAAACGCGCGTTCGCGACGCGTGAGATGACAACGACCGAGGCGGCGATAAGCACCTTCGGTTTCTCCCAGCTCTATGTGTCTCTCGGCGAGATCGACGCCGACGGAACGACCACGGTGCGCGCCTACTGGAAGCCTCTCGTCACGCTGATCTGGCTCGGCCCCATCGTCATGGCGCTCGGCGGCCTCTTGTCGCTGAGCGACCGCCGCCTCAGAGTCGGCGCACCGAGGCCCGCGCGACGGGTCCGCCCGGCGCCGGCGGAGTGAGGGCCGTGCAGCGGCTACTTCAAACGCTTGTGCTGATCGCCACCGTCATGCTGACCGTTCCGGCCGGGGCGGTACAGCCGGATGAGATGCTCGCCGACCCGGCATTGGAGGCGCGTGCGCGCGCCTTGTCCGCCGAGCTGCGCTGCATGGTTTGCCAGAACCAATCGATCGACGATTCCGACGCGCCGCTTGCGCGCGACCTGCGCATCCTCATTCGCGAGCGGCTGACCGCCGGCGATACCGACGGCGAGGTCGTCGACTTTCTGGTCGCCCGCTACGGCGAGTTCATCCTGCTGAAGCCGCGGGTCGGCGCGCACACAATACTGCTGTGGGCAGTGCCGCCGGCCGTCCTCCTGATCGGCGCCGTCGTCGCGGTGGTTGGCTATCGCAGGCGGCGAACGGCGAGCCCGCCGAAACCCCTGGATGCAGGCGAGGAGGGGGCGCTCGAAAAGCTCCTGTCCGCTCATTCGGGCACCGACGATAAAGCGTAAGAATCAACGGCTTCGTCAACATTACGGAAGTTTAATCCGGCCGACAGTCGTCTGTAAGGTCGCCGTCTCCATATTGGTCGCCGAAAGCGGCGCGACTCCCCCTCCAGAAGCGCCGACCCGATCAGCCCCGATGGAGTCTCCCATGGACGGCCGCAATTCTCCTCCCCAACACAAGCCAATCGCTCGCCCGGCGACGCTCGCCGTAGCCGCGCTCGCGCTGATCCTTGGCGGCGCCATCGCCGGCAGCTCGCTCGACCTGACCCGGACAACCCCGGCCTACGCCGACGCGGTAACGGTGCAGGGCGTCGAACCGCTGAGCTTCGCCGACGTCGTCGACAAGGTGCGCCCGGCGGTGGTCAGCGTCCGCGTCAAGTCCGCGGCCCAGACCACCAGCAGCGAAGATTTTCCGTTCTTCGATCTTCCGCCCGGTTCGCCGATGGAGCGTTTCTTCCGGCAGTTTCGCCAAGAGAACCCGCAGTTTCAGCCACCGCGTTCGCGCCCGAACATGAGCCTCGGCTCGGGCTTCTTCATCTCCGACGACGGCTACGTGGTGACCAACAACCACGTGATCGACGAGGAACAGTCGGTGACGGTAATCACCGACGACGGCACCGAGTACAACGCTGAAGTCATCGGCTCGGACGACCGCACCGACCTGGCGCTGCTCAAGATCGACGCCAACACCACCTTCACCTACGTCAAGTTCGCAGGGACCGAGCCGCGCGTGGGCGACTGGGTGGTCGCCGTCGGCAATCCGTTCGGTCTCGGCGGCACGGTGACCGCCGGCATCATCTCAGCTCACGGCCGCCAGATCGGCGCCGGCCCATACGACGATTTCCTGCAGATCGACGCGGCAGTGAACCGCGGCAACTCCGGTGGCCCGGCGTTCAATTTCAAGGGCGAGGTCGTCGGCGTCAACACCGCGATCTTCTCTCCGTCGGGCGGCAATGTCGGCATCGCCTTCGCCATTCCCGCCTCGACCGCCGAGCGGATCGTCAATGACCTTAGGGACAACGGGGCCATCGTTCGCGGCTGGCTGGGCGTGCAGATCCAGTCCATCACCCGCGACATCGCCGACGGCCTCGGCCTGACCGACGCCAACGGCGCCCTCGTCGGAGATGTCACCGCGGACAGCCCCGCCGCCAAGGCCGGGTTCAAGGTCGGCGACGCGATCGTCGAAGTCGACGGCCAGACCGTGAAGGACTCGCGCGACCTGGCACTGCGCATCTCCAGCAAGGACCCCGGTGACACCGTCACTATCGCCTACTGGCGGGACGGCCAACGCCATCAGGCCGACGTGACGCTGGGGACGCTGCCGCCGCAGGACCAGCTCGCTTCACTCGGCAACGAGTCCCCCGCCGAGCCCATGTCGTCGTCCCTGGACGAGTTCGGCATGACGGTGTCTTCGTCGGAGGACGGGCCCGGCGTCGTCGTGGCCGAGGTTGACCCCAACGGCCAGGCCGCGGAGCGCGGTCTGCAGTCTGGCGACGTGATCCTGTCGGTGGGCGACAGCCAGGTGAGCAAACCCAGTGACGTCGAGAAGATGATCGCGCAGGCCAAGGCCGACGGCCGCAAGGCGGTCCTGCTCAGGATCCAGTCGGGCGATCGCTCGCAGTTCGTCGCGCTGAGCTTCGCCCGCGGCTAGCCCCCCGCGAACGGCGGAACGGCTCTCGATTGTCGCCCCGAGGCTTCCGCCGACGCTGACGGCAGGCCGGCCCCCCCGGCCTGCCGTTTCCTTTCAGGGCCGATTCCTGGGCTCGGCCTTTGGTGTATATGGGTCGCGCCATGCGCATCCTGCTGATCGAAGACGACAAGGAAGCGGCCGCCTACCTCGCCCGGGCGCTGCGCGAGGCCGGCCACGTTCCCGAGCTTGCCGCTGACGGCGACACCGGCGCGGCGATGGCCGCAGACGGTGGCTACGACGTCCTCGTCGTCGACCGCATGCTGCCCAAACGCGATGGGCTGGCCGTCATCGAAGGCCTGCGCGCCGGCGGCGACCAAACCCCCGCCCTCATTCTCTCCGCTCTCGGCCAAGTCGACGACCGGGTCGTCGGCCTGCGCGCCGGCGGCGACGACTACCTGCCGAAGCCATATGCGTTCACGGAACTGCTCGCTCGTGTCGAGGCCTTGGGTCGCCGCCGGCGGCCCAGCGCATCCGACACCGTCCTCACCGTCGGCGACCTCGCACTTGACCGCCTCGCTCATACGGTGACCCGCGCCGGCCAAGCCGTTCCGCTTCAGCCGCGCGAATTCCGCCTGCTCGAGTGCCTGATGCAGCACGCCGGCCAGGTGGTGACGCGCACGATGCTGCTCGAGAACGTCTGGGAGTATCATTTCGACCCCCAGACCAACGTCATCGACGTGCATATCTCCCGACTGCGGGCCAAGATCGACAAGGGTTTCGGCGAGCCGCTCCTGCACACCATCCGCGGTGCCGGATATATGATCCGTGACCCCGCTCGGTAAGGTCGTCCGCACCACGGCGTTCAAGCTGTCGGCGATCTACATCGCGGTCTTCTCCGCCTTCTCCGTCTTCTTCGTCCTCTACATCGCCTATTCGACCAACGTCCTGCTCAACCGGCAGGTCCACGAGACGATTGCCGCCGAACTGCTCGGCCTCAGCCAGCAGTACCGCATCGGCGGCCTGCCGGCTGTCGTCTCGGCGATCGAACAGCGCGCCTACCAGCCCGGTGCAAGCCTCTACCTCATCACCGACGTCTCCGGGCGCATCCTCGCGGGCAACGTTACCGAGGTGTCGAGCGAGCTTCTCGAGCGCGCCGGTGTCGACCCCGTGACCGTCACCTACGACCGCTACGCCGGGGACGCCGCCGAGCGCACGGCGATGGTCCAGGTCGTGCGGCTGCCGAGCGGCTTTCGCATTCTGGTCGGGCGCGACATCGGCGAGCGCGAGCAGTTTCGCGGCATCATCGGTGCGGCGCTCGCTTGGGCGCTGGCGTTGATGATCGGCCTGGCGCTCCTCTCCTGGGTATTCGTCAGCCGCCGGGTCCTGAAGCGCATCGACTCGCTTTCCGCATCGAGCCGCCGCATCATGTCGGGCGATCTCTCCGGCCGGCTGGAGATCACCGGCACCGGCGACGAGTTCGATCGCCTGGCCGACAGCCTCAACGCCATGCTCGACCGGATCGAACACCTCCTGTACGGGCTGAAGGACGTCTCCGACAACATCGCCCACGATCTCAAGACGCCGCTGAGCCGCCTGCGCAACCGGGTCGAGACCGCGCTCGCCGGCCCGGCAGACACCGAGCGCTACCGTGCCGCGCTGGAGGCGACGATCGAGGAGTCGGACGCACTCATCAAGACGTTCAACGCGCTTTTGATGATCGCCCGCATCGAGGCGGGCTCACCCGACGGCGCCACGAGCGAGGTCGACATGAGCGCCATCGTCCGCGACGTGGTCGAACTCTACGAGCCGGCCGCGGAAGAGGCGGGTGTTGCGCTCAAGGTGGACACGCCGGAACCCGTCGTGCTGAGGGGCAACCGCGAGCTCCTTGGCCAAGCCCTCGCCAACCTCGTCGACAACGCCATCAAGCACGGCGCCGCCGCCGGTCCGACCGCGCCGCGTGAGGTGGCGATCGCGACCGCGCGCGACGGCGTTGCGTTGGTCCTCACCGTCGCCGACCGCGGCCCCGGCATCCCTGCGGCCGACCGCGAGCGCGTGCTCCAGCGCTTCGTCCGCCTCGAGGAAAGCCGCTCCGAGCCCGGCAGCGGCCTCGGCTTGAGCCTTGTCGCGGCTGTCGCGCGCCTTCACGATGGCACGATCGCGCTCGGCGACGCGGGTCCGGGGCTTGTCGTGACGATGCGATTGCCGATCAGATAGGCGGCTGTAACACTTTAGCTTCTTTTCGTGCTGTGCCGACGCCACCCGTTCTATCCGCGGCCTTTCGTTGAACGCGCTGGCGATGTCATATATGCACATTGGGAACGCGGGGCTCCGCGAGGTGCGATATGGCAGCTGATCTTATCGTGGTAAAGGCGGCGCGCGACCCGGAAGCACGGGTCTGGTACGTCGAATCAAGCGATTTACCCGGTCTCAATCTGGAAGCCGATACGCTCGATGCGCTGATCGAGAAACTCCCGGGAGCCGTCCTCGACTTGCTCGAGGAAGGGGCTCTCGGTGAACGGCCAGAGCTTGCGTCCGGCGACGTGCCCATAGAACTGATCGCCCACGCCAGCACGCGTCTGCGCATTCCCGTCCGCTCGTGAAGGACTATGGCAAGGACGTCCGCAAGAAGCTTGACGACGCGGGTTGCAAGTTTGTGCGGCACGGTCGCGGCGACCACGATGTCTGGCTGAGCCCCTTGTCCGCACGGCCGTTGACAGTGCCCGTGAAGATCAGGTCGCGGCATCTGGCCAACAAGATTCTCAAGGATGCCGGCCTTCCGAAGGCATTCTAGGGATAACGTGACCAAGCAAGCTGGCCGCTCCGATCGTGCACGTCACGCCACCGGTCAATCGTCTCGCCGGACGTCGCTTGCCGGCGCCATCGCCCCGCGTCTGCGGCCTGCCAGTGCCGTACGCACCAAGGTGCGGATCGCCGAGCTGAACGCGGCGGCCGAAAAGGCCGGAGTAGCGAAGGCGCTCGCCGGGCCGCTCAAACGGAACAACGTCGGCCCGTTCCTGGCGGCGGTCATGGATGCCTCGCCGTTTCTGCGGTCGCTAATCCTCGACGACCCGGAGCGCCTGGCGTCGATCCTCGACGACGACTGGGCTGCGCGGCTGAAACGGGTGAGCGGGCGGGTCGCGAGGTCTTGGAAGACCGTCACGGCAGAGGAGCTCATGGGCGCGCTCCGCCGCGCGCGTCAGGATGTGGCGCTTGTCACCGCGCTTGCCGACCTCGGTGGCGTCGCCAACGTTGTCCAGGTAACCGCAGCGCTCACCGATTTCGCCGACGCCGCGCTCGTCGCCGCCGTCAACGGCCTGCTGCGCGAAGCCGCCGAGGCCGGCGACATCGCGCTCGCCGATCCCGCGAACCCGGCCGAAGGCTCCGGCTGGATCGTCCTCGGCATGGGCAAGCTCGGCGCCGGCGAGCTCAACTATTCGAGTGACGTCGATCTGATCGTCCTCTTCGATCCCGCCGTCGTGCGCCTGTCGGAGGGCAGGGAGCCGCAGGAGTTGTTCGTGCGCCTGACCCGGCGCCTCGTCGCGCTGCTCCAGGAGCACACGGCCGACGGTTATGTGTTCCGCGTCGACCTCCGCCTGAGACCCGACCCCGGCGCCACCAGCATCGCCATCTCGACCGAGGCGGCGCTCCTCTATTACGAGAGCCAAGGCCAGAACTGGGAGCGCGCCGCGCTGATCAAGGCGCGGCCCGTCGCCGGCGACAAGGCGGCCGGCGACGCCTTCCTCGCCGAGCTTGCCCCTTACATCTGGCGGAAGTACCTCGACTACGCCGCCATCGCCGACATTCATTCGATCAAACGGCAAATCCACGACCATCGCGGCCACGCCGAGGTTGCCGTCGCCGGCCACAACATCAAGCTCGGCCGCGGCGGCATCCGCGAGATCGAGTTCTTCGTGCAGACCCAGCAACTGATCGCCGGCGGCCGCCACCTGGACCTGCGCGGTCGCCGCACGCTCGACATGCTCGCTGCCCTTGCCAAGGGCGGGTGGATCGACGCCTCCACCCGCGACGCGATGGCGAGCGCCTATCACGACCTGCGCGTGGTCGAGCATTGCCTGCAAATGATCGCCGACGCGCAGACCCACACGCTGCCGGAGGACGATGAGGACCTTTCCGTGATCGCCCGCATGGCCGGCTACCGCGACGTCAGCGCGTTCCGAAACGCGCTGACCAAAACGCTCAACGTCGTTCGCGACCGTTATGTCGGCCTGTTCGAGCACGCGCCGGCCCTCGCCTCCGCCGTCGGCAGCCTGGTGTTCACCGGCGATACCGACGACCCGGAAACGCTCGCCACCCTTTCCCGCCTCGGCTACCGCCAGCCGAACGATGTCTGCCGCATCGTGCGCGACTGGCATCACGGCCGCTACCCGGCGACCCGCTCGGCAAGCGCGCGCGAGCGCTTGACCGAGTTTGTCCCCGTGCTCATCGAGACCCTGGCGAGCGCCGAAAACGCCGACGCGGCGTTCCGCGCGTTCGACCGTTTCCTGGCACGCATGCCGGCGGCCGTGCAGCTCATTTCCCTGCTTCAGTCCAAGCCGCAGCTGCTCAACCTGTTGGCGATGATCCTCGCCGCCGCGCCGCGGCTCGCCGAGACGATCATCGCGCGCACGCACGTACTCGATTCAGTGATCGAGCCGGCGTTCTTCGACCGACTTCCGGCCCGGGCGACGCTGGCCGAGCTGTTGGCGGCAGGCCTCGCCGAAGCCGAGACTTTCGAGGACGTTCTCGACCACGCGCGCATCTTCGGTCAGGAGCAGGCTTTCCTGATCGGCGTGCGGGTGCTGGCGGGCACCGTCAGCGTCCGCCAGGCAGGTCACGCCTACAGCGACCTCGCCGACGTTCTGGTGTCGACGCTCTTCGACACGGTCAGGCGCGAATTCGAGGCGGCCCATGGCACCCTGCGCGGCGGTCACGCGGCGCTTCTCGCGCTCGGCCGCCTCGGCGGCCGCGAGATGACCGCCGCCTCCGACCTCGATCTCATTCTGCTCTACGACTTTGACGAGCGAGCCACGGCGTCGACCGGCGAGAAACCACTACCCCCGAGTCAATACTACACCCGCCTGACCCAACGGTTGCTCGCCGCCCTGTCGGCGCCGACGACGGAGGGTAAGCTGTACGCGGTCGACTTTCGCTTGCGGCCGTCGGGACGCTCGGGTCCGCTCGCCACCCACATCGATGCCTTCTCCACTTACCAGGCCAAGAGCGCCTGGAGCTGGGAGCACATGGCGCTGACCCGCGCCCGCGCCATCGCCGGGGACCGCCGCCTGATCGCCCGCGCCGGCGACGAGATCGCCGGAATTGTCCGAACGGCGCACCCACGCAAGAAGACGATCGCCGATGTTCTCGAGATGCGGGCGATGGTCGAGGCAGCGAAAGGCGGGGAGGGCGCGTGGGACCTGAAACAGGCTCCAGGTGGCCTGGTCGACATCGAGTTCATCGCCCAGGCGTTGCAACTGATCCACGGCGCGAAGCATCCCGACTTGCTGTCGACCGAGACCGAGGCGGTACTATCGGCGGCGGCCAGGGCCGGTGTTTTGCCCGCTAGCGAGGCTGAGATACTGCTGCCCGCGCTCCACCTCTACCAGGCGCTGATCCAGATCCTGAGGCTGTGTGTCGAGGGTGTGTTCGACCCGGAGCAAGCGCCGCGCGGACTTCTCGACCGACTGGCGCAGGCCGGCGAGCTTCCCGATTTCGCCACCCTCGACGCCCACGTCCGCGACACCGAGGCGGCGGTGCGGGCAAGCTTCGAGCGGGTGATCGGCGAGGTGCCGGCCGATATTTCGGAGGCCAACCGGCCCGCTGGTTGACGTTCACGACCGGTCGCCGGGGCGGTTCAGGCGGCCGAGCGTTGCGGCGAACCGGCGTCGACCGGCAGTCTGACCGAGACCACCGTCCCGGTCCCTTCCAACGAGCGGATGCGCATGGTGCCGCCGTGAAGCCGCGCCAGCGAGGAGGTGATGGCGAGTCCGAGGCCGGAACCGCGATGGCTCTTGGTGAACTGATTGCTCACTTGCTCGAACGGTCGGCCGAGCTTCTTGAGCGCGTCCCGCGGGATGCCGATGCCGGAATCGGCGACCGAGAACAATATCGTGCTGCCGGCCGAGCGGGCGCGCACGCGAATGCGTCCGCCGGCCGGCGTGAACTTCACCGCGTTCGACAACAGATTGAGCATGATCTGTTTCAGCGCCCGTCGATCGCCGGTCATCCTGAGCTCGCGTGCCGCCTCCGAAATCACCTCGATCTGCTGCGCCACCGCCTGCGCGCTGACCACTCGGATAGATTCCTCGGCGATGTCGTCGAGGACAAGCTCTTCCAGGTCGAGCGACATGCGGCCGGCCTCGATGCGGCTCATGTCGAGGACGTCGTTGATGACGCCGAGCAGGTACGTGCCGCTCTGGTGGATATCCTCGCAGTACTCGACGTACTTCGGCGAGCTGAGCTTGCCGAACATGCCCGACTGCATGATCTCCGAGAATCCGATGATGGCGTTCAGCGGTGTGCGCAACTCGTGGCTGATGTTGGCGAGGAATTCTGACTTGGTTCGGTTGGCCTCTTCGGCGCGATCCTTCTCCTCGGCGTACTTTTCGGCGAGCTCGACCATCTGCTGCGCCTGTTGCTCCAGCTTCTGGCGCGAGGTCCTGAGGTCGGCGATGGTTGCCATCAGCCGCCGCTCGCCATCGATCAGCTTGCCCTCGTGGCGTTTGAGCTGGGTGATGTCGGTGCCGACCGAAACGAAGCCGCCGTCCTTGGTCCGCCGCTCGTTGATCTGTAGCCAGCGCCCGTCCTCCAGTTGCAGCTCGAAGCTGCGTGCGCCGGCCTCCGGGATGCCGTCCGCGATGACCTGCGAGCGCACCAGCGGCTTGCGCCCAGCGGCGAGCACATCCGTGTACGGCGCCCCGGCGACGAGCACCGTATCCGGTATGCCGTGCAGCTGCTGGTATTTGGAATTGCACATGACCAGGCGGTTGTCGGCGTCCCACAGCACGAACGCTTCCGAGATCGTCTCGATGGCGTCGCGCAGGCGGATGTCGGCGGTCTTGGAACGCTCGACCAGCCGGATCTGCTCGGTGACGTCGACGGCGATACCGATCAGGTGGGGCTCGGGGGTATCGCGATCGACGAGCTCGGCCCGCGCCCTCAACCAGATCCAGCGGCCGTCGGCGTGACGCATGCGGAACATGCGGTCGACGGTCGTTTCGCCGGCGTTGTAGAGGGTGTCGACCAGCGTCAACAGGTCGCCGTCGTCCGGGTGGATAAGCCGGCTGACCTCGCCGAAGCCGAGTAGCGCATCGCGCGCCTGGATCCCCACGATCTCGAACATCGACTGCGACCAGAAAATACGCGCCCGCGCCAGGTCCCAGTCCCACAGCCCGCAGCGGCCGCGCGTGAGCGCGGTCTCGAAGCGCGACTGCGTTTCCAGGTAGATGCGGTCGGCTTCGGCCGCCCGCGAGGTCTGGGCGAAGTACCCGTACAGAATAACCAGTAGGATCGCGCTGGTGCCAACGAAGATGGACACGTTGAGCGACACGTCTGCGCGCCAGTCGTCGTAGACGCCGGCCAGCGGTTGGACCACCGCGACCATGCCGAGCGGCTCGTCGAGGTGATGGACCGTGGCGAGCGCCCGCTCGCCGTCGGTGAGTGCGATTTCGAGGACGCCCGCACGCGCGCCGAAGGTGGTCAGCGGCTGCGCTTCGCCGATGATGGCGGTGAGCACGCGGCGCCCGGGTTCGATCCCCTCCGGAGCGGCCGCGACCACAGTTCCGTCCGCGTCGGTGATGTAGATGCGCCGCTTGCCGGCGGTGGCCCCCGGCGGCAATGCGTCGGCGAGGGCGTTGCGCACCTCGCGTTGCGAAAGGGCACCGCCGTTGTCGGCGAATGCGGCGCCCACCACCGACGCCACCATGCCGATGGTGCGACGAGCGTCCTGCTCCCGCTCCGTCTTGAGCTGATAGAGCTCGATGAACCGCGCCAGTCCGACGATCACCAGGAAGACGGCGATGAGGATCGGGATCAGGCGGCGGAGTAGCGGCTCGGCGGCGACCAGTTTCTGGTAGGCGGGGCCGGCGAGGAGCCTTGCATAGCCCGAAATCCCCGGAGGGAGTGGTGCCCGCAACCCGGAAAACAGCAAACGCTTAGCGACAGACGGGCTCGCCGCCTCTGCCCGCGCCATGCGAGGCCCCCACGATTTTCGCCGTATCTTTCGGGATGTGCCGCACCCGAATCAGGTTCATTTGAATCGAGGGGATTCGCCTTGTCCAGCCGCCGGACGAAATAATTCGGAAGTGTGATCGGACCGGTGTCTCGGTAGTGGTATCAGAGCAATATGTCATCCTCCGCGGGAGGTGCCCGGGCCCGACCGGGGCGGGAATGACGGTACCGGGTGCCGCGCCGATGCCAGCGCTACCGGGCGGGCACGAATGGTTCAGGCGTCCCAGTGGCGATGGCGCGAGTCTCGGTCTCGGACGACCGGACGTCGAGTTCGGCGAACCGCTTCAACATTGCTCCGGCCGCGTCCCGCCGGGCGCAATTGCATTGCCGGCCCGGGCGGGATAATCAAAAACCACAAAGGACAGACACGGATGTAGCCGGCCCCGCGCGGCGTCTTGCGCGGGCGGCGACGACGAACGTGCCGCGGGGAAGAGAGGGGGCGCTCACCAGATGTATCTCGGCATCGATGTCGGCACGTCCTCCGTCAAGGCCATTCTGATCGATGAAGACCAAACCATATTCGCCAGCGAATCCGCGCCCCTGGAGGTCTCTCGTCCCCACACCGGCTGGTCCGAACAGCACCCGTCGCTGTGGTGGCAGGCGTGCGAGGCCGTCCTCAACAAGCTCGTCACCCATCACAGTGGACTGATCGGCGCGGTCAAGGGCATCGGGCTTTCCGGCCAGATGCACGGCGCGACCCTGCTCGACGGGGCCGACAAAGTGCTCAGGCCGGCGATCCTGTGGAACGACGGGCGCTCCGGCAAGGAAGCCGCCGAGCTCAACGACGCCAGCCAGCGCATCACCGGCAACCTGGCCATGCCCGGTTTCACCGCGCCGAAGCTGCTGTGGGTCAAACGCAACGAGCCGGAGGTCTTCGCCAAGGTCAAGACGGTGCTGTTGCCGAAGGATTACGTTCGCCTGCACCTCACCGGCGATAAGGCATCCGACATGTCGGACTCCGCCGGCACGTTGTGGCTGGAGACCGAGGCGCGCGACTGGTCCGATGAGATGCTGGGTCTGACCGACCTCGATCGCGGAGCGATGCCGCGCTTATTCGAGGGCAGCGAGGCGACCGGCAAGCTGCGCGCGCGACTTGCCGCCCGCTGGGGAATGTCGGCCGACGTAGTCGTCGCCGGCGGCGGCGGCGACAATGCCGCCTCCGGCTGTGGCGTAGGCGCGGTGGCGCCCGGCACCGGCTTCATCTCTATCGGCACCTCCGGCGTCATTTTCGTCACCGCCGATCGATACCGGGCCAATCCCGCCGGCGCGGTCCATGCCTTCTGTCATGCGGTTCCGGGGACCTGGCACCAGATGGGCGTCGCGCTGTCGGCGGCCGGCTCGCTCGACTGGCTGTCGCGGGCGCTGCTTCTGCCCCCCGATGAATTGATCGAGGAGCTCGGCAACGATCCCAAAGGCCCGTCGGCGATCCAGTTTCTTCCCTACCTGTCTGGCGAGCGCACCCCCCATAACGACGTCGACATCCGCGGCGCCTTTGTCGGCCTCGATCAGAGCCACGGGCGCCGCGACCTGACCCAGGCCGTGCTCGAAGGCGTGGCGTTCGCCTTCAAGGACTGTTTCGACGTTCTGACCGCGCCGCTCAACCCGCCGAAGCGGCTGATCGCGGTCGGTGGCGGCTCGCAGTCGCGTTATTGGCTGTCGGTCATCGCCACCGTGCTCGGTCTGCCTATCGCCGTCCCGGCCGCCGGCGACTTCGGCGCTGCCTTCGGCGCCGCCCGCCTGGGCCTCGCCGCGGCGACCGACGGCGATCCGTTCACCATCTGCAGCCCGCCCGAAATCCGCGAGACCATCGAGCCGATCGCGGCGTTGAGCGACGCCTATGCGTCGGCCCAGGGCGTTTATCGTGACCTTTATCCGGCCCTCAAGGAGGCACTCCCCCAATGAGCACGCGTTTCTTTGCGCAACAGAAACCGGTCAGGTACCTCGGCGCCAAGGCTGGCGACGGATTGGCGTTCCGCTCGTACGACCCCAACAAGCGCGTGCTCGGAAAGCGCATGGAGGACCACCTGCGCTTCGCCGTCTGCTACTGGCATTCCTTCACCTGGCCGGGCCTCGATCCTTTCGGCGGCGAGACCTTCATGCGGCCGTGGATGCACCCCGCCGATCCGATGGACGGCGCTCGGATGAAGGCGGACGTCGCCTTCGAGATGTTCCGCCTGCTCAACGTCCCCTTCTTCACCTTCCACGACCGCGACATCGCCCCGGAAGGCGCGACCCTCGCCGAGTCGAACCGCAACGTTCGCGAGATCGGCGATCTGTTCGCCAGGAAGATGGAGAAGGCCAAGGTGCGGCTTTTGTGGGGGACGGCGAACCTCTTCTCCAACCGGCGCTATATGGCGGGCGCTGCCACCAACCCGGACCCGGACGTGTTCGCCTACGCCGCTGCCCAGGTGAAGAACGTGCTGGAGCTGACCCACGAGCTCGGCGGCGCCAACTATGTTCTGTGGGGCGGCCGCGAGGGCTACGAGACGCTCCTCAACACCGACATCAAGCGCGAGCTCGATCAGCTCGGTCGCTTCCTCACCATGGTCGTCGAGCACAAGCACAAGATCGGCTTCAAGGGCACCATCCTCATCGAGCCCAAGCCGCAGGAGCCGACCAAGCACCAGTACGACTTCGACGTCGGCACCATCTACGGCATGCTCAAGGCGTTCGATCTCGACAAGCACGTCAAGATCAACATCGAGCAGAACCACGCCATCCTCGCCGGCCACACCTTCGAGCACGAACTGGCGCTCGCCGGCGCCCTCGGCATCCTCGGTTCCATCGACATCAACCGCGGCGACTATCAGTCGGGCTGGGACACGGACCAATTCGCCATGAACGTGCCGGAGATGGCGCTTGCCTGCTACTACATCCTCAAGGCCGGAGGTTTCAAAACCGGGGGCTTCAACTTCGACGCCAAGATCCGCCGTCAGTCGATCGACCCGGACGATCTCCTGATCGCTCACGTCGGCTCGATGGACGCTTGCGCCCGCGGTCTCATGATTGCCGCCGACATCATCAAGGACGGCAAGCTCGACCGGTTCGTCCAAGACCGCTACGCCGGCTGGAAGAGCAGGGAGGGCAGGGCCATCCTCGCCGGCAAGCGCTCGCTCGACGATCTCTCCGCCGCCGTACTCAAGAAGAACCTCGAGCCCGAGCCGGTGAGCGGCAAGCAGGAATATCTCGAAAGCCTCATCAATCGCTACATGTGACGCACCGGCGTATGCGCACACTTATCGCTTCAGGGAGGACAATATGAAAACCATGAAAGGGCCGGCGATTTTCCTGGCCCAGTTCGCCAGCGACGACGCGCCGTTCAATTCACTCGCCGGCATGGCTGCGTGGGCGGCGTCGCTCGGCTACGAAGGCATCCAGATTCCGAGCTGGGACGGCCGGCTGATCGACGTCAAGAAGGCGGCCTCGAGCAAGACCTACTGCGACGAGATCAAGGGCATCTGCGCCGACGCCGGCGTCGCGATCACCGAGCTCGCCTCCCATTTGCAGGGCCAGCTCGTGGCGGTGAACCCGGTCTATGATGCGGCCTTCGACGGATTCGCCGCACCGGAGGTGCGTGGGGACACGAAGAAGCGGCAGAAATGGGCCGTCGACCAGGTGAAGGCGACGATCAAAGCCTGCGCCAACCTCGGCCTGCCGGCGATGCCGACGTTCACCGGCGCTTTCGCGTGGCCGTTCATGTACCCGTGGCCGCAGCGCCCGCCGGGCCTCGTCGAGACCGCGTTCGACGAGCTGGCGAAGCGCTGGAAGCCGATCTTTGACTACGCCGACGGGCTGGGTGTCGACGTTTCCTTCGAACTGCATCCGGGCGAGGACGTGCACGACGGCATCAGCTTCGAGATGCTCCTGGAGCGCGTCGGCAATCACCCGCGCTGCGGCATCAACTACGACCCGTCGCACTTCGTCCTGCAGCAGCTCGACTACCTGGAGTTCATCGACATCTACCACGAGCGTATCACCGCGTTTCATGTGAAGGACGCCGAGTTCAACCCGACCGGTCGGCAGGGCGCCTACGGCGGATTCCAGTCGTGGGTCGATCGCGTCGGCCGCTTCCGCTCGCTCGGCGATGGCCAGGTCGATTTTGGCGGCATCTTCTCCAAGCTCGCCCAATACGACTACGAGCGCTGGGCGGTGCTTGAGTGGGAGTGTTGCCTGAAGCACCCCGAGCAGGGTGCCGCCGAGGGTGCTCCGTTCATCCGCGACCACATCGTCCGCGTCACTGAGCGGGCCTTCGACGATTTCGCGGCCAGCGGCGTCGATCAGAAGGCCAACCGCAAGATGCTGGGCATCGGCTGAGGGGAGGGGGCAATGGTCGAAGGAAGAAGCGACGCGAAGGCAGGCGGCCGCATCCGCCTCGGCATGGTCGGCGGCGGCGAGGGCGCCTTCATCGGCGCCGTCCACCGCATCGCCTCGCGCATCGACGATCAGTATGAGCTGGTCGCCGGCGCGCTGTCATCGGAGAGGAAGCGCGCGATCGCCTCGGCGCTCAGCCTCGGCATCGCCCCCGACCGCGCTTACGGCAATTTCGAGGAGATGGCCAAGGCCGAGGCCAAGCGCGACGACGGTATCGAGGTCGTGGCGATCGTCACTCCCAACCACATGCACGCACCGGTCGCCAAGACTTTCCTCAGGGCCGGCATCCACGTCATCTGCGACAAGCCGTTGTCGCTCAACGTCGCCGAGGCGCGCGACCTCGTGCGCACAGCCAAGCGCAGCGGCAAGATCTTCGCCGTCACCCACAACTACACCGGCTACCCGATGGTTCGTCAGGCGCGCGCCATGGTCGCCGCCGGCGAGCTCGGCGATATCCGCGTCGTCCAGGTGGAGTACGCCCAGGACTGGCTGACCGAGAAGCTGGAGGCGACCGGCCAAAAGCAGGCCACCTGGCGCACCGATCCGAAACGATCAGGCGCCGGCGGCGCGCTTGGCGACATCGGCACGCACGCCCACAACTTGGCGTGCTTCGTCACCGGTCTGACGGTGGAGTCGCTGCTCGCCGATCTCGCGACCTTCGTCAAGGGTCGCAAGCTCGACGACAACGACAACGTCCTCCTGCGCTTCAAGGGCGGTGCCAAGGGCATGTTGTGGGCGAGCCAGGTAGCGCCCGGCAACGAGAACGGGCTCGCGCTCCGCGTCTACGGCACCAAGGGCGGGCTCACGTGGCGGCAAGAGGACCCGAACTACCTGTGGTTCGCCCCCTTCGGCCAACCGCCGCGGCTGATCACCCGCGGCGGTGCCGGCAGCGGGCCCGAGGCCGGGCGTGTGACGCGCGTGCCGCCCGGCCATCCGGAAGGCTATCTGGAAGGCTTCGCCAACGTCTACGCCGAGGTCGCCCGCGCCATCCGCGCCGCCCGCGACGGCAAGAAGCCCGACAAGGACGTGATCTTCCCCACCGTCGAGGACGGTCTGGCCGGTATGCAGTTCATCGACGCGGCGGTGAAGTCGAGCGCCAGGGGTGGGAGATGGGTGAAGGTGTAGGGAGCCGGCCGATGTCGAGATCGCGCCGGGCCCTGCCTGACGCACAATGATGGACAAGGCGGCCCTCGCTCGTGCCATCCGCCAGGGCCGCGGCGCTGAGCCCGCCGACCTCGTCGTCAAGGGCGTCGGGCTCCTCGACATCGTCTCCGGCGGCGTGACCACGACGGATATCGCCATCACCGGCGACCGCATCGTCGGCACCTACGAGACTTATTCGGGCAAGGCGACGATCAACGGCGCGGGGCTGTTCGCCGTTCCCGGCTTCATCGATACCCACCTCCACGTCGAGTCGTCCTTGGTGACGCCGCAGGAATACGACCGCTGTGTCCTCCCTCACGGCGTCACCACCGCCATCTGCGACCCGCACGAGATCGCCAACGTCCTCGGCCTCGACGGCATCCGCTATTTCCTCGATTGCGCCGAGACCACGATCATGGACCTGCGTGTGCAGTTGTCCTCGTGCGTACCGGCGACCGCGTTCGAGACGTCCGGCGCCGCGCTCGCTGCCGCCGACCTCCTGCCGCTGAGGTCGCATCCGAAGGTCATCGGCCTCGCCGAGTTCATGAACTTCCCGGGCGTGCTCAACACCGACGACGGCGTGCTCGACAAGCTCGTCGCCTTCCAGGACGGCCACATCGACGGCCATGCGCCGCTGGTGCGCGGCTACGACCTCAACGGCTACCTCGCCGCCCGCATCCGCACCGACCACGAGACCACCATCGCCGACGACGGCCGCGAGAAGCTGAGGAAAGGCATGCAGGTGCTGATCCGCGAGGGCTCCGTCACCAAGGACCTGCACGCACTCGCCGAGATCCTCGACGAGAACACTTCGAGCTTCTGCTCCCTGTGCACCGACGACCGCAATCCCCTCGACCTCGCCGAGGAAGGCCACCTCGACTTCATGATCCGCACGCTGATCAAGCTCGGCCGTCCGCTCCACCATGTCTATCGCGCCGCGAGCTGGTCGGCGGCAAACGCCTTCGGCCTTCGCGACCGCGGCATCATCGCGCCCGGCCGCCGCGCCGACATCGTCCTGGTCGCGAGCCTCTCCGAGTGCTCGGTCGAAACGGTGATCTCGGCCGGACGGGTGGTGGACGACGCGCTGTTCGCGACCCGGAAGCCCGTCGAGCCAGTTGGCCTCGACAGCGTCAAGGCGCCCAAGGTGACGGCGGAGGATTTCCACATTCCGGGTGTCGCCGGCGAAGTGACCATGATCGGTGTCGCCCCCGGCCGCGTCGTCACCGACCGCGTGACGAGGTCGGTTCCCGCCACCAAGGCTGGGCGACGGGCCGATCCGGCGACGGACATCGCCAAGGTCGCCGTGGTCGAACGCCACGGCAAGAACGGCAACATCGGCCGCGGCTTCGTTACCGGGTTCGGTTTGCGCGAGGGGGCGATCGCCTCCTCAGTCGGGCACGACAGTCACAACATCTGCGTGGTTGGCGTCAGCGATGCCGACATGGCGGCCGCGGTTGAACGGCTGAAGGAGATCCGCGGTGGTTTCGTGGCGGTGTCTGACGGCACGGTGCGGGCGGAGGTATCCCTGCCGCTCGCCGGCCTCATGAGCCTCGAGCCGTTCGAGACCGTGCGCGACGAGCTCCTGGCGCTCCGCCGAGCGGCGCGCGATCTCGGCTGCACGCTGCCGGAACCGTTCCTCCAGGTGGCGTTCCTGCCGCTGCCGGTTATCCCCCACCTGAAGATCACCGACTTCGGCCTGTTCGACGTCGACCGTTTCGCGCTGGTCGAGGAATGACCCGTCGAGCGTGAGGTCACGCGAGGCGTCGATGTCCGGCGGCGATTCACGGTCGTCCTCACTCGTCTGTCCCGGCTTCTCCCGCAAAAGCGGGACGCCGCGGTCGCGCGCGGGCTGGACTTCGCCCGCTCCGCGGTCCATTTGAGCGCCATGACCGCCGACCGCCGCACCATCGCCGTCGCACCGATGATGGAGTGCACCGACCGGCACTGCCGGGTCTTCCATCGCCAGTTGACCCGCCGCTCGCTGCTCCACACCGAGATGATCGTCGCCGACGCCGTCGTCCATGGCGACCGCGACCGTCTACTGGCGTTCTCAGCCGAAGAACACCCGGTCGCTGTGCAGCTCGGCGGCGCCGATCCGGAGAAGTTGGCGGCGGCCGCCGACATTGCGGCCGGCTACGGCTACGACGAGGTCAACCTCAACGTCGGCTGCCCGTCCGATCGCGTGCGTTCGGGCACGTTCGGGGCCTGCCTGATGCGCGAGCCGGCGCGCGTCGGCGACATCGTCGCGGCGATCAAGGCGGCGGTATCGGTTCCGGTGACGGTCAAATGCCGGCTCGGCGTCGACGAACAGGACCCCGACCGCGCGCTCGCGGCGCTTGCCGATGCGGTGGTTGCCGCCGGCGCCGACGCAATCTGGGTTCACGCCCGCAAGGCCTGGCTCTCGGGCCTCAACCCGAAGCAGAACCGCCACGTGCCGCCCCTCGACTACGCTGCGGTTGCGCGCCTCAAGCGGCGCCTGCCGACGACGTTCGTCGGCGTCAATGGGGGCATCGATACGCTCGACCAAGCCGCCGGACATCTCGAGATTTGCGACGGCGTCATGCTTGGCCGCGCCGCCTACCACGCACCGGCGATGCTCGCCGACGTCGACCGGCGATTCTATGGCGCGGCGCGGGATGCGTTCGATCCGGTCGCGGCGGTGGAGGCGATGCTGCCCTATGTTGCCGCGGAGACGTCCGGGGGGACTCGCCTGGCCCAAATCACGCGCCACATGCTCGGGCTGTTTAACGGGCGGCCCGGAGCCCGGCGCTGGCGCCGCGTTCTCACCGTCGGCGCGTCGCGGTCGGGCGCGGGCGTGGAGGTGGTCGAGGAGGCGTTGGCGGCGGTCGCGCCGGCCGGGCCGCTGGACCTGCGCCCGCCGGCAACGCACACACGGGAGGCGGCTCGGGCGACCGCCTGACGGGCGCCGTGACGCCTATGCGGGGGGCCAATGGAAATCTCGGCCACGCCTGCCGAGCTCTTCGGGCTTGCGGTTGCCCTCGTCGCCTCCGGCGCCGTGTCTGGCCTCCTCGCCGGCATCTTCGGCATCGGCGGCGGCGCGGTCATCGTCCCCGTCCTCTATCAGGGTCTGGCGTTCCTCGGCGTCGACGAGGCGGTGCGTATGCACCTGTCGGTCGGCACCTCGCTCGGCGTCATCGTTCCGACCGCGATCCGCTCCTTCCTCGCGCATTACCGCCGCGGCGCCGTCGACATGAGCTTGCTCAGAAGCTGGATCGTTCCGGTTCCGATCGGCGTCGTGATCGCCGCGATCGTCGCCTCGGTGCTCTCGGGCGCCGCCCTCCGCGGCATCTTCGCGATCCTCGCCTTCATCGTCGCGATCCGTTTGGTGTTCGGCCGCGAGACCTGGCGTCTCGGCAGCGTCCTGCCGGAAGGGCCGATCCGCGCCGTGACCGGCGCCCTAATCGGGTTCTTCTCGACCCTTATGGGCATCGGCGGCGGTGTGCTCACCAACACCTTCATGACCCTCTTCGGCCGGCCCATCCACCAGGCCGTGGCGACGTCGTCCGGTGTCGGCGTCCTGATCTCGCTCCCCGGCATCCTAGGCTACGTGTGGGCGGGATGGGGCGCTCCCGGCCTGCCGCCGTTCTCGGCCGGCTTCGTCAATCTCCTTGGCCTCGCCCTGGTGATCCCGATCACCGTGGCGATGGCGCCGGTCGGCGTCGGCATCGCCCACGCCCTGTCGCGGCGTCAGCTCGAGGTCGGCTTCGGGCTGTTCCTGTCGGTGGTCGCGATCCGCTTCGCCGCGACCCTAGCCTGATCCCTCAGGGAGTCAGCACCAATCGGTCGCCGGCGATCGCGTATCCGTCCAGCGTATTGAGGAAGCTCATGCCGAGCAGACTCTGGTGGAGCGAATCCGGCGGCGCCACCAGGGCCTCGACGTCGCGGCGCTCGATCGTGCCGATCGTCAAGCGGCCGATAGTGATCGGCGCGGTCCGCACGACTCCGTTTGCGGTGCTGATCGGCATGGCGAAGTCGAGTCCACCGACGTCCACTCCGACGGCCGTCGCGTCCGCCAAGGTCAGGGTCACGAAGCTCGCGCCGGTGTCGACCAGGAACGTCAACGGCACATCCTCGACGTGAGCGCGGACCGCGAAGTGGCCGTCATTTGCGCGCATGATCATCACGCTCCCCGGCTCACCTTCGCCGGAGAGCCGCCCGGCGACCGGAACCCCCGGGGCGAGGACCCCGAGGAAGCGTCCGCCGACACCGGCGAGCTCGTTGCGGTAGGCGTAGGCGCCGACGAGCACGACCAGGATCAGGCACCAGCCAAGGATGGAGCGGATGACCTCGCCCGCCCTGAGCCCGCGTCCGAACAGGGCGGAGCCGATGAAGATCAACAGCAGGAGCAGGTAGCCGACCTGGGCGAACTCATCGTTCGCCAAGCCGAGGATTTCCCCGTCGGTGTTGGCAATGAGCGCGATGACGAGCGTCGCCAGCAACGCTACGAGTAGCCAAAACAGGAACGGCAGCCGTCCCTGCGGACCCCGGCGCCTCATCGCGCGGCCTCGTCTCCATCGATCCGCCCCGCTTGGCGGCAATGTTCGATCGGAGCTGGCATCGTTGTCCGCAACGCAACCCTGACGGCCGTCAACTCACCGCGGCTCCGCACAGAAACGCGACCGCGGCGATCTGCTGACAGGCGCCGAGCGAGTCGCCGGTTCGTCCACCGATCGCCCGGGCCGTGATCCGAGTGAAAGAATAGGCGGCAATTGCGGCAAGAACTAAGCCGAGAAGCGTCGCCTTGAGGCCGACCGCGGGCAGACCGGCGACGAGGGCGATGATGGCCGCGGCAACGAGCGCGATGACCATGGCGTCGCGGTCGGGAGGGCCGGTCGCGTGGGCCATGCCGCTCGTCCGCGCGGCCGGCAGCTCGTACCACAGCCACACGAGGGCGCTCCGCGAAACCGCCTCCGCGGCGATCAGCGTCAGGGCCGCAGCGGCGGCGCTGCCCGCAGAGATAGCGGCGAGCGCCCCGAGCCTGAGCACGACCGCGACCACCAAGGCGACGGCTCCGTATGTCCCGAGACGGCTGTCGTCCATGATCTCGAGCCTCTGCTCCGCCGTCGCGCCGCCGTAGCTGTCGGCCGTGTCGGCGAGGCCGTCCTCGTGGAGGGCGCCGGTCAGGATCGTTGTTGCCGCGACTGCCAATGTGGCCGAGATCAAAGGCGGCATTCCGAGGATCGCGGCGGCGATGAGGACAACGCCGCCCGCCGCGCCGATCAGCGCGCCCGCGATTGGAATGGCGCGTGCGCCCCGCGCGAAGTCCGGACGCCGACCGGGGTCGACGCCGATCACATGCGGTGGCAACCGCGTCAGGAAGACGATCGAGGCCTTGAGGTCGTCGACGACGGTTCCGAGTTCGGCGGATGGGGACCGGTCACCGTTCATGCCTCGCCTCGGGCTGGCTCGCTTTGCCTGTTTGGGGCCATGGTTATAAGACCTCGGCGCGACCGGGCCAACAATCCTGCCCGCCGCACGCTCCGCTGGGAAAGCCCATGATCCCTTCAGCCTCGGCGCTGCCCTTCGACGACATCCGCGCGCTGTTTGCCCGCATGCCATCTGCCGACGCCGACGCAGTGGCACGGGTCAGGCACCGGGAAAGCGAGCTGACCAAGCCCCCGGGCTCCCTCGGTCGGCTGGAGGAGATCGTGGCCTGGCTCGCCGCCTGGCAGCGGCGGGCGCCGCCACGTGTCGACCGGCCGCTGGTCGCCGTCTTCGCCGGCAACCACGGCGTCGCGGCCGCGGGCGTCTCCGCCTACCCGGCCGAGGTGACCGCCCAGATGGTCGCGAACTTCGCCGCCGGCGGCGCCGCCATCAACCAGATCTGCCTCGCCAACGACCTCGGCCTCAAGGTCTACGACCTCGCGCTTGACGTGCCGACCGGCGACATCACCCGCGAGCCGGCCCTGGACGAGGCCGCCTGCGCCGCGACCATAGCCTACGGCATGGAGGCGATCGCCGGCGGCGTCGACCTTTTGTGCGTGGGCGAAATGGGGATTGCCAACACCACCGTTGCCGCCGCCGTCTGTCTGGCGCTCTTCGGCGGCGAGGCGGCCGACTGGGTCGGCCCCGGAACCGGCGTGGATCCGGCGGGAATCGAGCGAAAACGGGCAGCGATCCAGGCCGCCGTCCGGTGCCACGCCCGGCACCTGTCGGATCCGCTCTCGGTTCTGCGCCGGCTTGGCGGGCGGGAGCTCGCCGGCATCGCCGGCGCGATCCTCGCCGCGCGCTTCAACCAAGTCCCTGTAATCGTGGACGGATTCGTCGCGACCGCCGCCGCTGCCGTGCTCTATGCCGTCGCCCCCGCCGCCCTCGACCACTGCCTGTTCGGCCACGTCTCGACCGAGCCCGGCCACCGCCGGGTCCTGGAGCGGATGGGCAAGACCGCGTTACTGGACCTCGGCATGCGCCTTGGCGAAGGGACGGGCGCCGCGCTCGCCGCGGGCATCGTCAAGACGGCTGCCCGTATCCACGCCGGCATGGCGACGTTCGCCGACGCCGGCGTCTCGAACCGCTCGGACTAACTGGCTTTCAACCAGCCGCGCCGCTGCGGTTCGTCGTCCATCGGCGGCAGGGCCTCCATCACCCGCGACTGCGGGAACGTCGCAATCGCCTCGGTCCCCTCGCGCAGCTTCGATTTCAGCTCGAATGTGCCGTCGTGGGTGAGCATCAGCGCCTGGACGATCGGCAGACCGAGGCCCGCGCCGCGCTCATTGTTCTTGGTAGCGATCGACCCTTGACCGAACGACGACATTACGATCGGGATCTCCTCCGGGGGAATGCCGGGCCCGTTGTCGCGGATCGACAGGAACTGACCACGGCCCGGGATCATGCCGACTTTGATGGCGATCTCGCCGCTCAGCGGCGTGAACTTGATGGCGTTCGACAAGAGGTTGAGCGCGATCTGGCGCACCGCCCGGTCGTCGGCCCAAAGCCGCGGCATGCCGCGCAAGTAATTCTCGGTGATGATGATGCCCTTGGCCTTGGCCTTGAGCTTCATGATGTGATGGCATTCCTCGACGACGGCGACCAGATTGACCGGCTCTTCATCGAGCTTGTAGCGGCCGGCCTCGATCCGCGACAGATCGAGTATCTCGTTGATGAGGTTGAGGAGATGCTGGCCGCTGCCGTGGATATCGGTGACATAGTCCTTGTACGATTCGTTGCCGAGCGGCCCGAGAACCTCGTTCTTGATGATTTCGGAAAATCCCAGGATGGCGTTGAGCGGCGTCCTGAGCTCGTGACTCATTGTCGCCAAGAATCGCGACTTGGCGAGGTTGGCCTCCTCGGCGCGGCGTCGCGACTCATCCGAGATCGACTTGGCCGTGCCTAGTTCGGCAATGAGCAGGTCCTTCTGCGCCCGGAACTCCAGCATGGCGAGCGTCGCCGAGTAGAGCCTCGACGCCAGGATGAGGAAGAAGAATTGCGCGCCGAGCGCCATGATCGAGAAGACCACGAACAGGAAGTCGCCCTTGCTGACGTAGATCGCTGCGAGAGTCAGTGTGATGGGCACGGTGCCGGCGACGGCGGCCGGCGGGACGGTCGAAGCCAGAGACGTGATCACCGAAATAACGATCAGCATCGTGGCAAACTGGAAGAGCTCAAGCCCGGCAACTTCGGCGGACGATGTCGGCGCCAGGAGCAACACCGAGGCCCACGCGAGGCTGCCGATGAACTCCGCGATGACGAAGCGGCGGGTCCACGCCCTGGTCGAAACCTCCGAAGACGGCAGCACGATGTACCTACGGCAAAGCGCGATCATGCCGACGTGGGCGGCCAACACACCGGAGGCCCATGCGATCGCGAGCGCCGGCGTCATCCACAACAGACTGGTCGTGGCGACGATCCCGATGAGGAGCGGTACCGCGTAGATCGCACTCATGCGATTGCGCGCGAACGTCAGGGCCAGCTCGTGATCGAACTCGGGGCGCGTCCCCGACATGGATGTCAGCCGTTCGCGCTGCTCGCGGACGGCGCGGAGAACCGAGCGCCGGCGATCCGCGCGCTCACGACTGACCGCCGTTTTGTCGCTCTCCGAAGCGAGCGGAGCGGCATTCATTCCGGTCACCTCCCGGCGTTGATCGATGGAAAGCGGTCGCGAGCTTCCGATGCACGATTGCCCGGCAGTGGTTAAACTCTGCCTCAGGAACATGGTTAACGCGGCGAAACTCCACATGGTTCAGCTCGTTCGAGCGGGCGGGGCGCCTTCGCCGGCAGGCGGCAACCTTCGATCCCGGGACCGGGCTTTGAGCCGCCTGGTCGGCTCAATCAGGGCCTGCCGGATTTGCCTGGAGACGCCGCGAGGTTCGCCGCTACCGCACGAACCGCGGCCCATTTTTCGCGTGTCCTCGACCGCGGCAATCTGCGTTGCCGGCCAGGCACCGGGAACACGCGTTCATGCGTCCGGCACGCCCTTCAGCGACCCCTCGGGCGACCGGCTGAGGACGTGGATGGGCGTCGACTCCGAGATTTTCTATGACGTCGGCCGAATCGCCATCATTCCGATGGGGTTTTGCTACCCCGGGCAAGACGCGCGCGGCTCGGATTTGCCGCCCCGCGCGGAATGCGCGCCCGCATGGCGCGCCAAGCTGTTCGCCGCGCTGCCGCAGATCGAGCTGGTGGTTGCCGTGGGGTCGTACGCCCACGCCTGGCACTTGGGCCCGCTCGCGCGCCCGACCTTGACCGAAACCGTCGCCGCCTGGCGTGAGATCATGTCCGCAACGGTCAATCCGGTCGTCTTGCCGCTCCCACACCCCTCGTGGCGCAACAATGCCTGGCTCAAGAACAACGCTTGGTTTGAGTCGGAACTCGTTCCGGTTCTGCGTGCCGAGATCGCGCGACGGTTGAGCGGGCATTGACGTAGGGAGAAAATGTTTCTATATGAGCGACGAAGTCACCGAACAGCTGGTAAAAAATCCCACAACGCGGCATTTTTGGAATTCGATTCCCATGAGGGACCCTAAGATGATCGACCGGTTGGACCGCAAGATCATGCAGATCCTGCAAGAAGACGCGACCGTGCCGGTCGCCGAGATCGGCCGGCGCGTCGGCCTGTCGACGACGCCCTGCTGGCGGCGCATCCAGCGCCTCGAGGAGGATGGCGTCATCACCGCCCGCGTTGCCCTCCTCGACCCGAAAATGGTCAACACCAAGGTGACAGCCTTCGTTGCGATCACCACCAACCAGCACAACGACGAGTGGCTCCGCCGCTTCGCCGAAGTCATCAGCGAGCTCCCGGAGGTGGTCGAGTTTTATCGCATGGCCGGTCAGGTCGATTACCTGCTCAAGGTGGTCGTCCCCGACATCGAGGCTTACGACAATATCTACAAGCGGCTGATCGCCCGAATCGACATCGCCGATGTGTCGACGACGTTCGCAATGGAGCAAATCAAATACACCACGGCGATGCCGCTGAGTTACATCCCCCTGGAAAAGGAAAAGGTCAAGGCGACCGCCTGACGCTCGACCGGGCGGCAATTCGCGCAAGCTGGAGGGGGTCAGTCAGCTCCCGCACCGCGTCCTTGCCGATCCAGCGGGCGGTTCTGTCTTCCGAGGCCGTGAGCTTTCTGGCGACGGCGAGAGCCGGGCGATGCAGCCGCTTCGATCGCTTGCCGATCTGGCGCAGCGCCCAATTCACGCCCTTCTTGACGTAGTTGCGCGGGTCGCCCGCATACCGCTCGACGAGGTCGAGGAACGCCAGGAAGCGCTCATCGGGCACGGACTTGCCGTGGACCGTGTAGCAGGCGATGAGTGCGAACGCCGCCCGGCGGACGAATTCGCGCTCGTCCTTAGCCCATTTCTCGATCTTCTCTTCGACGAAGCGCGTTTTGACGAACAGGTGCAGGCAGGCACCGTCGCAGATCGCCCAACTGTCGAACGCCGCGACCCACGTATCCATTTGCCTCGAAGTGACCTTGTCCGGTTCGTCGAGAAAGCAAGCCAGGATGCGCGCGTCGTACAGGCCCGTTCGCCACAAGGCTGCGGCGAAGGCATGGTCGCGGCGGTAGCGCTTTTGAATCGACCGCAGTTTCGCGAGCGTGACCCCGGCGGTGTTTCCTGTGATGCCGAAGTGCGCCATGCCGGCACGGTTCTTCGCCGTGCCTGCCGCACGCAGTGCCTTGACGACGGCTTCGGCTTCCGCAGTGGGATCCTCGACAGCGCGTGTTCTCGTTGCGGAGTGCTTAGCCATCCCGTTGGAGCCGGGCGATCAGGCTGGACGTGTCCCAGCGTCGGCCGCCCATCCCCTGGACCTCGGCGTAGAACTGGTCGACTAGCGCCGCCACCGGCAGCTTGGCGCCGTTCCCCCGCGCCTCGGCCAGGGCGATCGCCAGGTCTTTGCGCATCCAGTCGACGGCGAAACCGAAGTCAAACTTGCCAGCGTTCATCGTTTCCCAGCGATGGTCCATCTGCCAGGACTGCGCGGCACCCTTGGAAATCACGTCGATCACCTGCTTGACGTCGAGGCCGGCCTTTTTGGCGAAGTGGACGCCCTCCGACAGGCCCTGAACCAGCCCGGCGAGGCAGATCTGGTTGACCATCTTGGTAAGTTGCCCGGCACCGGCCGGTCCCATCAGGCCGACCATCTTGGCGTAGCAGCCGATGACGTCCTTGGCCGCGTCGAAGACGCTTCGGTCTCCACCGACCATGACGGTGAGCTGACCGTTCTCCGCGCCCGCCTGGCCGCCGGAGACCGGTGCGTCGAGGAAGCCGACCTGTTTCTCCTTCGCCGCCGCATGGAGCTCGCGGGCGACGATGGCTGACGCCGTGGTGTTGTCGACGATCGTCGCACCCGCCGCCGTGCCGGCGAGCGCGCCATCGGCGCCGAGAATGACCGCGCGCAAGTCGTCGTCGTTGCCCACGCACGAGAATACGAAGACCGCGCCCTCGGCCGCCTCGCGCGGGGTCGACGCCGAGGCCCCGCCGTGTTCGGCGACCCACGCCTGCGCCCTCGCCACGGTGCGGTTGTAGACGGTCACGTCATGGCCGCCGCGTTCGGCCAAATGACCGGCCATCGGATAGCCCATAACCCCTAACCCGATGAATGCGACTTTCGCCATGCCCTCAGCCCCTCCGGAGAATTCGGTCAATTCAGCGACGGGCCGCGCCGCCTTGCCTAGCTTATCGCGTCTTCGGCGTCGGGGACCAAGTGGTCGCTCGCTTCTTTCGTCGGCCGCAGGCTGAGATGACGCGTGAGCCGTCGCTCCAGCCCGTTCCACACGCGGCGCAGCGCCTCGACCAGGATGAGATAGAGGACCGCCGCCCACAGATAGGCCGAGATGTCGAACGAGCGGGAATAGGCGAGTCGGGTGACTCCCATGAGATCGTGCACCGTGACCACCGCGGCGACCGCCGAGCCCTTGATCATCAGGACGATTTCATTGCCGAGCGGTCTCAGCGCCACGATCATGGCCTGCGGCATGATCACTTTGACGAAGGTCGGGAACGGCCTGAGGCCGAGCGCCGCGGCCGCCTCGCTCTGTCCGCGCGCCACCGAACGGATCGCGCCGCGGAGGATCTCAGCCTGGTAGGCGCCGGTGTTGAGCGTGAACGTGAGCAGCGCGCAATAGAAGGGATCCCGGAACAACCACCACAGCCCCACCGATTCCAGGGCATCACGGAACTGTCCACTGCCGTAGTAGACCAGGAACAGCTGGGCCAGCAGCGGCGTGCCGCGGAACAGGTAGACGTAGCCGAATGAGAGCGCGCGGAGGATACGCGCCTTAGAGAGACGGGCGAGTGCGACCGGGACGGCGAGCAGCGCGCCGAGTGCTACCGAGATGGCCACGAGCTCGACGGTGATCATTAGTCCCTCGAGCATGCGTGGGCCATAGCGCGCGAGGAGGTCGAGGTTCATCTCGCCCCCACGTGGCCGCGCTCCGACCAGCGCTCGATCCCGCCGATTCCGAACGAGGACACGATCGACATGGCGAGGTAGATCAGGCAGGCGATCAGATAGAAGAAGAACGGCTCCTTGGTTGCGCCGACCGCCACCGCTGTCTCGCGCAAGAGATCGTTGAGCGCGATCACCGAGACCAGCGAGGTGTCCTTGAGGAGCACCAGCCAGAGATTGGCGAGGCCCGGCAGCGCCAGGCGCAGGAGCTGGGGCACAATCACCAGCCTGAGCGTTGCGAATGGGCGCAGGCCGAGCGCATGCGAGGCCTCGTACTGGCCGCGGCCGATGCCGCGGAACGCACCGAGAAACACCTCGCTGGCGTAGCCCGCGAACACGAGGCCGAGCGCTACCAGACCGGCGACGAAGCTGCTCACCTCGACATAAGTGTCGACGAACAGACTAACGGCCTTCTGCAGCAGAATCTGCCCGCCATAGTAGATGATGAATAGTGTCAGGAGCTCGGGCAGGCCGCGGAAGACAGTGGCGAAGAGGCTGCCAAGGGCGACGAGCCAGCCACGGTTCGAATTGCGGGCAAGCGCGACGAGGAACCCGACGGCGAGGCCGAACGGGAGGGTTGCAAGCGCCAATCGCAGTGTCAGCCACGCGCCGGCGGCGATCTCGTCGCCCCAGCCGTCCGAGCCGAACTGCAGCAGCGCGAACAGGTCCTGCACGCCTCGGCCCCCTTGGAAGGTGGTCCCGGCGGGGCGGCGGTGGCTGAAACCGCCGCCCCGTCAGTCGTCAATAGATCGATGCGGAGAAATAGCGTTCGCTGATCTGGTCGTACACGCCGTTAGCGACGACGGCTGCGATCGCCTTGTTGAGCATCTCCTTCAGATCCTGGTCCTCCTTGCGCACGCCGATGCCGATGACGTCATCGCTGACGACCGGTTTGCCGACGAAAATGCAACA
This sequence comes from uncultured Bauldia sp., assembly GCA_964441935.1. Lineage (GTDB taxonomy): Bacteria > Pseudomonadota > Alphaproteobacteria > Rhizobiales > Kaistiaceae > JBBDMC01. The sequence continues at coordinate 29,949 of CAYTXI010000006.1, forward strand.
TGAACCGTCGTCGGTGTTGAGCCACACGCCAAGGGGCCCGACGTCGGCGAGCACCGCATCCAAACGGCCGTTGGCGAGATCGAGGTTGGCGTCGTCCTGGGTCGGATAGAGCCTGATGTCATCGTCGGTATAGTTCTCTTCAAGGAACGATGCCGAGATGGTCGAGCTCTGTGCGCCAAGGGTTTTGCCCGCCATGCCTTCGGGCGACACGTCGGTGATGCCGGAATCCGTGGGAGCGACGAAGTTCAGCGAGTTCGTGTAGTACTTGTCGGTGAAGTCGATGACTTGCTTGCGCTCGTCGGTGATCGACATGGAGGCGATAATTGCATCGTACTTGCCGGCGGTGAGCGCCGGAATGATGCCGTCCCAGTCCTGCGCGACGAAGGTGCATTCGACCTTCATCTCGGCGCACAGCGCCTTGGCGATGTCGACGTCGAACCCTTGCAGTTCGCTATTCGAATCGAAGTAGTTGAACGGTGGGTAGGCGCCCTCGGTGCCGATCCTGACCGTCGACCAGTCCTTGGCGGCGGCAAGGCCGGTAGCGGCAAGGAGGGCGGCCACTCCGGCGAATATGCGGGCTGTCTGATGCATGGCGGTTCCCCTTCTTCTTTTTGACGTGGATGGTGCTGATTCGCCCCGCACCCGGGCTTTTGGGCGGGGGCCGGTCACGTCAGTTGCTGGTTCATCATTTCACCAAACCCGCCGTCGAGGCAACGCCGGGGTCGCGAGGGCGGGGCAGGCGTTCCGGCAGCCGACATTGACCGGAGGGATGCGACGGCTAGATTCCCGCCGACACTGGTGTGAAAGCGGACCGCAGAATCGATGGCTGACGTCGACAAGCAGACGATCCTCGACCGGCTCAGCACGATTCGGGGACCCGACGACGACCGCGACATCGTTCGCCGCGGCATGGTTTCCGATGTCGTCCTGGCCGACGGCAAGGTGATGTTCTCGATCACTGTCCCGGCCGAGCGCGCCGGGGCGTTCGAGCCGATGCGCGAGGCGGCCGAAACCGCCGTCAAGGCCATTCCGGGCGTTGCCGGTGCGATGGTCGTACTGACCGCCGAGAAGAAGGGCGGCGCGGGGTCGCCGATGGCCGCCCGTCCGCCGCCGCGTCGTGATCCCGCTGGTAGACCGTCGCCGACGCCGGGCGCGCGGCAGGCGGCAACGCCGGCCAAGGCCGGCGTTCCCGGCGTCGACGCCATCATCGCGGTTGCGAGCGGCAAGGGCGGCGTCGGCAAGTCGACCACCGCGGTCAACCTCGCGCTCGCCCTCAAGGCGAACGGGCTGCGAGTCGGCGTTCTCGACGCCGACATCTACGGACCGTCGCTGCCGCGGCTGCTGCATCTCACTGGTCGGCCGGAGGCGATCGGCGGGCGCACGCTGAAGCCGATGGAAGCTTACGGCGTCAAGGTGATGTCGATGGGCTTCCTCGTCCAGGAAGACACGCCCATGATCTGGCGCGGGCCGATGGTCGTCTCGGCCCTGTCACAGATGCTCCGCGAGGTGGCATGGGGCGACCTCGACGTGCTCGTGGTCGACATGCCGCCGGGCACCGGCGACGCGCAGCTGACCATGGCCCAGCAGGTGCCGCTCGCCGGGGCGATCATCGTTTCGACCCCGCAGGACCTCGCCCTGATCGACGCGCGCAAGGGCCTGCACATGTTCGAACGCGTCAACGTTCCGGTCCTCGGCATCGTCGAGAACATGAGCTATTTCGTGTGCCCGCATTGCGGCGAGCGCACCGACATCTTCGCCCACGGCGGCGCCCGCCACGAGGCCAAGCGCCTGGGCGTGCCGTTCCTCGGCGAAATTCCGCTGGATATCGAGATCAGGCTGACGTCGGATTCCGGCAAGCCGATCGTCGTCGCCGAGCCCGACAGCCCCCACGCCAAGGCCTACCGCGACATTGCTGCTGCGGCATGGGCGGGAGTGAAGAGCGCCGACGGCGCCCGCCCACCGCCGAAGATCGTCGTCGAGGACTGAGCGCCGCCGGTCAGCCGGCGAAGGGGGTCTCCGGTATCCCCTGAACGCCCGGCTCGCAGACCAGCACGCTGCCGGCCAGCGGCTCCTCGGCCTTGTGGGCGTCCGTCAGCGTCTCGGTCGCGGTCGTGATGTAGAGCGTCCGGTAGTCCGGGCCGCCGAAGATGCAGCTCGTCCCGCGCGAAACGGGCAGCGCGATGATGCGCTCCATCCTGCCTGCCGGGTCGTAGCGCACGATCCGGCCAAAGACCGGCTGCGCGCTCCACACGAAGCCCTCGGCGTCCACCGTCAGCCCGTCGGGGAAGCCGTTGGCGTCGGGGTCGAGGGCGATGAAGGGGCGGCGGTTGTCGATCTCGCCGGTCGCCGGGTCGAAGTCATAGGCGAAGACGCCGTAGCGGAAGCTCTCGGTGTAGTACATCGTCCGGCTGTCTGGGCTCCATCCGGTGCCGTTCGAGCACTTCACCTTGTCCTGCATCCGGGTGATGCGCCGGTCCGGATCAAATCGGTAGAGCGCGCCGCTCGCCGCCAACCAGTCCTTGGCGCCCATGGTGCCCGCCCACAGTCGCCCCTGCCGGTCGCACTTGCCGTCGTTGAAGCGGTTGCCGATCCGCTCCGGCTCCGGGTCGGTGAGGATATCCAGCTTCTCGGTATCGGTGTCGAAGAAGGCAAAGGTCTTGCGCATCGACAGCACCAGCCCGCCTTTCTCGCGCGTCGACAGCGAGGTCACCCAGTCAGGCAGCGAGAAGGTGCGGTAGGTCCCGTCGGAAGGTTTGAAAACGTGGATCTTCTGGCCGCTGATGTCGACGAGATAGAGTTGTTGGGTCTTGGGACACCAGATCGGCGACTCACCGATCACGTTCTCGGAATGGATGGCGACGTCGATGTCAATCGGCGTCGGCTCCATTTCAAAGGGCCTGCCGGTCCTGTTCATCACGCTTCCCCCAGACAGGCAGCAGCCGTGACGACGCTCAGTGGGCGCGTCCGAGGTGGTCGCCGAGGCGCAGGCCCCACGCGTAGATGCTCAGCGACGGGTTGACTCGGCTCGAACGCGGCAGCGCGCCGCCGTCACCGACATAGAGGCCGTCCATCCCATGCACCTTGCCGTCCGGATCGCAGACGGTCGTCTCGGGATCGGTGCCGGTCATCATGCTGCCCATGGCGTGCGCGGTGCCGCCTGTGCCCATGTAACGGCTGACGCCGACCAACCCGCAAGCAAGCAGCGAGCGCTCGTAGGCATGGATCAGGGCGTGGTGCTCGTCGAGCGAGGACTGGATGCGGTCGAGCCGGTAGTCCAACATTGGCGTCCCCGACGTGCCGCCGGAGATGACGCGGTTTTCCGGGTTCGAGCCATCCTCGGTTGTCGCCCAGAAGCCGATGGCGTGGGCGCCCATCGCATCGTCGATGAAGCTTGGAACGGCCTCCGGCAACTGCACGCCAATGATCTCGCCGTCCATCCATCCGAGGCACTGCATCGTGCTGTGCGGGAACCTGTCGTTGAAGAACACCGCCGTCTTGCGCAGAACGTCGTGGTCTTTGAACGGCGAGACGGAGAGCAGGGCGCTATTGAGATGGAACCGAAAGTTCGCCCCGACCGCGCCGGCGCAGGGTAGATCGACACCGGTCTCGGCCGTGTAGTCCTGCAAGATGCGCGGCGAGGTCATCGCCCCCGCCGCCAGCACCACGACCGACGCCGAGTGCTCGGATCCATCCTCGAGACGCACGCCCGTGACGCGGCGGGGATTGCCTTCGGCCGGAACCAACCCGACAACCCGGTTGCCGGCGACGATCGTGAAGTTGGGATCGTCCCTGACGTGTTCGAGGAGGTTCCACCAAGCGTCCGACTTGTATGCGCTGACGGAAGCGAAGCCATCGAAATGCTTGGCTTCCTCCGGATCGTTGAGGATCTCCTCCTTCAGCCCGAGCGGGATGTGGTTCGGTTTCCAGTCCGGGTTATGCGATGTGATGCGGTCGATGAGCGCCTGCAGCTCCGGCTCGTTGTCGAACGCCTTGACCGCAAGCAGCTTCTCGGCCTCGTCGTACCACGGCGCCAGGGTTTCCGGTCCGAACGGCCAGCCGCGGCACTGGAACGCTTCGTCCGGCTCGAACTCGTGGTCGGCGAACCGAAACAACGCCGCGCCGTACCACTTCGTCTTGCCGCCGACATTGTGGAACTCGTCAGGGACGAACGTCTGGTTCGCTCCATCGACCCAAGCGTCCTTGTTGCCGAAGACGCCTTCCTTGAACACCTTCTTGACGTCGAGCGTCGTTCCGTCGCGCGGCAGGAAACCGCCGCGCTCGACGACGAGGACACGATGCCCCGCCTTGACCAGTTTGTAGGTGGCCGAGGCGCCGCCGGCGCCCGAGCCTATGACGATGGCGTCGTAGGAATCTGCCAGCAAAGGGCATCCCCGCGCGGCGAGTAAACGGCGCCACCACGATAGCGAAGCCGGCCGCGTGCGCCAAGCGAGGGCACGCCCGAAGATCTAGTGCGGTTATCCGATCCGCCGGATGTGGTTGTCCCACATCACGTCGGGGAATTCGCTGATCAGATTCGGCCCGCGCCACAGTCGCCCCCGGCCATCCGAGGAGAAGAAGTCGGGGCCATCGCCGGCGATGCCGCAGACGTCCGCGATAGCGCGCTCGCCGACCAGGTTACGGGTGGCGGCGTCGAAGATCAGGACGTGCCCGCCCACTGGGCTGGTTGCGGCCACGCGCGTGCCGGCGGCATTGACTGCGACGGCGCCGACATACTGGCGCATGCCGGCGTAGACGGCCGTTGGCGCGCCGACCAGGGTCGGCTCGCCGCCAGACTTGTGTGTGCCGACAAGATCGATCCGGTCGGTCTCGGGGCCCTCGTACTGACCGCCGAACCAGATCGTGCCGTCGGACGACTCGGCCATGTGGCGGATCGAAAGCTGATGAAGGTCGCGCGGCAGCTTGACCTTGTCGATCAGCTCGCCCGTCGCCGCGTCGAGATACGTGATGGACGGCTCCATGGTCGGTAGGTTGAGCTTGGCTCGGTCGTAGTCCGGGTGGGTCGCGACGCCGCCGTTGCCGATGGCGATGGTGCGCCCGTCCGACATCAGCAGGGCCTCGTGCGGGCCGACGCCGTGGGTGTCGAACTCGCCGATGCGTGCATAGCCGGCGGTCGCGTCGTAGATGCCCAGGACGCCGCGCACGGCCTCGTAGTCGTTCTCGGTGGCGTAAAGCAGGCGGCCGTCGGCCGAAAAAAAGCCGTGTCCGTAGAAGTGGCGACCCGGGGGTGGCGCGAACGCCGTGACCCGCTTGCGGCCGGCGATATCGACGACGAGGGCGAAGAAGCCGGGTCGGCGCGCGAACACGGCGGCCGTCGCATGGTCCGGCGATAGTGCGATGTCGTGGGCGCGGCCGTCGAGCTCCTCGCTGAACAGCACCTCACCGGCGTAGTCGAGGACGGCCACCGAGAACGTCGACGCTCCCTCCATGCGTGCGGCGACGAACGCCGGCTGGCTGCCGGCGCGCGCGAGCGTCGTGACCGGCACGACGCCGAGCGCGGCGAAGGCCTGCAAAAAGTCCCTGCGGCTAATCGCCATCGAGTGAATTGAACCCCGTGAGCAGCCCGAGCGCATCGGGAAAGCCGTTGTCGAGAATCTCAATCGCCCCGCCGAGGGGGACCAGCGAATAGGCGAGGAGCTCATGATCTTTCGGGTCGTGGACAACCGTTTCCCAACTTTCGCCGGCATCCTGCACCGTCGACAAAGCGCCGTTCGCCTGCCCGAGCTCGAAGGCGAGGGACCCCGCCAGCCATTCGGATCCCTCCGGAAGAATGGTCCCAAGCCCACCGGCATTGAGAAGGGCGAGGACCGAGGCGATGTTCGCCTTGATCGCGGTGAGGGTGAGGTTTGAGCGCCAGAACGGCGCCCGGCGCGGAACCGCTGCATCCGGCGTCTCGCCGATCGAGCGGGCGAGCTTCAGATCACGGGCGGATTGCAGCATCTCCCTGGCGGCACCGATGATCTCCTGCACGACCTCGCCATGGGATCGATAGACCGGGTTGTCCGGACCGGCGTCACGCATGACCGCGGCGTATCCGTCGTCGGACGTCCAGCCCTCGACGACTTCGCGCGCGGTTGTGGCGATGGCCCCGGTGATGGCGCGGCCGTAGCGGCAGCGAAACGTCCCGGATGTGCCGGAGGCCAGGGCCTCGCTGCCCTCGCCGAACAGAACGTACTCCAGGGCCAGCAACCCCTGAACCGCGACGCTCTTCTGCCTGAGGGTATCGACCTTGGTTGCGGTCTCGTCCTCCTCGGCGATCAGGCCCTGCATCTGCCGGAGGCCGAGCGACCGGCGGTCCGGCCAGAAGAACAGCCGCTCGTACCGGTTGTCGGTGCGTGCCGGTCCGAAGCGGAACATTTCGACCCGCGACCAAGCGGTGACCAGGAGCGCGAAATCGGTCCGCGCCTGCGCCAACGCCTTCGCATCTGCTTGCAGGCAGAGATCGTCCATTGATGACGCCCGCCGCGCAACGCCCACGGCAAGGCCGGAGAAGCCCGGAACGATTACCGCTTCGATCATCCGGTCCACGACCGGGCGGAATGCGATGCCCGGCGCGTCTTCGTGTCCCTGCGCCATCGCTGGAGCGCCCCAGAGGACGGCGACGAGGGCGACCACAGTCCCGAGTTTGATGGATCGAGCCATTCAGAGCGACTCCAGGAACCGGATCAGCGCACGCCGCTCCTCAGGCGTCGCCTCGACGACGCGCTCACGCGCGGCTTCCGCTTCACCGCCGTGCCAGAGGATCGCTTCGAGCAGATTCCGCGCCCGGCCGTCGTGTAGGAAGTACGTGTGCCCGCTCACCGTTTCGGTCAAGCCGATCCCCCAGAGCGGCGCCGTCCGCCATTCGCGACCGCTGGCGTCGCCGACCGGCCGGCTGTCGGCGAGACCCTCGCCCATGTCGTGCAGGAGAAGGTCGGTGTAGGGCCAGATGAGCTGGAAGCGGTGCTCTGGCTGAGGGGCGTCGCGGCGGGTGACGTACTTCGGCCGGTGGCACGA
>CAYTXI010000007.1:0-36115 GCA_964441935.1 uncultured Bauldia sp.
GCCTGCTTGGGCACGAAGTAGTACATCATGCCGAGGAAGCCGGCGGTCAAAAAGAAGCCGACGGCGTTGTGCCCGTACCACCACTGCACCAGGGCGTCTTGCACGCCGGCGAAGACCGGGTAGCTCTTCGAGCCGACGAGCGACACCGGCATCGCCAGACCGTTGACGACGTGCAGCATGGCTATGGTGACGATGAAGGCCAGGTAGAACCAGTTGGCGACGTAGATGTGCGGTTCCTTGCGCTTGACGAGCGTGCCAAGGAAGACGCCGAGATACGCTACCCAGACGATGGTCAGCCAGAGATCGACGTACCATTCCGGCTCGGCGTATTCCTTCGACTGGGTGATGCCCGCGAGGTAGCCGGTCGCCGCCAGAACGATGAACATCTGGTAGCCCCAGAACACGAACCAGGCGAGCTTGCCGCCCCACAGGCGCGCGCCGGTGGTGCGCTGGACGACGTAGAACGAGGTCGCCAGCAGGGCGTTGCCGCCGAAAGCAAAGATCACTGCCGAGGTGTGCAGCGGCCTCAGCCGGCCGAAGGTCGTCCACGGCAGGTCGAGGTTGAGGACCGGATAGGCTAGTTGCAGGGCGATGACGACGCCGACCAGGAAGCCGGCGATCCCCCAGAAAACGGTGGCGATGACGCCGGCGCGGATGACGTCATCCATGTAGCCGGTCTGCTCGGGCTTGAGCGCCAATTTCGCGGCGGCCGAGAGGTCGACCGTGCGGGCGCGCCACACCACCACGCCCAGCGAAATGACCGCGATCAGGCCCGCGTGAAAGGCGAACAGGCTGTCTGCGGCGACGGCGCTGATGACCAGCGCCACAAACGCAATGAAGCCGAAGATCGCGATCAGCGGCATCGGCGGGCCCCCCAAGCTGAATGGCTATCGGCACGACTCGCCGATGATTGTGCGGCTAACTTGGCCCGGCCGTCTCTGACGCGGTTTGACTCATGTCAAAGGGACGGGCCAAGGAGCGTAGTGGTCGCACTCGGACGCTGGAACGTTAGGCGGTGCTTTCGCAGGCCCAGGTGCTGCAGACTCATGCGTCCCCTAACCAATCACCCGGACGATCCAGGAGCTCAACCACCATTGCCGCGGTCCACGTGAAATGGCGCCCGCCAAGCCCGCTGCCGTCGGTCGGGTCGTAGTAATCGGCAAAGCCGCTGGTCCGAATGAGCGCCAGGCTGTCAGCATCTATGGTTGCGGCCGCCTGAGCGGCCCCCGATCGCCGTAGCCCGTCGGCGAGCATGTAGTTGACGATCAGGAAGCCTCTGTAGTGCTGGAGCGTCAGACACCCTCACAGGCATGACAGCCGAGTAGTCTTGCTCAGGCGTAGCCTTCGTTGCGTGCTCCATGCCGCTTCCAGCTAATCCACGAACCGTCGGGGTCGGTCGTTGATCAGCGATGAGGCATTGGCCCTTGGCCACGCCGTATGCGAATTCGGCACCGTTTTTCCGCGTAGTATAGTCGTGGCGCTTTGCCGCGAATGTTCTGCCATTGAGTCTGGAGGGAGCCGTGAAAACCACCGTCGTCAGCCCCGATGATCTTGCCCGCTCGGTCATTGCGGTTCCGCCACTTGCCAGACGATCGGATCTCACCCTCGCTAGCGATGCCAATCGCGCTCTCATTGACTTCCTGAAGGCCGGAGGAGTGAGCACGTTTCTGTATGGCGGAAATGCCAACCTGTACCATGTCGGGCTGTATGAGTACGCGCAGATACTGGACTCGTTGGCGCAGTGGGTAGGCGCGGATGATTTGGCAATTCCCTCAGCCGGCCCGGCCTATGGCACGCTCATTGATCAAGCAGCGATCTTGCGGGAACGCTCGTTCCCTACCGTCATGGTATTACCGGCGACATCACCGGTGACGGAATCGGGACTCATGACCGGCATTCGCCACTTTGCTGAGCGTCTCGGCAAGCCGATCGTGATTTACGTGAAGTCCGAGACGTATCTCTCGCCGACGGCATTGGCGGCCCTCATTGCCGACGGTATCGTCAGCTTTGTCAAATATGCGGTGGTGCGGGAAGATCCCGCCGAGGACGCATTCCTGACTGACCTTGTGCGGCGAATCGAGCCACGTCTCATCGTCAGCGGCATGGGCGAGCAGCCAGCGCTAGTACACATGACCAGGTTCGGCCTGCAGAGCTTCACATCCGGTTTAGTCTGCCTCGCGCCTGCAGCCTCTACGGCACTTCTCAAGGCTATTCGCGCAGGCGATACGACTTCCGCCGTTCGGATACAGGCGGAGTTTCGCGAACTGGAGAACCTCCGAAATGAAATGAACCCCATCCGTGTCCTTCATGATGCGCTGTCGATCAGTGGCATTGCGGACATGGGCGCAATACTGCCCTGCCTGAGCGGTCTTGAGGCGGGCGAACGGTCGCGCGTCGAGGGTGCCGTCAATCAGCTGATGTCGTTGCATGGCGTGCCTTCGCAATAGCACCGAAGCGGCGTGCCAAGGGTCTGCTTCTAGACGCTTGGGGTGGCCGAGCTCGAGGCGGCTTTCGCCGTCGAACCCGACGATGCACATACGACCGATGAACCCATCGATCATATCTATCCCGGCAATCAAGCATCCCGAGAGGAAGCACCGCCGGAGCGTCATTCGGGCGGCGAAAATCACCGACGCGGGCCCGAGGAACTCTACCGCCATCGCCGCGATCCAAATCGGAAACGGGCAGTTCAGCCGACGGTTGCGCGAAGGGCACGCTTGTTGCGGCTGATCGGCGGCATGCTAAGCTTCTCGACTACAGAGAACACGGTGCCTTGGTAGACCCACGATGACCAAGACTGCCCGGTTGGCGGTGGCTGCACTCGCCGGCGCGCTCACGGCTTGCAGTGCATCGCGTAACGGGGGGCCGGATTTGGGCGTTCCCGTTGCCCCGACCGTGGTCGTCACCGAGGCCGAGCTCTCGGGGAACTGGGGCCTTGCGTCCTACCGCAATGAGGAAGACCGCAGTCGCACGGAAGCTGAAGCGAAGACAGCTTGCGGAAGCCCGTATCAGATTGTCCGAGGACCCAACGGCGGCGCCATGATGTACCTTGCCGACCAGTCCGAGCTTTCGGAGCTCTTCGTCAAGGTCGATGCGCAGGGTCGGACGTTTATCGGGCCCGAGGGACCCGCGGGCGTCCGGCAGGACCGTGTGGTCACTTCCTACGAGGAAGACGTGATGATCACCGAATGGGTCGATCCAGATGCCCGTGAGCGGTACGGGACCATGCTGTTCGTTCGGTGCGACTCCGCCTGATCCGCCATGAGCAAGATTACGATGTGTCGGAGTATGGTGTCCGCCGCGCTGGTCGCCGCCGGCAGCGTGGCGTTGCTGCTCGCGGTTCCCGGTGACATGTGGGCGAATGCGGCCCAGCGCGACGAGCTCGTGATCGACGAGCAGCCCGGTTACGTCCCGACGCCTGGGGAAGAGCTGCTGCCTGCGGAGTACCGGCCGCAGCCTGTCTACTTCCGGACTAGCGAGCCGCCTGGGACAATCGTCATACATACCAAGGAGCGCTTTCTCTATCTCGTCCAGGGGAACGGCGTAGCGATCCGCTATGGCGTCGGCGTCGGTCGCGACGGCTTCCAGTGGCAAGGTCTTCTGAAGGTTTCGCGGAAGCAGGAATGGCCGGATTGGCGACCGCCACCGGAGATGATCAAGCGACAGCCCTATTTGCCTCGTTTCATGGCCGGTGGCCCCGGAAATCCCTTGGGCGCGCGAGCGCTCTATCTCGGCGATACGGTCTACCGCATTCATGGGACGAACCAGCCGCAAACGATCGGCCATGCCGTCTCGTCGGGATGCTTCCGTTTGGTGAACCGCGATGTGATCGACCTCTACGATCGGGTCCCGGTTGGCACGAAGGTCGTCGTCAGGCAGGCGGTACAGCCCTGAGCAATGTGGAGCACGGTGCGTGCGATGAGAACGTGTTTGACCTGGCTATCGGCGGCGCTTGCGGCAACCATCATCGTCGGATCAGCATCAGGGGCGACGCTCGACGACGTCAGATCGCGAGGCGAGCTCGCTTGCGGCGTCAGTCAGGGCATTCCCGGTTTCTCAGCGATGGACGGCGAAGGCAAGTGGACCGGTCTTGACGTGGATTTCTGCCGCGCCGTGGCTGCCGCCATCTTCGGTGATGCGGACAAGGTGCGCTATGTCCCGCTCTCGGCCACCGAGAGATTCGACGCGTTGGGTAATGGAACGATTGACGTTCTCTCACGCAACTCGACCTGGACCATGGGGCGGGAGACGGAGTTCGGGCTGACGTTCGTCGGTGTCACCTACTACGACGGCCAAGGGTTTCTTGTCCCGCGCGCGGCCAACGTGCTCTCCTCGCTGGAGCTTGATGGAAGCACCGTCTGCGTACAAGCCGGAACTACGAGCGAAGCGAACGTCGCCGACTATTTCAACGCAAATCACATGGCTTACGAGGTCGTCGTCACGGCCTCCCCGGCCGAATCGCTCGCAGCCTATGCGGACGGGAAGTGCGGCGTGATTACCAGCGACATGTCGCAGCTATATTCACAACGTCTCGAACTCGACGATGCCGACGAGCACCTCGTCCTGGCTGACGCGATTTCCAAAGAGCCCCTCGGTCCTGCCGTGCGGCTGGATGACCCCGCGTGGGCGATGCTGGTGAAATGGGTGCTCTTCGCGCTCATCGATGCCGAGGAACTTGGCGTTGGCACGCCGACGATCGATGCTGCACTGGTGTCCGGCAAGCCAGACGTGCGGCGACTTGTTGGACGCGAGGGAGATTTCGGCCGGCGGTTGGGGCTGACGGACGACTGGGCCGTGAACATGCTGCGTGTGGTCGGTAACTACGGCGAGATCTATGACCGCAATGTCGGCGCGGACTCCGAACTCGGCATTCCCCGCGGCATGAACCAGCTGTGGAATCTCGGCGGCATCCAGTACGCGCCACCCTTGCGATAGCCGCCGCATGGCACCCCTCGACAGCAGGGTCCCGTCGTTCGGGCGCGGCGCGGCCGCAGGGCTACATCTGCATGCGGTAGTGAAGGTCGAACATGATCCACAGGGACCCGCCCACCATCACGCAGATCAAAAAGGCGGTGAAGGCGAGGGCGGCGAGGTTCTCCCCCGGCGTTATCCTGAAATCGACGTGCAGGAAATAACGGAGGTGAACGATCACTTGCAGGATCGCGGCGACTGCGATGGCCGCAATCGTCCACCCCTTCGGCAGGACGCCGAAATAGACCAACTCAAACGGCGTGACGGTCAGGATCAGGGCCAGGACCAGACCGGTCAGGTACGCGCGATGTGTTCCAGTGGGCCTTGCGGTTGCCATTCACAGCACTCCCGGAAGGTAGACGACCGAGAAAATGCCGATCCAGACGATGTCGAGGAAATGCCAAAACATTCCCAACCGCAACAGGCGCGACGACACCGGCTCCGTCAGGCCCTTGACGACGATCTGACCGATCACGACCGCGATGCAGACCATGCCGATGCTGACGTGAAGGCCGTGGGTGCCGACCAGCGTGAAGAAGGCGGAGAGATAGCCACTGCGGTCAGGACCGGCGCCACGGCTGATCATGCCCGTGAATTCCAGAACCTCCAATCCAACGAAGCCCAGCCCGAGCAAAATCGTCAGCAGCAGCCAGCGGACGACCACGCGTTTGGTTTTTGCAACCGTCGCCAATCCGAACGTCGTACTGCTCGCCAAGAGCAGCATGGTTTCGCCAAAGGTGCGCGGCAGGCTGAAAAGGTCCTTGCCGGTCGGGCCGCCGGCGGTGCCGGTGGACATAACCACGAAGGTCGCGAAGAGAAGGGCGAAGATGACCGCGTCGGTCATCAGGTAGACCCAGAAACCGAAGGCCTTTTCTGCGCTTTGTTCGGTGGGCGCGTCGGAGCCGGCGCGCGCCGCCAGACTGCCCCCGGACGCCGTCATGTCGCCGTCCCCGGTAGTGCGGCGCCCGCCGCGGCTACGCCGCCATCGGCGGAGGGGAGTGCCGGCGCTCTGGCCATTTCGTCGAGACGCCGCTCCTCCCGCGCCGCGATATCGGCGGCCGGAATGATGTCGTCGGGGTCGTCGTTGCTGCTTCGTACGGCGACGGCAATCGCGGCTGCCATCAAGGCCACGGCCGACAGCCACCAGATGTGCCACACCATGGCGAAGCCGACGATGCCCGCCAGGCCGCCCACGATCAGGCCGAAGGGACTGTTCCTCGGGACGGAGATGTCCTCATAGCGTGCTGGCTTCGCGTACGCGATCCGCCGGTTCTTCATGTCGAAAAAGGCGTCTCGTTCGCGGACCTCGGGAATGGTTGCGAAATTGTAGGGTGCCGGAGGCGAGGACGTCAGCCACTCCAGCGTGCGTCCGTTCCACGGGTCGCCGGTCCAGTCTTTGAGCTCGGCCCGGCGCTGGAAGCTGACGGCGATCTGGATGACCAGGAAAACGAGACCGAACAGGACAAAGATCGCGCCGATGGCGGCGACGATCAGCCAAGGCTGCCAAGCCGCCGTGTCGTAATGTTCCATCCGGCGTGGCATGCCCATGAACCCGAGCACGTAGAGTGGCATGAAGGCGAGATAGAAGCCGATCACCCAGCACCAGAAAGAGCGCTTGCCCCAGCGTTCGTCGAGCTTGAAGCCGAGCGCCTTGGGGAACCAGAAGTTCAAGCCGGCGAAATAACCGAACAGCGCGCCCGGGATCAGCATGTTGTGGAAGTGGGCGACGAGGAAGGTCGAGTTGTGCATGAGATAGTCGGCGGGTGGCAGCGCCAGCAGCACGCCGGAAACGCCACCGATGACGAACGTGACGATGAACGCGAGCGTGTACATCATCGACACGTGAAACCGGATCCGGCCCCGGTACATCGTGAATAGCCAGTCGAAGACTTTCACCCCGGTCGGCACGGCGATGATCATGGTGGCGATGCCGAACGCCGCGTTGACGTTGGCGCTCGATCCCATCGTGAAGAAGTGATGGAGCCAGACCGTGAACGAGAGGAAGGCGATCGCGCAGGTGGCGTACACCAGCGAGGTGTATCCGAACAGCCGACGTCCCGAGAACGTCGTCACCACGTGTGAATAGATACCGAAGGCCGGCAAGATCAGGATGTAGACTTCCGGATGTCCCCATATCCACAGGAGGTTGGCGTAGTTCATGATGTTACCGCCGCCGCCGTTGGTGAAGAAGTGCATGCCAAGCAGGCGGTCCAGTTCGAGGAGGACGGCGACAACCGTGATTGCCGGAAAGGCGAACGCCATCAGGATACTGGTGCAAAGCGTCGTCCATGCGAACAACGGCATGCGCATCAGCGTCATGCCGGGGGCTCGCTTTCGCAGGATCGTAACGACGAAGTTGATGCCGGTAAGCGTCGAGCCGACACCGGCGATGAGGACGGCCCAGATCCAGTAGTCGACGCCGACGCCAGGATTGTATTCGGCCCCAGAATACGGCGGATATCCGGTCCATCCGGCGGTCGAGAACTTGCCGATCACCAGCGACACCAAGACGAGCCCGGCGCCGGCGGCGGTCAACCAAAGGCTCACCGCGTTTAGGTACGGGAACGCCACGTCGCGCGCGCCGATCTGCTGAGGGGCGACGATATTGATCAGTCCGGTCAGGAAGGGCATCGCCATGAAGAAAATCATGATGGTGCCGTGCGAAGAAAATACCTGGTCGAAATGCTCGGGCGGCAGATAGCCGTCCGAATTGAGCGCCACGGCTTGCTGGGCGCGCATCATGATCGCGTCGACGAAACCGCGCAGAAGCATGATCAACGCCAATGCTACGTACATGACGCCGATCCGCTTGTGATCGACGCTGGTCAGCCAATCGGTCCACAGAACCCGCCAGGCGCCGAGCCAGGTTATGACGGCCACCGCCGCAAGCGCGCCCAGCACAGTCACCAGCGCCCCGCCGGCGGCAATCGCACTGTAGAGCGGCAGCGCCTCGATAGTCAGCCGTCCGAGCACTTATTCGCTCCCCGCATCGGTCCGCTCGGAGGCCTGCGCGCAGGCCGGACCGCATTCGTACTTCAGGACGATCTTGTCGAAAAAGCCTGGCGGGACGTTGGAATAGTAGGCGACGGGATGGCCAATGCTGGGTTTGGCAAGGTCGGCGTAAGCCACGTCGTCGAGTGCTTTCCCGGACTCCCTGACCTTCCGCACCCAAGCCTCGAAGTTCTCACTCGACATTGCGATAGCCACGAACTGCTGATCGGCAAACCCATCGCCGCTGTACTGGGTGTTGCGGCCGACGAACGCGCCCGGTTCGTCCGCGAGCAGGTTCAGCTGGGTCTGCATTCCGGCCATCGCGTAAATCTGACCGCCAAGCGCCGGGATGAAGAACGAGTTCATGACCGTGTCGGATGTGATCCTCAGACTGAGCGGCACTCCGCTGGGAAACGCCAATTCGTTGACCGCGGCGATCCGCTGCTCCGGATAAACGAACAGCCACTTCCAGTCCTGGGCGACAACTTGGACCTGGATCGGCTTCACCGACGGGTCGAACGGTTTGTAGGGGTCCAGGCTGTGGGTATAGATCCAGACGTGAATCCCGACCGAGGTCACGATGAGGGCGGGGACGACCCACACGACGGCGTCGATTTTGCCCGACATCCAATCCGGTTCGTACCGCGCCTTCGCATTGGAAGCGCGATAGCGCCAGGCGAACGCGAAGGTCATCGCGAACACCGGAATGACCACGACCATCATGATCGCGAAGGCTCGGAACAAAACATCGCGTTCGGCAAGGGTCACTGGACCTTTGGCCGCGATGACCGGTGCGTTCTCGAACGTGCATCCGGCCAACAGCAGCAGCAGCGCGCAGGATGACGCTGTGAGCGCGAGGCGCCGTCGTCTTGAATGCACGTTTTCGGTCAAAATTACCCCCGCCTCGGGAGGGCACGCAAAGCGGACGTCACAGAACCGGCTTTCTTGCCCCCTGACCTCGAGTCAAACGTAAGCATGGTGACCCGCAGAATTGCAACAACCGGATTGACTATCGCCGACGCACGCAACGCAACGGCCGAGGCGAGCGCGGGCAACGCGAGGAGCGCCTCGGTGCCGAGCCGGTCTTGCCAGCAAGGCGGAAACACGTCAGTGTTTGCCCCGACAGGTCAGCTTGCGATGTTATTGTTGCGTGTGGGAGGTGTTGTCAGATGATCCGTATGGCGCTGGTTGTTGCGAGCATTGCTGCCGGTCTCATGCTGACCGGCGTGTCGCCGGCCGCCGCTCAAGAGAGCTTCCAGAGCATGCTGGAAGCCGATGTTCAAGCCGTTGAGACCAAGTTGCAGCTGTCTGGGGGCGAGTTGAGTCAAGTCGACGCTATCCTTCAGGATGGCGTCAAGCAGCGGATGGCAGTGATCAACAGTCTCGGCATCACGCCTGGCCAGAAGCCCGGCTTTTCGACCCTCCTGCAGTTGCAGTCCCAAATGAACGCCATCCGCACGGCGCAGCATAGCGAGCTGTCGAAGATCCTCACCGAAAATCAGATGTACACCGTCGACCAGATGGCGGAGGACTCAGAACAGCAGTTCCGCGCGGCGTTGCTCGGCTCATAGCGGAATAACGACGGCGGGGCAGGGCGCGCAGCGCTACTGCATTCGGCGCAGCCGGCCAGCCCCGGTCAGCGAAGGATCCACCAGTTCCACCCGCCGTCATTGGGGCAATCGGCGAAGCCGCATTCGAGGAACGTGGTGAGCGTCTCCAGCGCCGCCACGACGAACAGGAGCCCGACGGCGGTGGCGGCGAGGCGCGCCAACCTGTCAGGTTCCTGGGGCGCCCCGACGAACTGGCTCCTGAACAACTGCACGACGCCAACCGCTAGGATAACGGTGGAAAAGAGCACGACACCCCACACGTATAGATGAAGTCCCATCACGGCTTCGCCAAAGGGCGGGTTGGTCGTTGCCTCCAAGGCCGGCTGGCCAGATGCCGTGTCGAAGTACGGGTTGATATGCAGCAGCGTCTGGCGAACCGATATCGCCCCTCCGAACACAGCGGAAACAAGACAGACGCCGTAGTGGCGCGGGCTCGGTCCCAGCATCACGTTCATCGCCGCGCCGAAGGCGACCGCGACCATGGCAAGTCGCTGGAGCTGGCAGAGCGTGCAGGGGAGCTCCCGATACGAAAACTCGTAAATGTAGGCGCCGACGAGAACGCCCACCATCGCGAGCAGACCGAGGAAGTTGAGGACGCGGGCCGACTCGGGCGAGAGAATTCCGTCGTCCCTCACAGCTGAATCCCCAGGTTGGTCGCGAAATCGACGTCACGGACGAAGATGACGATGCCAAGAACCAGCGCGGCCACCACGAGTGTCCATGCCCATTGGACTCTGCGCCACAGCAACAGGCTTGCGACCGCAAGCAGCGCGAAGGATACCGTCATCATTTTCGCGAACCCCCGTTGCCAAAAGTGGTAGGATCGTCCGGGTACTGTGTCAATTCAAATGCCACTCTTTGGAAGAGCGCCGGCGGTTGGGACGGTTCAGCGCCGCGCTTGGCGTTTGTCATCGACTGCGAGACGAGTTGAACGCGGTAGCCTTCGCCAGCAAATGGGATATTGACGGGTCGATATGCCTGACAAAGCCGTTTCTCAGCGTCAAAGCCAACTGCACGAAATCAAGGGCGCGCTCGACCTACTCTTCTCGCTGCGCGAGGAGATCGCGCAGTGGGTGGAAGAGGCGCAGGACGAGTCGAAGCACGAAGCACTGGAGAACGTGCTCGGCCACATCGAAGCCCTGGAGGGCGAGTACAGGTCTCGCCAGGAACGACTAACGGAGGCGGACCAATCTTGATCGTGACGTGCAAAGGTGAGGGCGGCAGTCAATGCCGCTTCCAGCGATGTTCATATCGCCGCGTGCGCGGGTCGCGCCCGCGAAGCTAACGAATCCAAACGGCGGATCACGTCTTTTGTACTTTGCAAGCCCGCGGCGTAGCCATAAGCTGGTGGCCCGCGCCCTTGGGGCGAAGTAAGCCGTGGGTTTGCATGGTCGATGATTAGAGACGTTCCGGCTGACGCCCCCCTCCTTCCCGGCCCGTTCGATGTCTACACGTACTTGATGTTCGCGTTCGGGCTGGTGGCAGTGGTTGCGTTCTTCTCGCTTGCCATCTGGATTCTGGGACTGCCGGGCAAGATCGCCATCCAGCGCCGGCATCCGCACGCCGAAACCGTCAAGATCATGGGCTGGGCCGGCGCGCTCGCGGTCATCCCCTGGATTCACGCTTTCATCTGGGCGTTCCACGACTCGATGACCGTCGACATCCGCCGGTTTCCCGATGCAGAGGGGAAGGCAATCGACGAAGAGATCGCGCGGCTGACGGCCAGTGAGAAGAAGGCGAAGGTCGAGATCGACCGGCCGGTGCCCGTGCCACAATCCAATCCAAAAGCATGATTTCGGCAGGTTGACCCGATGGGTTTGGCGGTCACCATCACGGTCATCTATGTCGTCGCCATCTGGCTCGTCTTCTTTCGCTTCAGGTGGCTCAAGTTCAACATCGTCTGGGGCGTCCTCTCGTTCTGGATCGGATTTCACATGCTGCTGATCTTCGTGATCGGCCTTCGCTTCAACGCTCCCTACACCATCGACGCACATCTCATCCGCAACACGATACAGATCGTGCCGCGCCTGGAGGGACCGACGCTCCTCGAGGAAGTCCTCGTTGCGGCGAACCAGCCGGTGAAGAAGGGCACGCCTCTCTATAAGTTCGATGCGACGATCTACGAGCAGAAGGTGGCCCAGGCGAAGGCCCAGCTTGCATCCGCCGAGCAGAATCTGAAGATCATGGACGCCGACGTCGCGGCCGCCCAGGATCAAGTGACACAGGCACAGGCGCAGCTGGCATATGCCAAAACCCAACAAGCCCGGTTCACAAATCTGAGCTCCGAGGGCGGTGCGCGCGCCGAGGACGTCGACAAGTGGAACGCACAGGTGGACGCGGACACGGCCGCGGCCGCCGCGGCGACCGCGACGCTGCAAAAGGCGCAACTCGCCCGCAATAACAACATCGACGGAGTCAACACGAGCGTAGCGGAAGCGCGCGCCCAATTAGCGCAGGCGCAGTACTATCTCGATCAGACCACGATTGTGGCGCCGACCGACGGCTACATCGTCTCGCAGCAGGCCCAGCCGGGCCTGGTCGTAGGCGATTTCCGAATCGGTGCCATTGCGGGGTTCGTTACCAACGATCCGCCATACATGCTGGGCGCGTTCTATCAGGAGCACATCAAATTCGTTGAGCCCGGCCAAGTGGCTGAGGTTGCGCTTGATATCGCCCCCGGCGAGATCTTGACCGGCAAGGTCGAGGCGATCTGGTGGGCAACGGGCCAAGGCCAATACGTGCCTTCAGGCCGGATACCGGATTTCATCCTGCCCAAGCTGCAAGGAAAGTTCGCCGTCCAGATTTCATTTGACGACACCAGTGCCTTCCTGCCGGCCGGCGCCCATGGTGCGATTGCAATCTACACCGGCAGGAGCAAGGCCTTCGAAGTCCTTCGACGTATCAATATCCGTCTCTACAGCTGGGTCAATTTCGTCTTCCCGTTCGATTTGTAAACCAATCGTTAATCCGTCTGTCGTGAAGGTCGCCTAGACGCTTGGGGTGATTCATCCGCGGGCTACCGGGCCGGGAGCGGTCATCGCACGACGGGGGATATGATGGCGTTCCGCGCGCTCGGTGCCTGCAGTCGCGGCGTCCTGCCAGCGCTCCTCGGATCGTTCCTGGCAGGGTGCGTGCTGGTCGGACCGGACTTCGTCCCGCCGGCGGCGCCGGCGAAGGCCCGCTGGACTGACACCACCGCCGGGATCAACTCGCGTGCCCAGCCGGCAATCGACTGGTGGCAGCGCCTCAACGATCCGGTCCTCACCCGACTCGTCGAAACCGCCTTTGCACAGAACCTGACGCTGCAAATAGCGGGCGTGCGCATTTACCAGGCCCGCGCCCAACTGGGGATTGTACTTGGCGACCGGTTCCCGCAAAGCCAGAAGGTGGGCGGGGGCTTCAAGGAAGAGCGAGTGTCGAAGAACATCGGCCTTCTCAAGGAGGTCGCGGACCTGGTCGACTTCGACCCCACGTTCGAGGAGTGGTCGATCGGCTTCGACGCAAGCTGGGAACTCGACGTGTGGGGCAAGGTCCGCCGCGGCATTCAGGCTGCGGCCGCCAACCTCGGTGCGCAGATCGCCAACTACGACGACGTTCGCGTGATGATCGCGGGCGACGTCGCGGTCGCCTACATCACGATCCGCGAATTGCAGGAAGAGTTGGCACTCGCGCGGCGGAATGCGGCGACGCAGGCCAGCAGCCTCGAGATAACCGAGGTTCGGTTCAAGGACGGGGTGACGACGGAGCTCGACGTCCAGGAGGCCACGGTCCTCCTCAACAACACCAAGGCCGAGATTCCGGGCCTGGAAGCGGACCTGGCAAAGGCCAAGAACGCACTCGCAGTGCTTCTTGGTGTATCGCCGGGCGAGCTTGACGGAGCGCTGGACCGGCCCGGTGCGATTCCGAGGCCGCCGGCCGAAATCGGCGTCGGCATACCAGCCGACCTGCTGAGGCGTCGCCCGGACGTCCGCGCGGCCGAACTGCGTGCCGCAGCGCAAGCGGCGCAGATCGGAGTGGCCAAGGCCGATCTCTATCCGCAGTTCGGTATCACGGGCGCGGTCGGGTTCAAGGCGTCCGACTTCGGCGATCTGTTCACCGGCAGGAGCTTCACCGGTCTCATAAACCCGGGGTTCTCCTGGGACTTCCTGAACTACGGGCGCATCCGCAACAACGTGCGCGTGCACGACGCCCGGTATCAGGAGGCGATCATCGACTATCAGCAGACCGTGCTCAAGGCGTACAAGGAGGTCGAAGACGCGCTGACTGCGTTCCTCAAGGCCAAGCAGCAGGCCCTGTATCTGGCGCGGTCAGTGGCGGCAGCGCAGAAGGGCACGACAATCGCGCTCGACCAGTACAAGGAGGGCACGGCCGATTATTCGCGCGTGCTCAACACACAGACCGCCCTTCTCCATGCCGAGCAGCGCCTCGCGGCTGTGCGGGCCGACGTGGTCACAAACCTCGTGGCCCTCTACAAAGCGCTTGGTGGCGGCTGGCAGAACGGAAATGCGGATTCGTTCGTGTCGCAAGCGAACAGGGACCAGATGGCCGCGCGCACAAACTGGGGTACGCTGCTCGACTCGGATTCGGTCGCACCCGGCGAGCGCGCGCTGCTTCCACCCGTGCCGACAATCAGCCCAGCGCACGCAGCCAAATAGACGCCCGATCTGACCGGCGATAAAGGGGGCAGGCGGCGCTCCCAGTTTCGCTCGCGCCGCGCGGCGAGCGCCATCACGGGGCGAAAATCAGCACCAAGTACACAAAGAACACAACCAAGTGCACCGCACCCTGCAGCATGTTCGTGCGTACCGCACCGAACGTCAGGGTGCTGACACCCAGGGTGAGGAGCAGGAGCACCATCTCGGTTGGGGCAAGTCCGAGCTGGACGTGGATGCCGCTCAACAGCCCGATCACGACCACGGACGGAACGGTCAGGCCGATCGTCGCCAGCGCCGAACCGAGGCAGATGTTGACCGCGCGTTGCAGGTGATTGGCAACAGCCGCTTTGTACGCCGCGACTCCCTCCGGCGACAGAACGAGTATCGCCACCAGAACGCCACCCAGTGCCACCGGCAGGCCGACCGCCTCAACGCCGAAATCGACAATGACGGCGAGCTTCTTCGAAAGGAGGACGATGGGCACCAGAGTCAGAACAAGAAACAATGCATGGTAGGGTATCGTACGTACGTGAAGATGCTCCTGCCCATGGCCATGCGGTCCATGACTTGACGTGTCGGAGGCCGCACCCGGTTCGATGAAGTCGCCGCGATGCCGAATTGTCTGCATTGCGAGGAAAGTCCCGTAGAGCACGATCGTTATCAGGGCGAAAAGGATCCCTTGCGTCGCCGTCAGCCCCGTGTCGGGTGTCGGCACCGCGAATCGCGGCAGAATGAGGGACAACGTTGCCAGCGTGATCAGTACGCTGAGATAGGCGCGGGCGCCCTGAAGATTGAAATGCTGTTCTCGGTGACGAATACCGCCGACTAAGAGTGACAGTCCAACCATGCCGTTGAGGACGATGATGAGCACGGCGAGCATGGTGTCGCGTGCGAGCGTCGGGTTCGGCCCGGCGTGGAGCATGACGGCGGATATGATCGAGACCTCGATGCTGATGACCGAGATCGTGAGCACCAGCGTACCCAGCGGCTCACCCAGCAGTTCGGCGAGGCTGTCCGCATGGCGCACGGCGACGAACGAGCTCCACAGCATCACCGCAAACATCCACGCGAAGAGCAACGCCAGGATCGGGAAGTTGTCGACGCTTTCGACCCAGCCCTTGCCAACGGTGTAGAGAACGGCGGTTGACGCCGCGGTGACGATGAAGGCTGCCTCGGACCGAAGCGTCGATAGCATCGCGGGTGCCTCGAGCTAACTTCGCCGACTGCGCCGAGGAATGGCGGGCACGATGCCGACGGCTAGGCGCACCGGGAGGCGATCGAAGCGTCGACCGTCCCTACGCCCGCCACGGGGCTACGCTCTCGCCGCGGAGGCGAGCGAAACGTAGCTGATACCGGAGAAGATCAGGTTGATGCCGACAAGGAGTCCGATCGCCCACGCGGCCGTGCTGGGCAGCCCGGCAAATATGAGCACGCCAGCGATGACGGCGACGATGCCGGATACCAGAAGCCAAACCCAACCGGACTTGGGTCGGATGCGGAATCCCATGCCGATCTCAGCCCCGCCCTCGACGACGAACAGCGCCGCAAGCAGGATCGTCAAGGTGATGATGCCGGTGAACGGGAAGAACGCCAACCACGCGCCGACGATCACGTAGAGTGCCCCGATCAAGAGGTTGAGGAAGAACTGGCTCCACTTCTGCGTGGAGAAGGCGTGAACCACCTGAATGACTCCGCCGATAAGGAACAACCAGCCAAGGAAGATCTTCGCCGCGATCGTGGTCACAAGCGGAAACGCGATCGCCACCACGCCGATGACAATCATCGCGATGCCGAGGAAAGTGAACCACCCGCGATGCTCGGCGATGATTGCCGACATCGATGTCGGGGCGCCCATCGATTGATTTGTCATGGGGAACCTCATGGTGTTTCCTGGCAAGGCCAGGGTCCGCCGCCGGCGACTGACGAGGTCACGATTGGGGCGGCGGCACTCAACTGTCAAGTATACCACAAGCGATACCCGGCGAGGACCAACAGGAGAAATCAGGCCGCACGAGCTCCACCGGGTGATGCCGGATCAGAACCTGCGTATCGCCTCCGGGCTTAACACCGACGACGCGCTGGACGCTCGGGAATTGACGAGAGTTGTGTGTCGAGTGTGGTGTGTCGGCATCGATTGTTTTGGGGCTGTACGGTGAACCTTGTGGCCACGCGCTGACCGTTGGAAATCGTGATCGTCTGTCGAAGAAGGAGCTGGAAGTGGGATCAACTGTTTTCAACGCCATGCTACCTGCGATCGCCACCCTGTTGCTGGGCGTGGTGGCAGCCTGGCGTAACGACTTCGACGAAGCGCAGGCAACCGTGCTCAACCGGATGGTCATGATGTATGCGCTGCCGCTGATGCTGTTCGCGGGTATCATCGCGACGCCGCGCGATCAGTTGGCCGGAGATGCCACGCTGATCGCGATCGTCGTGGTTGGCATGCTGGCAGGCTTCTTCGTGCCGTTGGTAATTGCGCGTTTCGTCGTCGGCCGCGATCTGATGACGGCAACGCTGCAGGCGCTCGCCATCGGCGTCCCGTCGGTGGGCTTCGTCGGGCTGCCGGTGCTGGGCTATCTGTTCGGCCCGAACGCGGCAACAATACCGGTGGCCGTCGGCGCGTTGGTCTTCGTCTTGGTGCAGCTGCCGGTTGCGACCGTGCTTTTGACAGCCGGGGCCGCGCGACGCGGAGAGGTCGGCGGTGGCCCCGAAAACGCCGCTGGCGCCCACATCATGTCCGCACTGAAGCAGCCGATCGTGTGGGCGCCCATTCTCGCTGCCGTCATCATGGTTCTTGGTGTGCCGATCTCGACCCCCGTATCCCGGTCAATAACCCTCTTGGGGCACACGACCGGCGGTGTTGCGCTGTTCGCGTCCGGTATCGTTCTCTACGGCCGGCGCGTGACGTTCAACCTGCCGATCGGCATATCGGTGCTGTCACGGAACATCTTGATACCGGCGATCGTGTTGGGATTGATCGCGCTCTTCCACGGGCAATCGGAGAGCGGCAACGAAGCTGTACTGACGCTGGCGATACCAAGCGCCACGATCTGCGTGATCCTAGCGGTGCAGTACGGGGCCGCCGAACAAGAGATGGCCTCCGTGCTCCTGCTCAGCACGATCCTGTCGCTGCCCACTATGGGCGTGTTCATTTGGCTGCTCGGCGCCTGATGCCGTAGCGACGTCGGACCTAGCCGGTGCTGCGCCGCCGGCCACGCGGGAGTCGCAACGTCGCTCGGCCGGCTAGCTGGACCGTTGTTCCACCGGATGGCGGGGACCGACGAGGTTGTGCGCGGAGTTGATCAGGCCCAGGTGCGAGAATCCCTGCGGGAAATTGCCGACGAGTCGTTTTCGAACCGGGTCGTACTCCTCTGCCAACAGGCCGAGGGGGCTCCTCAGTGACAAGATACGCCGGAAGATATCGACGGCGGCCTGCCGTCGGCCCATGAGCACGTAGGCGTCGGCGAGCCAGCAGCTGCAGGCGAGGAACACGCCCTCATCCCCGCCGACACCATCGTCAACGCCGCTCGTGGAATATCGCTGGACGAAGCCGTCGTGCAGCAACTCCTGCTCTATCATTTTGATCGTGCCGACGACGCGAGGGTCGTCCGGAGGTAGAAATCCGACCTGCGGCAGAAGCAGCAAACTGGCATCAACCGTGTGGCCGCCGTAGTACTGGGTGAAGCAGTTCCGGGACGCGTCGAAGCCCTTATCGCAAACATCGGCGTGGATCGCGTCGCGGACGCGGCGCCAGCGCTCGACCGGACCATGCAGGCCGAACTGCTCGGCGATCTTGATCGTCCGGTCGAAGGCCACCCAGCACATCACGCGTGAATGGGTGAAGGCACGCTCCGGTCCTCGCATCTCCCAGATGCCATGCCCAAGCGTCTGCCAGATCGATTCCAGGTGCTCGAGCACAACCGGGACAAAGCGGCCGCTCGTGTCAATCGGCCCGAGTCCCATCCGGCGTGCCGCGTACAGCATTTCGGCGATTTCGCCAAAGATGTCGAGTTGCACCTGGTCGATCGCCGCATTGCCGACGCGTACCGGTCGGCTGTCCTCGTACCCGTCGAGCCATGGCACTTCGTTCTCCGGAAGCCAGCGCTCGCCGGCGAGGCCATACATGATGCGCAACTGGCGCGGATGACCGGCGGTCGCGCGGCGCATCCATAGTTCCCACGCAGCGGCCTCGTTGCGGTAGCCAGAATTGACCAGCGCATAGAGCATCAGGGCCGAGTCGCGCAGCCAGCAGTACCGGTAGTCCCAGTTGCGTGAGCCGCCGATCTCTTCGGGAAGGGAGGTGGTCGGCGCGGCAACCATGCCGCCGGTCGGCGCGAAGGTGAGCAGTTTTAGAGTGATCAGGGAGCGCGCTACAGCCTCATGCCAGGTCGGTTCATCCTTGGGGAACGTGCACTGCTCGATCCACTCGCGCCACCATGTGACGGTGCGTTCCAGGCTCTCGGCACGATCCGGGACGAAGTGCGGATCCTTGTGCGACGGGTGGTAGGAGAGCGTGAACGAGGCGGTGTCGTTCTCGCGCAGTGTGAACGACGCCTGGGTTGCCATGTCGCGTCCCTTGAGGTCCACGCGCGTGTGCAATTCAGCAGCGTCGGGCCCGGCGACAGCTCTCAGGCCATAGTCGCGCCGCATCACCCACGGCACGGCCACGCCGTAGTTGAACCGAAGCACCAGGTCCATGTGCATCGCCACCTCGCCGCGAGTGCCGCGAACCATGCGCACGACGTCGATCCTCTCGGCATCGTCCGATAGCGGCATGAAGTCGGTCACCGTTGCGGCGCCGGTCGCCGTCTCGAAGCGCGTCTCAAGTACTGCCGTGCCAGGCAGGTAGCGCTGACTGGAGCGGTGATCCGTGTCCTGTGGTCCGATCAACCAGCGGCCGTTGTCTCGCTTTCCGAGGAGGGCCGCGAAGCAAGCCGGCGAATCGAAACGCGGAAGGCACAGCCAGTCGATGGAGCCGTCGGCGCCGACCAGCGCGGCGGAGATCATGTTGCCGATCAGGCCGTATTGCTCCAGCGGCTTGGACACGCCTGCCCCCTCGTCGTTTGCTGCTCGACGCTAGCCGCCGTGCATGAAGTCCGGATAGTCGGTCATGCCGCCATCCACGAACACCGTCGTCGCCGTGACGTAACTGGCAATATCGGAGGCGAGCACCACCGCCATGCCCGCGATATCCTCAGGTTTGCCGATACGGTTCAGGGGTATCTTGGTCAGCAGATCCCGAAGGCCGGCGGGGTCCTGCCAAACATTGGCGTTGATCGGCGTGGCAATCGCGCCTGGCGCGATGCACAAGACGCGCACGCCGTGCGCTCCGGCCTCCTGCGCCATCGTCTTGGCCATCATTGACAGGCCCGCCTTGCTCGCTGCGTAGGCGCTATATCCGCTCCAGGCGATCACCTCGTGCACGCTGGACGTATTGATGATGACGCCCGTTTGCTGGGCGGTCATGCGTTTGAGGGCTTCGCGCGCGCAAAGGAAGGCGCCGACAAGGTTGATATCGACGACCCTGCGCCATGCGTCGACCTCGGCGTCCCAAGCGGGCGCCCGCTTGCCGTCGATGCCGGCGTTGTTCACCAGCACGTCGATGCCGCCCCAGGCCGCGTCGATGGCGGCGAACGTCTCGGCCACCTCCTTCGGCGAGCTGACGTCGGCCTTGAGAGCCATCGACTCGCCGCCATTCTTTTTCAGTTCGTCAGCCAGCGCATCGGCTGCCTCCGGCTCCACGACGTAGTTGATGGCGACCTTGGCGCCCGCGGCACCGAACGCGCGGACCATGGCAGCGCCAAGGCCGGAATTGCCACCGGTCACAAGCACCCGTTTGCCGCGTAGATCGATCTGCATGGTCCCTCTCGTCTTGTGTGATCGGCCGCAAGGTTCGCCCGCGAGCGCGGCAGCGATCGATCATCCACTTAAGCGGCTATTTGTAGACCTTGCCGCCGATGGGGAACAAACTGGGCGGCTCGCCACCCAGTTGGCGAGAAGGCGGCAGAACTGCCGGCGGAAAAGGGACGAAGCACTTGCGACGACCGCCGCATTGAACCGGGGGCCGATCGAGCAACCGGCGATCTGGAACGAAGGCTACGATCGCAGCAGACAAGACCTATCGACACGGCTTCGCTTGGGCGCTGCACGTCCACACGCCACCCGAATGGCTGCAGTGCTGGACCTTCGATTGCGCGAGTGGCCAGACGCCCCACAAAACGCCGTATCGCGATGTCGCCGCCGACGACCAAGCGGACCGCGCCATGCTCAGCGCGGTGGATTGTGCGACCGCCGATGCGTTTCTTACAATAATGCCCGGTTTGCAGACGTACGCCGCTGCCCAGGCCGTCGACGGAAGGGCTTCCATCGCGACAACGATCCCCATGACTGCGGTGGCAGCCAAGCATGTTCTCTTGCGATCCCGTGACACAACTAACCTCCCCTTTTCGGACCTCAGTTCTACCAGATCGGCACTCGCCCCCGTCGCGGCCGCAAGTCAGTATCGGTCAACCGGTCGTCCGGAGGAAGCCTGTTGTCGCCACGATCGGGACGATGCCGCCTTCGGGGGCGGCCGGCAACGAGAGATGCCAAAGCTGGTTGACAAACGCCGTCCGGCTACTCGCGGCGGACCGCTTGAGAAATGACGCCGACATAGACACCTGACAGGACGAAGACACTGCCGACGAGGAAGATCGAGTGCACGGGCTCGCCGAGCAACGCTGCCCCGAACCCGACGGCGGCCAGCGGCGCTACCAGCATCACGTAGGTTGCGCCCGAGGCGGACATGCGTCTCAGGACAAATAGGTAGAGCAGAAACATTCCGATCGAACCGAAGAGAACCAGATACGCCAACGCGAATTGAGTCTGCGGCCTGATCGGAGCGACCTTCGGTTCGCCAAACAGAACGGACAAACCAAAGAGGAGTACACCGCCGACAATCATCCCCAGGGCGTTTTCAACCAGCGCATGGACCCTGGGGAGTTCCTTGATCACAATCGGCGCCGCGGCCATTGAGAGCGCCCCACCTAGTACTGCAAGCAGGTGGATCGGCGAGGCAGCGGCGATGCTGTCCCTGAAGACCAGCGCAATCCCGAGGAGCGCGAGGAGGGCGCCGACAATCCCTCGGACGGTCAGCCGTTCGACGCGTTCAGCCGTTCCGAACATGAGCGCAAGGAGCGGAACGGTCGCCAGGATGATCATGGTCGTTCCCGCGGTGACTTCGGTCAGCGCCCAGTAGACGAGCGCGAAGGGAATGCCAAATTGCAGGAGACCGTAAAGCAGAACGCCGGTCAGCGCTCGGCCGCGCGGAAGCGACAGTCGCAGCACCGCAATCGCGGCCAGCATGACGACAGAAGCAAGAAAGAAGCGAAGCGCGGCCGCCCAAAACGGAGCGAGCTCCGCATAGCTGATCCTGACCGCTACTGGATTTCCGCCGGCCAGGAGCCCGGCTGCCAGGAAGGCCGCGATCGTCCGACGGTCGGACCGGACAGCGGTGGACGGCTCGTCGACGGCGTGATGAATGGGGGCGAAGTGCGGCATGCGGGGCCTATTATGCACGAACAGAGGCCCTGGTGCGGCTTCGGGTTGGCGCTACGCAGCGTCACAGGCTAGCCACAAACGGCAGCGAGGCTTGCAAGCTGTGGCGGCGGGCCCCCGAACCCCGGCGAGGACCGAGCCCGTTGCCCGGGGGAGAGGCTAGAGCATGCGCAATTCATCAAAGTTGCTGTGTTTCGTAGCGGGCGCCTCGGTTGCGGGCCTCGCAGCGGCTCTGGCCGAGACGCCAACACCGGCTCAGCAGCAGGCCATTCGTTCCAATTGCGTGAGCGACTTCCGGGCGCATTGTTCCGGCGTCCCTACCGGTGGCATGGACGCCCTGATCTGTCTGGAAAAGAACGTTGACGGCCTGTCGCCTGCCTGCAAGTCGGCGGTCGAGGCGGTCGAGCCAGCAGAGAGCGAGGCGTCGTCAGAGGCTGCGCCCGCGGCCACGGAAACGGTAGCGAAATCGTCGGGCGGCAGCCAACCCAAGCAGACGTCCGCGGACACAACCACGACCGCGGCGTCGGACAAAGCGACCCAGTCATCCGACAAGAGCCAAGCGACCGCATCCGCGGACGCCGTGGTCAAGCCGTCCGATAGCGAACCGAAGCTGACGTTCCGCCAGGAAATGGCGATCGCCGCCGGTGCCTGTGCCGTCGACTTCCGCCTGTTCTGTCCCAATCTGCCCGTGGGTCACGGCAACGTTCTGTTCTGTCTGCAAGTCCACGCACCGCGGTTGGCCCCGGCCTGCCGGGCTGCTCTGCTCAAGCTGGGCGTGAACCTGTAGACTCGTTGCAGGGAACGGTCGCCCGGATCGACGGCGCTTGCCGATGGCCAAACAGAAGAGGGTCCCGAAGTCGTGAAGCTGACGCGCCGACGCCTCATTCAACTCTCGTCGGTCGGGTTTGCCGCGCTCGCTGCGAGCAAGCACGGCGTCTTGGCCGCTGCCACCCGGACCGACGAAGTCCGCGACAATGCCCTTCGCTTTTTCGGGGGGCGGAATTTTGTGGAGATGCCGCCGCTGGGGATGATCACCGATGCTACCTTCAACGGAGGGTTGCGGTATGACGAGACGAGGCCCGATCCGCCTGCGGCGCCGGCGGTCACGGTGCAGACGGCCGCCCGCATCGATGACATCGCCGAAAAAGGGCGACCGGGGGTTCTCGCCGCCTTCACACTGTTCGGCATCGGCATTCCAGCGCAGGCCGGATCCGAGACGGTTCTGTCACACGTAATGGATTTCCTCGTCGGCGAACGGAATCTCGATCCACGACGGATGCTGTTCGTGTCGACGGAGCAATTCAGACCCTTGGTCGGCCAGATCGACGGCGTGCCTGCGGACCTCTTTTTCGAGCGCACTCTCGAGGAGGCGATGGCAGCCGGCGATGGCTCGGGCTTCTTCGCGCCGGCGGGTCACCCGCATTCTCCGAGCTGTGCAACGGTCGGAGTCTACTACCGTATTCCAGGCGTTCCCGAGGCAACCGAGCGCTCGTATCCACCGGAAGGCTACATGGAGATCGCT
Source organism: uncultured Bauldia sp. (assembly GCA_964441935.1). GTDB lineage: Bacteria > Pseudomonadota > Alphaproteobacteria > Rhizobiales > Kaistiaceae > JBBDMC01. The sequence goes on from CAYTXI010000007.1 coordinate 23,283, forward strand.
GAGGTCGGGATCGCCCCGTCCAGCGATCCGAACGGGCCGCAACTTGGCGGCATCGGGGTGGAGCGGGTGGCGATGGCGGAGGGCGAGGAGGTTCCCGATTTCGAGGAAACCAAACTCAATCTCCTGCGCATCATCGAGGACGAGGCTGCGCGGACCGGCAAGGACCTGCCGCCAGGCTACACGAAGTTTGCGTCGCTGTGAGCTTTTTCTGCCCCTGAAAAGACTCTAGGCAAGAGGATGTCGATGGGAAAGAAATCGCGATGGCCATGAACCGGCGGACTTTGGTGTTGGGGACAGGCGCCGCCCTGGCGGCGCTCACGCTGACCGCCCCGGTCATTACGTACGCGGACGATTGGGTTCTTCTCGGTAGCCAGAGCGTCGCGTTCGTGCAAAGTCGCGCCGTCATTCCGGTCACGTTCTTGCGCGGATCGTTCACGCACATTCAGCTCCGCGTCTCCGACAACGCGATCTATATCAACGACCTCGTTGTCAATTTCACCCTCGGTCAGGCATCCACACTGCCCGTGCGCAATCGCATCGCGGCTGGGACCCGCACGCGCGAGATCGATCTCCCCGGCAACCGCCGCCTGATCCGGTCGGTCGAGCTTCTGTATCGCTCCGAACCAAGTCGCGCGGGTCGGGCGAGGGTCGAGGTGTGGGGTCGCCGGTAGATCGTGGCGTCGACTCCGGGTCGCGATCGACTTATCAAAACGATGTGGCAAAAAAGGGCCGGCTTCCGAACGGATACTGGACTGCGGCGCGACCGACACCGGGCGGTCCGAACGCCATCACGGCTCCCGCGCTAGCCGCGTTTGGCCTTCTACCGTTCGTCCTGGGGCTGAGGTCGGGAAATGACCTCCCCCTGACCCCCCTTGGGCGGGTTGGGATTGCGGACCTCGCAGGAGTCTGAATCGACTTGGAAGTCCGGCATCAGGCCGGATTGGCGGAAGGCGAACGGAACCTCGTCCATGATCGTCGTGCGATCATAGGCGTTAACGACCCACTCGGGGTCTTCGCCGGCGGTGAACACGACCAGGCTGCAGCCTCTGACCAGTTCGACGCAGCGGCGGCGCTGGTCGCCGTCGCTGCGGAGCTCGGGCTTGTCGCAAACGTAGAGGCCTTTGTTGTCGCCGTCGCCTTCGTCGTAGGAAACGACGCCGACGGTGCCATCGCCGGGGACGAGTATGTCGGCACGGGAGCCGCGGACGCCGATGGTCGCCGCCGGCGTGTCGATCAGGTAGGCCGACTTGGGGCTGTTGCCGGTGATGAAGCGGAAGGCACCGCGCGCGGCGCCAAGCGCGACCTCGCTGGCGGCCGTCTCACCGGAAAACACGAAGCGGTCGACGGTGAGCTTGGAATTCGGGCCGACCACCATGCGGGTGTCGTCGCGGAACAGAAGCTGGGCGAGGCCTGTGTCGTCGGTGGTGATTTCATCGCCCATGAAGACCGGTGCATTGGCGGCGAGCTCGCGCGCGCCAACGGCGCCGGAGGCGGCCGCCGACTGGTCGACGGCAACGGCTTGGCCCGCGGGTTGGGCCGACGAAAATTGGGGGAGCGCAAGCGTGGCCAGCGTCAACGCCGCGAGCAAGAGAGCGGGAAGCGGAACACGCGGATTCATGGCGGCCTCTACATGACAAGACGAGCGGCAACGAGCGAGCTCGCGATCAGCCCGGTTCCCGAAGATTGCGGTGAGGCTCGCTGATTGTCTAGGACTTTCGGGCGGCGCTGGAGGGTCCACCCGACTTCAGTGCGGCCCCTTCATCCAACCGGAGACCAACCATGTCCCGCGAAAGCATCGGCCTGAGCAAACGCGTCAACGACTACATGGTCGAGTGCGGCGACCGCGAACATCCGGTGGCGGCACGGCTGAGGGAACTCACGGCGAGCATGCCAATGGCGTCGATGCAGGTCGCGACCGAGCAAGGGCAGTTTCTGGCCTTCCTGGCAAAGCTCATCGGCGCCCGCGAGGCGCTGGAAGTCGGCACGTTCTGTGGCTACAGCGCCTTGTGGGTGGCGCTGGCGCTGCCCGAAGACGGGCGCCTCGTGGCCTGCGACATCAGCGAGGAATGGACCAGCATCGCTCGCGGCTACTGGCGGGAGGCAGGCGTTGCCGACAAGATCGACCTGAGGCTAGGGCCAGCGGCCGAGACGCTGAAGACTCTGGAAGCGGAGGGCGCCGCGGGGCGCTTCGACCTCGCGTTCATTGACGCCGACAAGGAAGGCTACGACGAGTACTACGAGCGAGGGTTGAGGCTGCTGCGCCCTGGGGGCGTGATCGCATTCGACAACATGCTGTGGAGCGGCCGCGTCGCCGACCCGAAGGCGCGGGATTCCTCAACCCGGACGATCCGGGCGATGAACATCAAGATGGCCGGCGATGGCCGGGTCGACAAGATCATGGTGCCGCTTGGCGACGGCATGATGGTTGGGCGGAAGATTTAGTCGAGATCAGCCGCCGGTGGGGCGACGGCGCGGCCGGTCGCCGCCGACTCATAGGCAGCCTCCGCCAAGGCAAAGGTCTTGAGGTTGTCGGCGCCGGATGTGTCGGCGTCCCTGCCGGAGCGCAGACGCTCGAGCATGTGGCGGCACGTCGTCAGTACGCTTTCCTGGGCGACGTGCCACGGCTCAGACGTCCACGGCAGAAGCGCGGTGCCGAGGTGCTCGCTTTCCGTCTTGCCGTCGACTGTGACCTCCATGATGAGTCCGGGCTTGACGACGATGGCGCCTCTATCCCCCTCGATCTCGAGCACGGTCTCGGGGAATGGGTCGGGCAGCTTGCGCGTCTCGTAGGTCGCCTCGACGACGGACACGGCGCCCGAGACGTGACGGATCATGATGGTGGCTGTGTCCTCCGCCCTCACGCGCGGGTTGCGCTTCTGGGTCTCGCAGGAGACGCGTATCGCCTCGCCCATGAGCACGCGGACGAGGTCGAGAACGTGGACGCCGAGATCGAGGATGACGAAGCGGTCCTCGTCGTAGAAATACGGCTGGCCGGCGTAGATGTCATAGCCGGTGCGAAAGCTGACGCGGGCCCAGCTCGGTTCGCCGATGACGCCGGAACGGATGACTTCGGCAACCCTCAGCATCGGCGCCTGAAAGCGGAAGTTCTCGTGGACGGCAAGGAACGTGCCCGCGGCGCGTGCAGCTCGGACGATGGCGAGGCAATCCTCCCAGGTCGGCGCGAAGGGTTTCTGGACGACGGTGGGGATGCGTCTGCCCAGCGTCATCTCGGCAAGGGCGCGGTGGGTGTCCATGCGGGTGACGATATCGACGAGGCCGATGTCCTCAGCGGCCAGCATCTGCCCGGCGTCATCGTACCAGCGCGGAACGGCGAACCTCGCCGCCGCGGCTGTGGCCTTGGCCGCGTCGACGTCGCACACGGCAACCAGCCGGGCGCCCTCGTCGGTAAGGTCGTTCCAGGCGTGCAAGTGATTGGCGGAGAAGAAGCCGCAGCCGATCAGGGCGACGTTGGTCACTGAGCGCATCGTCCTCCTCGTCCGCGACGCCCGAGACTATCCGCGATCCGGCAGAATCAAAACCGCCGTCGGCAGGTGTTGATGCGGTGAGCCGTCGCCGCGATACTGGCCCGCCCACGGCTGGCGAGGCAGGTGATGCTCAGGGGCAACCCATTCTACGTCTTCATCATCCTTGCTGTGCTGGCAGGAGCGACGGCGCTGAGGGTCGCCGATCCGTTCCTGGTGCAGGCGTTTCGGCTGATCGCATTCGATTCCTACCAGAAGCTCGGGCCGGCGAGTTACAACCCCGACTTGCCGGTGAGGATCATCGACATCGACGAAGAGTCGCTGGCGCGGATCGGCCAGTGGCCGTGGCCGCGAACGACGATCGCCAAACTGTTGGGCCGGCTTGCCGAGCAGGGGGCGGCTATCGTCGCTTTCGACGTCTTATTCTCGGAGCCCGACCGGACGTCTCCGGAACAGGTTCTCAAGCAACTGTCGCCGGAAGAGCGGGCGGCGATGGCCCCGCTCATCGGTGACAGGCCGAGCAACGACGAAATCCTGGCCGAGGCGATCGCGGCAAACGGGCGGACGGTGCTGGCGGTGGCGCTGTCGTCGCGGACATCCGAGCCGCCGGCGGCCAAGGCGGGCTTCGCGGTGGCCGGCGACGACCCGAAGCCGTTCATACCGGCGTTCGCCGGTGCCAACCGCAATCTCGATGAGCTCGACGCGGGGGCGGCGGGGATCGGTTCGATCAACTGGATCCCCGACCGCGACCAGGTGATCAGACGCGTGCCGCTGGTCTACCGGGTCGGCGACCAGTACATCCCGACGCTGATCACCGAAGCGCTGAGGGTAGTGCAGGACGCCGGCACGTACGTGCTCAAATCGTCCAATGCCAGCGGCGAGACCGCGCACGGACGCAACACGGGGCTGAACCACATCAGGGTGGGCGGCATCGAAATCCCGACCGACGCCGACGGGGGGATCTGGCTTAACTTCCGGCCGTCGAACGCCGCGGCGTATGTCCCGGCGTGGTCGGTGCTGGCCGGTGAGAACGCGGCCGACGAGATCGCCGGGCGCATCATCTTGGTCGGCACCAGCGCGCCGGGGCTTATCGACCTCAGGGCGACGCCGCTCGATGCGTCAATCCCGGGCGTCGAGGTTCACGCCCAGGCGATCGAGCAGATCCTGGCGAGCGAGGCGGCCGGGATGGTGCCGGAAGGAGCGGTCGCCCGCTCGATCAGCCGGCCAGACTACGCGCTCGGCATCGAAATCGCCGCCACCATCACGCTCGGCATCGTTCTCGCCCTGATCCTGCCTAGCATCACCGCGCTCCACGCGGCGATCCTTGGGCTGGCGACGATGGGGACGATCCTGATCGCCGGCTGGGGCGCCTACGACCAGCTTGGGCTGTTGTTCGATCCGACCTATCCAGTTGCGACGCTGTTCATTCTGGTCGCGGGGGGAACGACGTACATCTATCGGCAGGTGGAGCGACAGCGCGGCGAGGTGCGCCGGGCGTTCGGTTACTACGTGGCGCCCACGGTGGTCGATGAGATCATTGCCCACCCGGAGAAACTGGAACTGGGCGGGGAGGTGCGGGAGGTGACGCTTCTGTTCTGCGACGTGCGTAATTTCACTTCGTTGTCGGAAACGATGACAGCGCACGAGCTGACCAGCTTCGTCAACAGCCTTCTAACACCGCTCTCCGAGATCATCCTCACCAACCGTGGGACGATCGACAAGTACATCGGCGACGCGATCATGGCGTTCTGGAACGCGCCGCTCGAAGATGCAGATCACGCTGGCAACGCCTGCCGGTCGGCGTTGGAGATGATCGTCCGCATGGGCACGCTCAATGAAACCTGGCGCCAGGAAGCCGAGGCGGCCGGCCGCCAGCACCGCGAGGTGCGCATCGGCATCGGCATCAACTCGGGCGACGTCTGCGTCGGCAACCTTGGATCGTCGCAACGCTTCGACTATTCGGCGATCGGAGACAACGTCAACGTCGCCTCGCGATACGAGGGTCTGTCGAAGGCCTACATGGTGCCGATCGTCGTTGGCGAGCAGACGATCGAGCGCGTGCCGGACCTCAACACCATTGAACTGGACTTAATGCGGGTGAAGGGGCGGGCCAAGCCAACCCGCATCTACACGCTGCTCGACGTCTTCGGTGTCAACGGCGCGGTGAACGAGCGGCTGTTGCCGCGCCACGCGGCCATGCTCAAGGCCTATCGCGGCCGCGATTGGGATGGGGCGGAGGCTGCCATCTCGGAGTGCGAAGCGCTGGGAATCGCGGGCCTCAACGGCCTTTATGGTGTGTACCGGGAGCGGATCGCGGCGTGGCGGGAGGCGCCGCCGCCGGCAAACTGGGACGGGACCTTCACGGCGACAACGAAATAGCCGCGGCCTTGCCGTGTGATCCATGTCACACACCCGGCGCACCCGGTGGTGTAGTCAGGACCGGAAAAGGGGGTCCGATGAAACGCGGAGCGAAGGCGTGAGCGAACCAGTCGCAGCGTTGCTAGTCGTCATTGCGATCCTTGAGATCAAGCACTTCATATTCGACTATCCGCTACAGACGGCCTACCAGGTCAACAACAAGGGAACCTACGGCCACCCCGGTGGCATCATCCATTCCGGGTTGCACGTGCTGGGCACGAGCACAGCGTTTCTGGTGGTGACGCCGTCACTGGCGATTGGAGCGGCGATCCTGGTCGGGGAGTTCCTGCTGCACTACCACGTCGACTGGACGAAGGACAACGTGGTTCGCAGGTGGGGGCTGACCGCCAAAGACCGTTCTTTCTGGTTGGCGATCGGCGTCGACCAGTTAACGCATCACCTGACCTACGTCGGGATTGCAGCAGTGCTCGCCGCGACGGCCTGACAGCGGGTCACATGGCCAACTATCGCATTTCTTTTCAGCTCTACAGCGCGCGCAAATTCCCACCGATCGATTCGCAGCTGGAGGCCCTGGCGGCGATTGGCTACGACGCCGTGGAGCCGTACGCCGGCGCCTACGGGGACGACCCGGCGGTCTTCCGCGGCAAGGCGGAGGCGCTCGGACTCGCGCTCCCGTCGGCCCACCTGCCGCTCGCCGATCTTGACGCCGACCGCCGGCGTTTCGTCGACGTAGCCAGGATACTGGGGCTGGAAATCGCGGTGCTGCCGCACGTCGGCGGCGACGCGCGGCCGACGGATGCTGGCGGGTGGAAGGAGTTCGGCGCACGTCTCGGCGAGCACGCAGCGGCCCTCGCCGAAGAGGGCATCAAACTCGCATGGCACAACCACGATTTCGAATACGCCATGCTTGCCGATGGTTCACGGCCGATCGACCACATCCTGGCGGGGGGCGGGGTCATGTTCGAGCCGGACGTTGGGTGGATCCAACGGGCCGGAGCTGACATCGCCGCAGAAATCGGCCGGTACTCGAAAAGGATCGCAGCTTTCCACATTAAGGATGCCGCGCCCGACGGGGTGACGGTAGACGACGGGTGGACGGACGTCGGCGCCGGCACCATCGACTGGAACGGCCTGTGGCCGACGATTGCGGCAACCGGCGCAGCCCTGCTCGTGGTGGAGCACGACAATCCGTCGGATTGGCGGGCGTTCGCCGATAACTCGTTCAGGTATCTGTCGACACTGACCGGGAGGCGTTGAGGATGGCGCGGCGAACGGCCGTTGGCATTATCGGCTGCGGCAACGTCTCGCAGACGTATCTCAAGTTCGCGCCGCTGTTCGTGGGGCTCGAGATCGTTGCGATCGCGGACATCGACACTGCCGCCGCGAAGACCCGCAGCGAGCAGTTCTCTGTGCGGGCGATGTCGGTCGACGAGCTGCTGAAGGAGGACGAAATCGAGGTGGTCATCAACCTCACCGTTCCCGATGCGCATTATGCGGTGAGCCAGGCCATCCTCTCGGCTGGAAAACACGCCTACTCCGAGAAGCCGTTGGCGCTTACCTATGAGAAGGCAAAGGCACTCACTGCAGAAGCCGAGGAGCGGGGGTTGGTGATCGGCGGAGCGCCCGACACCTTCCTCGGGGCCGGGGCGCAGACCGCGCGGCAGTTGATTGACACCAACGCCATCGGGGGGGTGATCGCCGGCACGGCTCACGTCATGAGCCACGGCATGGAGGATTGGCATCCCAATCCAACGTTCTTCTACCAGCCGGGTGGCGGGCCGGGGTTCGACGTCGGGCCATACTACATCACCACCTTGGTCAGCCTTCTCGGGCCGGTCACGAGCGTTGCGGCGATGGCCAAGAAGGGCTTCGCTGAGCGCCTGGTAACGGCAGAAGGACCCGTGCGCGGAAAGCGCATCGAGGTGAGAACGCCGACCACGCTGAACGCGGTTCTGGAGTTCCTCTCAGGAGCGCAGGTGACTATGGGGGCCAGCTGGGACGTGTGGAAACACGGCCACGCCAATCCGATCGAGCTCTACGGGACCAGCGGCTCCATGTACATGCCAGACCCGAACTTCTTCGGCGGGATAGTCTGGCATACGGCGAATGGCGGCGACCCTATCGAGGTAGACACCGCCGCCGCCCCATTCGGCGCGCCCAACTGGCCAGAGACGGGTCGGCACCTCGCCAACTACCGGATGATCGGCGTCGCTGACATGGTGGACGCCATCCGGAGCGGGCGTGAGCCGCGTTGCTCGGGGCGGCTTGCCGCGCACGTGGTCGACGTCATGGAATCGATCGAGAAGTCCGCCGCAAGCCGGCAGTTTGTCGAACCTACGTCGTCGGTTGAACGGCCGGCGCCACTCGCGGCAAACGATGCCCGCCGTCTGACCGTCTAGTGCGGCGACACTGCTGGCGTCGACTCTTGCAAAGTACGGGGTGCTTCATAAGATCGGCATGGTGGTGATTCGCTGATGATCTCTAATTTGGCGGTCCGCGGTCATCGCTGAGAGATGATTGCAAACGGTGCCTTGGGGTCAATCGATAGTATCGCCATTGTCCATTCAGTGATTACCTAGTCCTTTCGCAGGCGCGTTATTCGTTCATCTTGTTGGCTCGGCTTTTTCGCTCCGGGCGGTGCCAGGTTTCTCGAAAGCCTATTTGCCCTTTTGGTTGTTGAGCAAGGAACCGCCGGCTTTTGACGGCGGTTTCTTGCGTTCGGGTAGGTGGTAGGTTCCGGCAGCGGTACCATTTGACTAGACTTGCCCGGCGGTTCGAGGACAGACCCGTCATGATGGACGCAATCAAACGGTTCTTCACCAGCATCACGGCAGGTGAGGATGAGGTCTCGATCGGCGAGGAGGAGGTACGCCTCGCCGCGGCGGCGTTGCTGTACCACGTGGTCGCCATCGACGGCGTGGTGTCGGAGGAAGAACGACGGACGTTGTCGGACCTGCTCGAGCGTTACTTCGACCTCGATCCGAAGGAGATCCGGTCGTTGATGGGGGCGGCAGAAACCGCGGACGCGGAGGCCGTCGACCTCTACGGCTTCACTAGGGTGCTCAAGGGACGCCTGGATGCGGCGGACCGCGAGCGCATCATCGAGATGATGTGGAAACTGGTATTCGCGGACGGCACGGTGCACGAGTTCGAGGACAACGTGGTGTGGCGTGTGGCCGAATTGCTGGGCGTGTCGACGCAATCCCGCATCCGTCTCAAGCAAGCAGTCCGTGACGATGCCGGATGAGACCAAAAAACCAATCCTGATCGTTCTCCACCAGGAGCATTCGACGCCGGGACGGGTAGGGTTGAGGCTGCGGGCGCGCGGTCACGAACTCGACGTGCGCCGGCCGCGTTTCGGCGAGCCGCTGCCCGAAACGCTGGAGTCCTATGCCGGCGCGATCATCTTTGGCGGTCCGATGAGCGTCAACGATCCGGACGACTACCTCATGCGCGAGACCGACTGGATCGCGGTGGCGCTGAAGGAGGGTGCGCCGTTCCTGGGATTGTGTCTCGGGGCGCAAATGTTCGCCCGCCTCCTTGGCGCTGCCGTGGCGCCGCATGCTGACGGCCACATCGAGGTCGGCTGGTTCGGCCTCTCGGCGACCGAGGCCGGCCGGCGGCTGACGACGTGGCCGGACCGGGTGCACCAGTTTCATCGCGAGGGCTTCGATCTGCCGGCGGGCGCGACGCTGCTGGCCGAAGGCGCGCCGGAAACCTTCCCCAACCAGGCGTTCTCTTACGGGGAGGCAGCGTTCGCCATCCAGTTCCACATCGAGCTCACGATCGCCATGGTCAATCGCTGGACAGGGCGCATCGGTGATCGTGCCAAGCTGCCGGGCGGCCAGGCAGCAGCGGCGCACTTCGAGGGGCGGGCGCTGCACGACTGGAAGACCGCTGCGTTCCTGGAGTCGTTTCTCGACGTATGGCTGTCGCGCGACCCGCGCCGCGGCGAGCGGGCCATCGCCGCCGAATAGCGCAGCGTTGCATTCTGCCAAGACAGTCGCAGATTGCGAGGCGCGGTCGGTTAACAATCCGTAAATAATATCAATGTCTTGTGTCTAGGTTGTCGTGAACCGCAAGGGGTCGTGGCTAGGCGCATGGCAAGGACCTTGCGACCAACCAGGCACGCTGACGCTTCGGTTGTGCGTGGTCAGCGCCAAACTGGGCGGGGAAGGGTGGAAGCCGTCGACCCCCGGCGTCGTCCTTCCCCGTTCGGCAGTTCTTCCACAGTAGTTGCGGTAGCTAACCCGGAGCGCGCGGGCGCGCGCCCGGGTTTTGACCGATGCGCGATTTCGGGCGATTTACTCCCAACCGGAGTCGCCTGCGATCGCCTTGGCAAGGTCGCTGTACTGCTCGCAGTTCGTGCCGCACAGCGCCTCCAGCTTGTCGAGCTCGACCTGGGCAAGATCGATGCGGCCGGCGGCCACGTAGCCCTCGCCGAGGTACTCGTGGGTATTAACATTGTTGGGGTCGATGGCGAGAGCTTGGTGATAGATGGCAATGCCTCTCTCGACGTTGCCGAGTTTGCGGGTGGAATAGCCGATCATGGTAAGGATCATGGCGTCGTTCCTGTCCGCGATGGCTTCGAGCATGTCGAGCGCTTCGCGGTAGTAGCCGGCGAGCGCCAGGGATCGACCCTGCTCGTAACGCTGGCGATCGTCGAGGATGCTGGCGCCCTGGTCGACGCACTTCTTGGTCTGTTCGTCGTAGACCGTGCCCTGTGCGCACGGGACGCAGAGCTTCGTTGCCGGATCTCGCACAAGGCCGACCCGACAGCCGTCGGCACCCGCGCTGCTGCCGCTACTGCTGCCGCCACCGTTGGTGGCTGCGAAGGTGGGAGTGGTAGCCATCAGGGCCAATGAGACCGCGCCGGCCGCGGCCAATGTCAGAACGTTGCGATACATCCAAGCCTCCTGTTCAGAAACGTGGGCAAGTCGGATAGGGTCGCAAAAGTAAACACCAGGACGGCGCATCTATTCGCAGAGCCATGGCAGGCGACGCTCACGATCCTGTGATAGACGGTTTGGCGACGGCGCTGCCCAGGCTGTGGCGCTATGGGCTGGTTCTGTCCGGCAACCGCGATACGGCCGAGGAGCTGGTGCAGGCAACCTGCGTCAGGGCTCTGGAACGCTCCCACCAGTTCACGGCGGGGACGCGGCTAGACCGCTGGCTGTTCTCCATCCTCCACTCGATCTGGCTTAATGAATTGCGAGCGCGGAAGGTGAGGATGGGCCAAGGGCTGGTCGATCCGGAAGCAGCACTCGTGTTCGATGGGCTCAAGCATATCGAAACGAATATTCAGGCGGTTCAGGTGTTACGGGAGGTGCAGGCGTTGCCGGAAGCGCAGCGCGAAACCGTATACCTCGTCTACGTCGAGGGAATGACCTATCGCGAGGCCGCAGGCTTGCTCGAGGTTCCGATCGGAACCGTGATGTCGAGGCTGGCGGCGGCGCGGGCGAAGCTCGCAGGATTGAATGCTGAGGCGGGCGAGGCCGCGGCAGAAGGCAGTGGAACGCATGGCAAATCCGGACGATAACGGCCGCTCGGAGGATGCGATTCTGGTCGCCTATCTCGATGGCGAGCTCGACTCCGAGGAGCGCGCGCGGCTGGAGGCGCGACTGGCTGACGACGCCGCGCTGAAGGCGCGGCTCGACGAGCTATCCAGAAGCGATCGGCGTTTCGCTGAGGCTTTCGACGGGCTGCTGGCCGCCGCGCCCGTCGAGCGGCTGAACGCCATGCTCGACGGTGTCGCTGGCGCGAAGGCGGCCGGGCCGTCACGTCGCGGACGCGGGCTGGCGGCGATCGCCGCGGCGCTGGCGCTTTTTGTCGCCGGCGGTCTTGTCGGCTACGTGGCCTCGCAGGCAACGCGCCAGGCGCCAACCGAGACCGCCCAGGCGCCGCCGCCCGGTTGGCGCCAGGTGGTGGCCGAGTACCTGGTCCTCACTACGGCCGACACGCTGGCGATCGTGCCCGAGAGCCCGGCAGTGTTGTCGGACGAGCTTGCCGCGATCGGCGAGCGGCTGGCGTTGGACCTTTCGCCCGACAGGCTGGCGCTGCCGCACGTCTATCTGAAGCGCGCCCAGCTGTTCGAATTCAGAGGGATGCCGCTCGCCCAGATCGGCTACCTGTCGCGCGACGATGGGCCGGTTGCCTTCTGTATCATCGCCAACGGACAACCGGACGCGGGCGTGGCGTTCGAGCAGCGCGAGGGATCCAACATCGTGTTCTGGACGCGGGACGGGCGCGGATACATGCTCGTCGGCAAGGCGCCGCGCGAAAAGCTGGAAGCGCTGGCGGCGGACTTAGCGGCGCACGTCGGCTAGGCCGAAATCTAGGTCTGCACGTAGGCCGATGGGCCGCGGACGTTCTCGTCGATGCGCAGGTGCTGGTAGATTGACGGCATGGCGCGTTCGGCACAATCCGTGCGGGGGCAGGTGCGGCACGACACCCCGATCGGCGTCACCATCTGAGGGTCGGCGAGGTTGAGCCCGTCTGCGTAAACGATATCAGAAGCGAAGCGGATGTCGCAGCCGAGACCGACGGCGCGCTGGCCGACGCGGTGTGGCAGGCCACCGCCGGTGAAGGCGGCGGCGCGGCCGGTGGTGCGGGCGATGCAGAAGAACGTCTTGTCGTCGGGCATACGCGACAACTGGACCCGGATCATGCCGGGGGTGGCGAAGGCGTCGTAAACATTCCAACGCGGGCAGGCGGCGCCGAAGCGGGCGATGTGGATGCCGGAAGCCGAAAAACGCTTGGAAATGTTGCCGGCGATATCGACGCGGATGAAATGGAAAGGAATGCCCTCGGCACCGGGGCGCCTGAGAGTCGTCAGACGGTGGCACACCTGCTCGAAAGAGACGCCGAAGCGACTGCGCAGAATATCGACGTCGTAGCGCACGCTCTTGGCCGCGTCACGGAAGAGCCGATAGGGCATGAGGACGGCGCCGGCGAAATAATTGGCGAGGGCCG
>CAYTXI010000008.1:0-35265 GCA_964441935.1 uncultured Bauldia sp.
GTCGTCGTTCCGTCGCCGGCGATGTCGTTGGTCTTGGACGCCACCTCGCGCACCATCTGCGCGCCCATGTTTTCGAACTTGTCTTCCAGTTCGATCTCCTTGGCGACGGTGACGCCGTCCTTGGTGATGCGTGGCGCGCCGAACGATTTGTCGAGCACGACGTTGCGGCCCTTGGGGCCGAGCGTCACGCGCACCGCGTTGTTGAGAATCTCGACGCCGCGGAGCATCTTTTCGCGCGCGTCGGTTGAGAATTTCACGTCTTTCGCAGCCATTAGTCTTGTTCCTTTGTCTTGAAGCGTCTTGTTGTCAGGCTGCCTTGCGGCGCGCCGCCTTGCCTTCGATGACTCCCATCACGTCGGATTCCTTCATGATCAGGAGTTCCTCGCCGTCGATCTTGACCTCGGTGCCCGACCACTTGCCGAACAGAATGCGGTCACCCGCCTTGACCTCGAGGGGAACGAGTTTTCCGTTTTCGTCGCGGGCACCTGCACCCGCCGCGACGATCTCACCTTCCTGGGGCTTCTCCTTGGCTGTGTCGGGAATGATGATGCCGCCGGCGGTCTTTTCTTCCGACTCGACCCGGCGAACGACCACGCGGTCGTGAAGTGGGCGAAACTTCATTGCGTTCTCTTCCTTTTGTGATGGCCGATCCGGCCTCGGATCGCTGAGAATGCGCCTGTTAGCACTCAAGACAGGCGAGTGCCAAACGCCGTGGGGATTTAAGAAGCGAGCCGTCGCCTGTCAAGGCCCAATCTTTTGGGGTCTAAGTAAAGAATGCCTACTACTGCTAGCGAGGGCATCCACCAAGTGTTTAGCCGCGTTCCAAAATAAAACATCCGAGAAGATCGGCATAAGTGCTTCAAATAGAAAGTAGTAATGATATAGTTTAACAAATTGGTAAGAGAAAATATATAGAACAACGGCTCTATTTTTGGAGAGCCAAGTGTTCGCCAAGGCCACAAAGAAGTTCGTCGGCAACCTCGCCGGCAGCGTTCTGCCGACGTTCGCCATTGCTGCAATCCCGCTCTTCGTCGCCATGGGCGGCGTCGTCGACTACACCAACGCCTTCGATAAGCAGACCATGGTCCAGGACGCCATGGATTCTGCCGCGCTTGCCGCCGGCAAGAAGATCGGCCTGCTCTCCATGACCGAGCTGCAGCAGGACGTCGACAACTTCTACGTGGCCAACATCAAGGACAAGCTCAAGGCGCCGCCGCCACTGGCCACGTCGGTCAACCTGTCGACGATCACGCTGACCACGGAGCTGGTGGTGCCGACCTATTTCCTCCGCATGATCGGCATCGATCAGCTCGTGTTCCCGTTGAAGTCTCAGGCGACCCTGGCACTGGGCACGCTCGAGGTTGTCATGGTCCTAGACAACTCGGGTTCGATGAACACCGATGATAACATCGCCACTTTGCGCCAGGCCGCTACGAACCTGACCAACACCCTCTACAATCTCGGCACGACTTCGACGAAGCCGAATCCCGTCAAGGTCGGGCTGGTTCCGTTCGCCGCCGCCGTGAACGTCGGGGCGCAATACGCCAACGACGTCACCGCCACGTGGCTCGATAAGACGGGAATCGGTACCTACAACATGGACGCCATGGAGGCACATGGTGCCTCGTCGGGCACAAATCCGCTCACGCTGTTTGCGGGTCTCAAGGATTCTGCGGGTAACCCGGTAACGTGGGGCGGATGCATGGAAGCCCGTCCGATGCCTTACGATGCCACTGACGACGGCGCCTCCGCCGGCGTACCCTCGACGATGTACGTGCCGATGTTTGCCGCCGACGACCCCGACAACTGGAACTGCTCGACCGGCACCTGCAGCAACGTCGGCTCGACATACTCGAACCGCCGGTACAGCGGCGCGCCAACCGGCGCTCAGAACTACAACAACTATCTGCCGGACTCCGGCGACCCGAAGACATGCGGCAACATCTTCACCGTGACCAGGGCGAATCCGGCCGTTTTCACATTGAACAATCACGGCCTTTCGGCCGGTGACAAGGTGGTCCCGGACACGACCGGATCGCTGTATTCGGGCCTCACCGCCGGAACCCAGTACTACGTCCTTTCGACTGGGCTGACCTCGAACACCTTCCGCGTCTCAACGTCCAGCGGCGGCAGCGCCGTTGCTACCTCGGGCAGTCAATCGGGCGTGCACTATCTCATGACCTCGCGCAGCTGGACCTGTGCGGACGGCGATGCCAACTGTGGCGGCGCCAACGATGGCGTCAGCGAGGGCACCGCCTTCGGTCGCACGTGCAAGTACGGGACCGCGGCCAACAAGGCGGCCGCGCAGCCGATCACGGTCGGCGGCATTCCCGGTGGTCCGAACTTCATGTGCACGACTACGGCTGTCACGCCGATGACCACCGACAAGCCGACCATCACCAACTCCATTGCGGGCATGATCGCCCTTGGCGCAACCAACATCCAGGAAGGCCTGATGTGGGGCTGGCGCTTGTTGTCGCCGGGTGCTCCGTTTGTCGAGGGCCGTGCGTATTCCGTTAACGACAACCAGAAGATCCTGATCTTGATGACGGACGGCTTCAACACCTACTACCCGAAGACCAACAGCAACCTGCTGAAGTCATGGTACGGTGCTTGGGGTTACGTCGCCAGGAGCCACCTCGGTTCCACCTCGACCAACCAAAACACCCTCATCGACAAGATGAACGAGCGCACCGCGCTCGCCTGCCAGAATGTCAAGGCCGCGGGCATCATCGTCTATACCGTCTCGTTCCAGGTTGAAGACGCCGACACCCTAGGGATGATGCGCGCCTGCGCGACCGAACCGTCGATGGCCTACGTCTCCACCAGTCAGGGGGCGCTGCTTTCGGCGTTCTCGGCGATTGGCGACGAGATCACGCTCCTACGTATCTCGCAGTAGCGGCGGCCGGCGGCAGGTTTTTGCACGAGCGTGGGGCGCTGCGGTCCGCCGATGGTGCGGCGACGCAGCCGGGCACGGACGTACATGGTTATTAGAAATTAACGCAATCCGCACAGGGCGGTTTAAGGCTTAAGCAGCAGGTTGCGTGCTGTCATTGCGCCCCATTTTGTCGAAGAGGGCGCCAAAGACATGCCGCTTGTGCTCACGCGGTTCGGCCGCGACCGCCATGCCAGCGTCCTGCCGACGTTCGCCATCGCCGCCATCCCGCTGATCGTCGCCATGGGCGGCGTCGTCGACTACACCAACGCTTACGACAAGCAGACCATCGTTCAGGACGCGATGGACTCCGCCGCGCTCGCCGCCGGCAAGAAAATCGGTCTGCTCACCATGCAGGAATTGCAGGCTGACGTCGACGCCTACTACACCGCCAACGTCATCGACAAGATCGCCGATCCGCCGCAGCTCGCCACCTCAGTGAATCTCTCGACCATCACGCTCACCACCGAGCTGCACGTGCCGACCTACTTCCTCGGCATGATCGGCATTAACGAGATCATTTTCCCCCTCAAGTCGCAGGCAACCCTCGCGCTCGGCACGCTCGAGGTCGTGATGGTGCTCGACAACTCCGGCTCGATGAACACCGACAACAACATCGCCACGCTGCGCGAGGCCGCCACCGACCTGACGAACACCCTCTACGGTCTCGGCGCGACGGCGACCAAACCTGATCCGGTCAAGGTCGGGCTGGTGCCGTTCGCTGCCGCCGTCAACCTCGGGCCCCAGTTCAAGGATGACCCCGGTGCGACTTGGCTCGATAAGACCGGCATCGGCACCTACCACGCCGATTCGATGGACGACAACACCAACGACGTCAACGCGTTCGATCTGATCGATTCCATGGACGGTGCGTCGTGGGGCGGCTGCGTCGAAATGCGGCCGATGCCGTATGACGTGTCCGACGCCGCCGCTTCGCCGGCAACGCCCGACACCATGTTCGTCCCCATGTTCTCCCCCGATGCGCCGGACAACTGGACCTGTTCGACCTCCAGCTGCAACTACGCCGGATCGTTTTCGAACCGGCGATACAACGGTGCTCCGACCGGCGGTCAGAGTTACAACAACTACCTGCCGGACTTTGATGGATCGTGCAGCGGCACCGATAACAACTGGACGTGCGCCAATGGGTCGTGTTCGCAAGGCGCTAATGAGGACGTCGCCTACGAGCGCACCTGCAAGTACGACGACGAGACACCCCGCAATGTCACGGTCGGCGGCATTCCCGGCGGCCCCAACTTCATGTGCACCACCACGGCGCTGACGCCCTTGACCACCGACCAGGACGGCGTCCTCAATTCAATCTCCGCCATGATCGCCCAGGGGGCCACCAATCTTCAGGCCGGTCTGATGTGGGGCTGGCGCGTGCTGTCCTCGTCGGCACCGTTCACCGAGGGTCGCGACATCACGTTCAATGACAACCAGAAGATCCTCATCCTGATGACCGACGGCTTCAACACCTACTACCCCAACAGCCGGATGTTGAGGTCCTGGTACGGCGCTTGGGGCTATGTTTCCGAAGGCCACCTCGGCACCACTTCGACCAACCAGAGCTACCTCATCGACCAGATGAACGAGCGCACCGCGCTCGCCTGCCAGAACGTCAAGGCAGCCCGCGTCACCGTCTACACGGTCTCCTTCCAGGTGGACGATGAAGATACGCTGGCGATGATGCAGGCCTGTGCCACCGACCCGTCGATGGCCTACGTGTCGACCAGCCAGGAGGCGCTGCTCTCAGCGTTCTCCGCAATCGGCGACGAAATCACGCTCCTGCGCATCTCGCAGTAAGCACTGACGGCCCGCGCGCGACGCGGGCCACCGCATCGATACCACAAAGGATCCACGCCCTTTTGCGCGCCAGTATTCCGCGCGGGATGACGCGCGCGCTGGTCAGGCGGTCTTGATTTTCTTCAATCAATTTTACCTTTCGTTCTTTGTTCTACTTAACGTTATCTCAAGTCCTAACGGCAAATATGCGAAGAGGTTCACTTTAATTCTCGAAAGCGAGTGCGTCCGATGTTCAAGAGTATGCTCCGCGATAGCGCTGGCAACGTCGCCCCGATCTTCGCCATCGCCTGCTTGCCGATCATTCTCGCGACCGGCTCCGTCGTCGACTACACCAACGCCTATCGACAGCAGGCGATGGTTCAAGACGCTCTCGACGCGTCGGCCCTGGCCGCCAACCGGCTCATCGGCCTCGTCCCCGAGGCGGATGTTAAGGCGGAGGCCGTGGCCATCTTTCGCGCCAACACCCAGGACAGCATCGTCGAGAATCTCCCCATCGATGTTGCCGTTGGCCGTGGCACGGTCGAGGCGACCACCACGCTGACCGTCCCCACCTATTTCCTGGGTATGGCCGGCATCAAGAAGC
This sequence comes from uncultured Bauldia sp., assembly GCA_964441935.1. GTDB lineage: Bacteria > Pseudomonadota > Alphaproteobacteria > Rhizobiales > Kaistiaceae > JBBDMC01. The sequence continues at coordinate 5,325 of CAYTXI010000008.1, forward strand.
ACGTCTTCAAGCTCAAGTCGCGCACCGTCGCCGGCGCCGCGACCTACGAGGTCGTGATGGTGCTCGACAATTCCGGTTCGATGTACGGCTCGAAGATCTCGTCTCTGCGGACCGCTGCGACTGATTTGACCAGGGTCCTGTACGAGGTGAACGAGTCGAACCCCAAGCCGGACCCGGTCAAGATCGGTCTGGTGCCGTTCGCCGCAGCGGTGAACGTGGGGTCCGGCTACGCCAACGCGACTTGGATGGATGGCACCGCCGTCGCCCCCTATCACAGCGAGAACTTCGAGACGGCAGCCAACCGTTTTGACCTCTTCGACGAGCTCGACAGGGTAAACTGGGAAGGCTGCGTTGAACCGCGGCCCCATCCCTACGACGTCACCGACGACGCGGCCTCGCCGGCCGTGCCGGCAACGATGTTCGTTCCGATGTTCGCCGTCGACGAGCCCGACTCCGGTGGCTTCGCCAACGACTACCTTGACGACTACGGCGGCAGCTGCCCTCCGCAGAGCGGCGGCGGCCGTTGGGGCGGCTGGGGCGGCTGGGGCGGCTGGGGTGGCGGAGGCGGTGGCAACACCCTCAGCGACGAGGAGCTGCAGGCTCGCCTTTGCAAGTACGATAGTGAGTCGGTCAGCGGATATGACAACGGCGTCAGCCGGGGACCGAACTACAATTGCACGGCCCGGCCGTTGCAGCCTTTGACCACCAACCGTTCCACGATCGACACCCAGATCAACCGGATGCAGGCCAGCGGCATGACCAACATCCACGACGGCATCATGTGGGGTTGGCGCCTGTTGTCGCCTGGCAGTCCGTTCACCGAAGGTCGCCCCTATCTCACCGACGACAATCGCAAGGTGCTGATTGTCATGACCGACGGCGAAAATACGTACACGACCTACAACAATTTCAACAAGTCCATGTACGGGTCGTACGGCTACGTCTCCGAGGGCCATCTCGACACCACGTCGTCGAGCAATAGCCTCGTCCACCAGAAGATGAACGAGCGCACCCTTGAGGCGTGCTCCAACGTCAAGGCGACCGGCTCCGTCTTCGTCTATACCGTCGCCTTCCAGGTCGACGACGGCGAGACCCGCGACTTGCTGCGCGATTGCGCCACCAAGCCGGAGATGGCGTTCCGCTCGGAGAGCAATTCCGAGTTGATCGCGGTGTTCCAGCAGATCGCCCAGGAGATCTCGCTTCTGCGGCTCGATCAATAGGCGCCGCGCGCTCCTATTCGACGATTGCGAATGGCATCGTCACGCTCGCCGACTTGGTCGAGGCCCGGTCGGCGAGCGTCAGTCGAATGAGGTAGTCTCCCGGTTTGAGATCGGGCAGGGCGACCACGATGGAGGTGTGGACCTCACGGCTTTTTGCCCGCCCCTCCCACGTGAGGTCGCCGAAGTCGTCGGCCTTTGCCAGGATCAGTCCGCCCGGCGTGCGGATTTCCAGGTCGCTCGTTAGTGCCACCCGATAGCCCGTAGCATCGACGATGTATCCGTAGCCGATCGGCTCCAGGTACACCGTCACGCTTTCGCCGGCTCGGAACCGGGCGTCCGCGCGGGGGGTGTATTTGCCGAAGCCGGCGACGTCGTCGGCGAAGATCACCGTGCGGAACTGCAGCGGTGATGTCCGCCAGAATGTATCCGTCGCTAGATCGAACGCTTCGAGCGCCGCGTGCGCCTTGCCGTCCTTTAGCAGCTGATCGGCGCGGGCGGCATGCTCGCCGAGGGCGCCCGCCGAGACGTCGGTTGCGGGTGCGACAACCCCTAGGCTGACAGCCACCGCGACCGCCCCGGCGATCGATCGCCGCCGGCGATGGTTCGGCATCTTGTGTCCCCCGGCCTCTATTAGCCAAGCCGCCCGACCATGATCGAATCTCTTGGGACCTGGCGCAAGTCGCCGGCAGTCTGCCGACGTCATGCGCTGAGCCGGGCCCGGTGCGACCAGGACCGCCGCTTGCGGTAGATCGTCGACGGACTGATCTCCAGCGCCGCCGCCGCCCGGGCGATATTGCCGCCGAACATGGCGAGTGCGGTCTCGATGACGCGGCGCTCCTGCTGCCATAGCGGACCGACCGCTGGCTGCGGTGCCTCCGCGCGGGCGTCGGCAGTGCCGGCGGTGTCGCTGGCCGTTCCGCCCATCGCTGTCGGCAGCATCGCGCGCTCGACCACCACGCCGTCGTGCAGCACCACGATGCGCCGAATGAGGTTGGCGAGCTGGCGCACGTTGCCCGGCCAGTCGAACGTGACCAGTCGTTCGGCGGCTTCGTCGTCGAAGCCTTGGAACCGGCGCCCTTCCTCTGCCGAGAACCGCGCCAGAAACGCTTGCGCCAGCGACAGTATGTCGTCGCGTCGTTCCCTCAGTGGCGCCAGGTGGATCGGCAGGACGTGCAGCCGGTAGAAGAGGTCCGAGCGGAACCGTCCGCCCTCCACCTCGGCCAGCGGATCGCGGTTGGTTGCGCACACGATCCGCACGTCGACCCGTTTCAATTCGCTGCCGCCGACCCTCTGAATGCAACCTGACTGCAGGAACCGCAGAAGCTTCGCCTGCAGCCCGAACTCCATATCGGCCACCTCGTCGAGGAACAAGGTCCCCCCGTCGGCGAGTTCCGCCGCGCCGGCGCGGCTGTCCGCCGCCCCGGTGAAAGCGCCGCGCACATGGCCGAAGATCTCGCTCTCCATTAGGTCTTTTGGAATTGCGCTGCAGTTGATCGCCACGAACGGCCGGCCCACGCCGCCGGCGAATTGGTGAATTGCTTCCGCGCACAATTCCTTGCCGGTGCCGCTCTCGCCGGTGATGAACACCGGCGCTCGCGATGGCGCCATGCGCTGCACCTGGGCATAGACCGTGCGCATCGCCGCCGACCTGCCGATGAAACCGGCGAAGTCCGTGTGGCTATGTTGCAGTTTGAGGGAGTCCACCGGCGTGCGCTGCCAGCTGCCGATTACTGCTTCTAGGCGCTCGATCAGCACCTTCGCCCCGATCGGCTTCGGCAGGAAGTCGACGGCGCCACCTTTCACCGCGGCGATCGCACTTGCCAGCGACGCATTCGCGCTGGTGGCGATCAACGGCATCGACGCTTCGCTCACGTCTGAGACGCGTCCGGCGCCGCCGATCGTTTCGAGGTCGGCGATCATGATCGCTTCCGATCCCTTGCCGACGGCGATTAGCGCCTCCGCCGCGCTGGCGTATCCGCGCACGTTGAAGCGACCGTCCGCGCGCTCGGCGATCAGGCTAGTTAGAATCCTGCGTTGGCTGGGATCGGAGTCGACGATAATGACTTCCGTCGGCCCGGGAACCGGGCGTAGATCGGTCATGACCCGCGCGACCCCGAGTTGCGGCTCACCATTCCGGACATCGATGTAATGATCGCCAATCACAGTAAATAAACTGTGTTTCGACGCGCGCTGATGTGTCCCGAATTGGCGCGTCTATCCTGACTTGACCCGGATGCGGCGAGATCATACGCGGGTGGTGTTGACCAACATCGCAACCCCGCAATTCATTTCCGGCTTGGCCGCGCTTGCGCCCGCTTATCGAGCGCTCCTCTGCGACGTTTGGGGCGTTGTCCACAACGGCGTGCGCGCCGATGACCTCGCGACCGCTGCGCTGGTACGGTTTCATGCCGATGGCGGCATCATTGCCCTCATCACCAATGCGCCGCGTCCGCAAGCGCCGATTGTCGCCCAGCTCGACCGCCTCGGCGTTCCCCGCGAGGCCTACGACTTTGTCGTTACCTCGGGCGAGACGGCCCGCGAGGTTCTTGCCGCCAACGGCGCATCGAAGGTGCTGCACGTCGGGCCTCAACGCGATCTTCCCCTTTACGATGACCTGCCGCTCGTCCTCACGGGTGAAGACGATTGCGAACTGGTCTCGTGCACGGGCCTGTTCGACGACGAAACCGAGACGCCCGAAGACTATCGGCCGAGTTTCGCTCGTTGGCTTGCCCGCGGGCTGCCGCTGCTCTGTGCCAATCCCGATGTCGTCGTCGAGCGCGGCGATCGGCTGATTTGGTGCGCCGGCGCGCTCGCCGAGCGCTATCGCGAGCTCGGCGGCGAGACCATCGTCGTCGGCAAGCCGCATGCACCCATCTACCGTCTTGCCCTCGATCGCATCGCTGCGATTGCTGGTGGCTCCGTTGCCACATCGTCCGTCCTCGCCATCGGCGACGGCCTCGAAACCGACGTCCGCGGTGCCGTCGCCCAGGGTATCGACGTTGTCTTCGTCACCGGCGGCATACACGCCGATGCCTTCGGCGATCGCGACGCACCCGATATCGCCGCCGTCCATGCCTTCCTTTCGAGCGCGGGACTTGGTGCCTGCGGTCTATTGAGGCGTCTCACTTGGTGAGCGGGCCTTGACCGTGGACCGGGCAGGCGGCAGGTTCGCCATCCCCATCGCCGACGGACCTCCACCATGCCATCCGGCGCCCGCCTCCAGGCGCTCACTCCACACTCGGTCGATTCCGTGCCAGTCGAGCTCACCGGCGGTGTAGTTGCCGTCGGCAATTTCGACGGCATGCACCGCGGCCATATCGAATTGCTGGAGGCCGCTCGCGACGATGCCCGCCGGCGCGGCGTGCCGTCGTTGGCGCTGACCTTCGAGCCCCATCCGCGCACCGTTTTCCGTCCGCAGGCGCCCGTGTTCCGCCTGACGCCACTCACCGCCAAGGCCCGGCTGTTGAAAACGCTCGGACTCGACGGCCTGGTGGTCGCCGACTTCAACGGCGCCTTTTCGGCGCTCACCGCGGAGGCGTTCGTTAATCGCATCCTCGTCGGACGCCTCAAGCTCGCCGCCGCGGTCGTCGGCTTCAATTTCCATTTCGGCAAGGGCAGGGGCGGCACGCCTGCGATGCTCGCTGCGTTCGGCAAACAGTCCGGCTTCACCGTCACCGTCATTGCGGAAATTGCCGACGACGTCGGCGCGCCAGTGACCTCCAGCACGATCCGTGAGGCGCTGGCCTCCGGCGATATCGTCGACGCCAATCGCTTGCTCGGCTACCGCTGGTTCGTCATGGGCGAGGTGATCACCGGCGTGCGGCGCGGACGCGCTCTCGGCTATCCCACGGCCAACCTTCAGCTTGCGCCGGACTGCCGGCTGCGTCACGGCGTCTACGCCGTGCGCCTGCAGCGCCCCGACGGCGACATCATCGACGGCGTCGCCAACTATGGCCGCCGCCCGACGTTCGACAACGGTGCGCCACTGCTCGAGGTCTACCTGTTCGATTTCTCCGGCGACCTCTACGGCGAGGAGGTGGCGGTGGCCTTTTTCGACTGGATCCGCCCTGACCGAAGGTTCGCGTCTCAAGAGGCGCTGGTGGCGGCAATGGATGAGGATTGCGCCGTCGCGCGCGTGCGTCTGGCGGCCGCTGGACCCGGCAGTGCGCTGGATCGCGCCCTGGCCGCCGCGGCCTGAAGCCGCCCGGGTTGTCGCAAATCGTCGATTCGGCTAGAGAGGGCGGAAGATCGGCCGGATTTTCGCCCGGTTTGGGGCTCATAGACCAGCCCACGACGTCTAGCACTGGGCGATGCATGGGACTGGGACGGCGGATGACAAGCTGCACTTGCGGGCGTTTTACCGCCGGTTTCCTGGCGGTGGCTGCGGTCGCCCTGGCGGGTTGTGGCGGCACCACGTACGGCACCGGCACCTCGCCGGGCCGCCAGACCCTGACCGACCTGGTCGGCATTGCTTCGCTCACCGGCGAGAAGAAGGAGCCGATCGAATATGCGCCGCGTCCGCCGGTTGTGGCGCCGCCTGAGGCCGCCGGGCTGCCGCCGCCGGGCTCCGACAATCCGACGCTGGCATCCGATTGGCCGAACGATCCCGACGAGCAGGCCAAGAGGCTGAACGCCGGCCGCGAGAAGATCGTCCATACTGACGAGAACCTGCCGCTCAACAGCAAGGATCCGAAGTTCCGTCTGGCGTCGACGCCCAAGGACTGGCCTGCCACCTCCGCCAAGGACGACATGACCGAGAAGGAGCGTGAGGCGCTCGCCATGAAGCTTTACGCCGACGCCCGTGGCGCGGTCGCCGTCGACGAGAATGGCAACCCGGTCCGCCGCTACCTGTCCGAACCGCCCACCGAATATCGCGTTCCCGATCCCGGTTCCCCCGTCGAGATCGTCGAAAAGAAGAAGAAGAAAAAGAAGTTCCAGCTGTTCGGCTGGTGGCGCGACCAATAGCCTCAGCGACGTGCTTCGAAGAATTCCCTGAGCAAGCGGCCGGCCTCGCCCTCGCCGATGCCGCTGTACACCTCGGGAGCATGGTGGCACGTCGCCTGCGCGAAGAACCGCACGCCGTGTTCCACGCCGCCGCCTTTCTCGTCGGCGGCCGCGTAGTAGAGCCGTCGGATGCGTGCGAAGGAGATCGCCGCCGCACACATCGCGCACGGCTCAAGCGTGACGTAGAGGTCGGCGCCCATGAGACGCTGCGATCCCACGGCCGCTGCGGCCTCGCGGATTGCAAGCACCTCCGCGTGCGCGGTCGGGTCGTCCAGCGCGATCGTCCGATTGCCGGCGCGCGCAAGCACCGTCCCGTCGCGCACGATCACCGCGCCGACCGGCACCTCGCCGCGCAGCCCCGCCGCTTCCGCCTCCGCAAGCGCGAGCCCCATCGGGTCGATGGCGGTCGTGCCCATTGTCACGCGTTCCCCTCGCTCGTCGCTCGCCGCTCTGCTAATCAGCCTGGCCATGAAACCCGTCCGTTCGCCATCCACGCCGGAACCCGGCGAGCGCATTGCCAAGGTGCTCGCCCGCGCAGGACTGTGCTCGCGTCGCGATGCCGAGCGCTGGATCGCCAGCGGCCGCGTCGCTCTCAACGGCACGGTGCTGTTGACCCCCGCCGTCGTTGTCGGCTCTGGCGACCGCGTCACCGTCGACGGCAAGCCGCTGCCGCCTCGCGAACGCACGCGGCTGTGGCTCTATCACAAGCGCAAAGGCCTGGTCACCACCGCCCGCGATCCTGAGGGCAGGCGCACCGTCTTCGACGTCCTGCCGACCGATCTGCCGCGCGTCGTCGCCGTTGGTCGCCTCGACATCAACACCGAGGGGTTGCTGCTGCTGACCAACGACGGCGGACTGGCCCGCCTGCTCGAGCTTCCCGCCACCGGCTGGTTGCGGCGCTACCGCGTGCGCGCCCACGGTACGGTCGACGACGCGGCGCTCGCGGCGCTGCGACACGGCAGCGTCATCGACGGGGTCCGCTACGGTCCCGTCGAAGCGACCCTCGATCGGGTGCAGGGGTCGAACCTGTGGCTGACGCTCGCCCTGCGCGAGGGACGCAACCGCGAAGTCAAGCGTCTGCTCGCACACCTCGGCCTGTCGACGACCCGTCTGATTCGCGTTTCCTACGGTCCCTTCCAGCTCGGCGAACTTCCTCCGGGTGAGGTGCGCGAGGTGCGCGGCAAAGTGTTGCGCGACCAGCTAGGCCGCAAACTGATGGCAGCCGCCGGCGTCGACTTTGCCGCTCCGATCCGCTCCCTGACGCCGTCGAAAGCGGCAGCCGCCGCGACGCCCGCCGCTGGAAGGACGACCAAGCGTCATGCGGATCGTCGGCGGTGAGCTCCGCGGCCGCTCGCTGGCCACGCCGCGCGGTCGCGCGGTCAGGCCTACCGCCGATCGCGTGCGCCAGACGATCTTCGACATCCTCGCCCATGCCCACGGCGACCCCGTTGCCAACGCCCGTGTCCTTGATCTGTTCGCCGGCACCGGCGCGCTTGGCCTCGAGGCCCTGTCTCGGGGCGCCGCCTGGTGTCTGTTCGTGGACGACGACGTTGCCGCTCGCGGTCTCGTGCGACGCAATGCTGAATCGCTGGGGCTTGTCGGGCGCGTTCGTATCTACCGGCGTGATGCGACCCGCCTCGGCCGGATCGGGCCTCTGGCCCCGTTTACGCTGGCGTTCGCCGATCCGCCCTATCGCCGTGGTCTCGGCGAAGCGGCCTTAGCTGCGGCCGCCTCTGGGGGCTGGCTAGCCCCAGACGCCCTAGCGGTTTTGGAAGAGGCCGCCGCTGCCGAGATCGACCCGGTCCCCGGCCTGGACGTGCTCGACAAACGCCGGGTCGGCGATTCGCAAATCGTCGTCCTCCGTCGGTCGTCGCCTTGAGCCCACACGGCGGACTGCCGACATGGCGCCTTGCTTGGCCGACCCATCGGTCATAGATCACGGACCCTCAGCCGCTGGAGGTGCCTGATGAGCGAAATCCTCGACCAGACCGATCTCACCCGGCGCGCCGAGCGCCTGGTAGCCGCGGCCAAGCGCGCTGGCGCCGATTCGGCCGACGTCGTCTGTGTCCGCGGCATCGCCCTGTCGGTCGACGTTCGCCTTGGCAAGGTCGAGGAGACGCGTCGCGCCGAGGGTGATGACTTCACGCTCCGCGCTTTTGTCGGCAAGCGCTCGGCGGTGGTGTCGGCCAATGTCTTCGCCGATCCCGACGAGTTGGCGGAGCGCGCCGTTGCCATGGCCAAGGCGGCGCCCGAGGATCGCTTCGCCGGACTGGCCGACCCGGACCGCCTGGCGACCGAATTTCCCGACCTCGATCTTCTTGATGACACCATTCCCTCGGCCGACGAGCTGACGAGCGCGGCCCTCGCCGCCGAGGATGCCGCCCGCGCCGTGCCTGGCGTCACCAATTCCGGCGGCGCCAGCGCCGGCTGGTCCCTCGGCGGCCTGGTTCTGGCCACCTCGCACGGTTTCGCAGGCTCTTACCTCGGCTCGCACTTCGCGGTGTCGGCGTCCGCGATCGCCGGCGAGGGCACCGGCATGGAACGCGACTACGAGGCCGAGTCGAAAGTATTCCGTGCCGATCTCCCCAATCCCGCCGAGATCGGTCGCAAAGCCGGCGAACGGGCGGTTCGCCGGCTCAGCCCGCGGCGGATCGCCACCGGGCGCACCGTCGTCGTGTTTGATCCGCGCATTTCGCGCGGCCTCGTCGGCCATTTGGCCGCTGCGATCAATGGCGCCGCGATTGCCCGCAAGACCAGCTTCCTGCGTGGCAAACTGGAGCGCCAGATCTTCGCCCCATCGATCCGCGTCACCGATGATCCCTTGCGCCCCCGCGGCCTCGGCTCGCGCCCCTTCGATGGGGAGGGCGTTGCCGGCGGATCGCTCGATCTCGTCGCCGATGGCGTCCTGCGGACTTGGCTCCTCGATTCGGCGACCGGCCGCGAGCTCGGTCTGTCGACCAACGGCCGCGCCTCGCGCCGTGGTGGCAATCCCTCGCCCGGATCGACCAACCTGACGCTCATGCCGGGCGAGCAGTCTCCCGACGAGATGATCGCCGCTATTGACCGCGGCCTTTACGTCACCGAGTTGATCGGCCACGGCGTCAACCTAGTGACCGGCGACTACAGCCGCGGCGCCGCCGGTTTCGTCATCGAAAAAGGTGAACTAGGCCATGCGGTAGGCGAGATCACCATCGCCCACAACCTCAACGAGATGTTCCGTGCGATGGTGCCCGCGAACGACCTCGTCTACCGTTTCGCCAACAACGCCCCTACCGTCGCCGTCGAGGGTATGACCGTCGCCGGTCGATGATCGCATGACCTCAGCGTGCCTCTGCGCTAGAACCTGAACCGTACGGAAGTCGACGCAACCAATGATGAATCCCGAGGCGGCGGGACCGGCTGAGGATGAGACATGAGCAAGGCCCCCTCCCGGGCAGCCGGCGCCGGCAACCAGTTGTTGCATCTCGTCTTCGGTGGCGAGCTCGAGCGCGTCGATCGGATTCGCTTCGCCGATCTGTCTAGACTCGACATCGTCGGCATCTATCCGGACTATCGGTCCGCCTACGACGCCTGGAAAGCGAAGGCCCAGACCAGCGTCGACAACGCACGCATGCGTTATTTCATCGTTCATCTGCACCGTCTGCTCGATCCCGACGCTACCTCCGAGCGCCGGTCGGTTGCCGCCGGTGCGGCTGAGGGCCGCCGATGACCAGCACTTCGCAGCCGACCAGGGGGCGGCGCCGATCGTTCGGCGCCCGCTTGTCCCGTCGCCTTGGCCGGTTCGCCGATTCCGAGAGCGTTGCCCGCATGCTCGGAAACTGCGCCTACGGATATTTCCGCTTCGTTCGCATGACCAGCTCGATGGTCTACGAACCCGCCAATCCGTTCGAGCATTACCGCGACGAATTTCCCGTCATCGGCACCATGTGGCACGGGCATCATTTCATCCTGCCGTTCGTGCGGCCGGATGATGCGCCGGTTCGTGTGCTCATTTCCAATCACCGCGACGGCACCGTGAACGCGGTCATGAGCGAGCGGTTCGGTCTTGAGGCGGTTCGCGGTTCGGGTGGCCGCAATCCGAGGAAGGCGGTCCGAAAGGGCGCCGTGCGCGGTCTGCTTCGGTTGAAGGCAAGCCTTCAGGAGGGGTACACGGTGGTCCTGACGGCGGATATTTCCAAGGGTCAAGCCCGCCGCGCCGGTTTGGGCGTGGTAACTTTGGCACGGATGTCCGGACGTCCGATCGTCGGCGTCGGCCTTGCCGCCAGCCGGCGGATCGTCGCGGACAGCTGGGACCGCTCGGTGATCGCTCTGCCGTTCAGTACCATGGCTGCCGTCAGCACGCCCTTGGTGAGAGTGCCGCGCGATGCCAGTGATTCTGTCCTTGAGGAGAAGCGCCGCGAACTCGAGGATGCGCTGAATGCGGCGACAGACAGGGCCTATGAAATCGTCGGCGGGCGCTCTGCCTGACGTAGCCGCTGGCGTTGCTCTGTCGGCCTACCGACTCGCCGGCGGCATCGTCGCGCCGTTCTTGCCCCGTCTGTTGCCGTCGCGCACGCGCCGCGGCCGGCGCGACACGAGCCGGACCGCCGAGCGGCGCGGCTACCCATCATTGGCCCGGCCACCCGGATCGCTCGTCTGGGTCCACGCCGTCAGCGTCGGTGAAACCAACGCCGTCATGCCGGTGATTGAGCGTTTGACCGCGGCCGGACATGCGGTCGTGTTCACGTCTACCACCGCGACCTCGGCGGAAGTCGCTGCCGCGCGTCTGCCGGCGGGCGCCGTCCACCAATACGCGCCATACGACGTTGTCGGCTGCGTCGCGCGTTTCCTCTGCCACTGGAGGCCCCGCTTGGCGATCGTCGTCGAGTCGGAGATATGGCCGACGATCATCGCCGAGCTTTCCCGCGCGGCAATCCCGCTCGTCGTCGTCAACGCACGGCTGTCCGAGCGCTCGTTCCGCGGCTGGCGACGCGTCGGCCCGGTCGCCGCCCGTGTGTTTGGTGAAATCGACTTGTGCCTGGCGCAATCCGAGACCTCCGGTCGGATGTTCAGCGCGCTCGGTGCGCCCAGCGTCGTCGTTGCCGGCAACCTCAAGTTCGATGCTTCGCCCCTTGCCGCCGACCCGCGGGAGACCGAAAGCTTGCGCTCTGCGATCGCCGGTCGGCCGGTGTGGTTGGCCGCCAGCACCCACGACGGCGAGGAAGCCGTCGTCGCCGACGCGCACCGGCGTCTCGCCCGCACCCGCCGCGGCCTCCTCACCATCATCGTTCCGCGCCACCCGGCCCGCGGCGAAGCCGTCGCTGCGCTGCTCGCCGACGCCGGCCTCTCCGCGGTCAGGCGGAGCACGGGCGCGCCGCCCGACGACGCCGTCGACGTCTATGTTGCCGATACGCTGGGCGAACTCGGCCTGTTCTACCGGGTTGCTCCGATCGCTTTCATCGGCAACTCACTGGTGGCCGGCGGCGGCCACAACCCGATCGAGCCGGTTCGGCTCGACGCTGCCGTACTGCACGGCCCCAACGTCGACAATTTCGCCGAGGTCTATGAGCGCCTCGACCGCGCGACGCGGCGCCCGCCGGTCACCGATGCGCGAACGCTCGCCGAAGCCGTCGCCGTGCTGCTCGATGATCCAGCCGCCGCTGCCGACAGTGCCGTCAGAGCTACCGCGGCGCTGGAGCCGCTGGCGGGCGCGGTCGACAGGACCATGGACGCGCTCCGCCCGTGGCTCGCCGATCCGGGAGGGCGCGCGTGAACCGCACCGCACCGGACTTCTGGTGGCGCTCCGATACCGCCGGCGCCGCCGTGGCGTTATGGCCGGTGGCGCGACTGTGGGGCGCCGCGGCCACCCGACGCCTGATGCGGCCGCCGCGTTTCCGCCCGCCGGTGCCGGTGATTTGCGTCGGCAATTTCGTCGTCGGCGGTGCTGGCAAGACGCCGGCAGTGATCGCCCTGGTGCGCATCGCCCGCGGTCGCGGGCTGAAGCCGGGGATTCTCGCCCGCGGCTACGGCGGCCGCGTCAAGGGCCCGATTGTGGTCGATCCGGCGATCTACAATGCCGATCACGTCGGCGACGAGGCATTGCTGCTCGCTGCCGCGGCCCCGACGGTAGTCGCTCGCGACCGTGTCGCCGGCGCCAGGAAGCTGATCGACGAGGGCGTCGACGCCATCGTCATGGATGATGGCTTCCAGGATCCCGCGCTTGCCAAGGACCTTTCGCTGGTCGCCCTTGACGCCGGCGTCGGCATCGGCAACGGCCTCACGATCCCCTCTGGGCCGTTGCGCGCACCGCTGCAATCTCAGCTTCAACGCGTCGATGCGTTGCTCGTGGTCGGCGATGGCGACGCTTCTGAACCGGTTATCCGCGCCGCCGCCCGCGCCGGCCGCCCGATCGTCAAAGCCCGCATCAAGCCGGTTCGGGTGCGCGAGTGGCGCAAGCAACCAGTCCTCGCGTTCGCCGGCATCGGCAGCCCCGCGAAGTTCTTCGCCTCGCTGAACGAGGTCGGCGCGCCCGTCGCCCGCACCGTGAGCTACCCCGATCACTACCGCTACGGCGTCGCCGATGCCGCCCACCTCATCGCCTCCGCCGACCGGGACGGCCTGCGCCTGGTGACGACGGAGAAGGACATGGTCCGCCTGGCCGGCAAGACCGGCCGCCTGGCGGACCTCGCGCGCCGGGCCGACGCCTTTCGCGTGACCTTGGAATTCGACAATCCGGTTGCCATCGGCGAGATGATCGACGCCGTCGTTGTCAAGGCGGCGCTCGCCTGACGTCTACAGGCGGCCCGCCTCCTGGTAGCGCTTCAACGCTGCGGCGGCGTCGGCATAGGCTTCCTGGTGCTTGACGCTCCAGTACTTAACCTCGTCGAGTGGGATGGCGACGCCTGTCACCGCGCAGCGCACGAAGCCCCCGGGGGTCAACACCTGGAAATCGCCGTCGAGGTAGCGCAGTCGTGCCTCGCCTCCGCGGCCGTGCCTGTCCATCCGGTTCATCGCTCGCCTCCCGCGCGCCCGTCCTCACCGCCGTCCGAACAGCCGTTCGATGTCATCGCGCTTCAGTTCGACGTAGGTCGGGCGCCCATGATTGCACGTCGCGGAATTGGGCGTCGCTTCCATTTCGCGGAGGAGGGCGTCCATTTCCGCCGGCTTCAGCCGGCGGCCGGCGCGTACCGAGCCGTGGCACGCCATGGTCGATGCCACCCGGTCGAGTCGCTCCCGGAGATGGGCAGTGCGCTCCCACGCCGCGATTTCGTCGGCGATGTCTCGCACAAGAGCGCCTGCGTCGATGGCCCCGAGCATCGACGGCGTCTCGCTCACCGCGATCGCCCCCGGCCCGAACCGATCGATCGTCAGGCCGAGCTCGGCGAGCTCCTCCCGCCGCTCGACGAGCCGCTCGACGTCGTCGTTGGGCAGTTCGACCACATCCGGGATCAGAAGTATCTGCCGGGCAGCGCTGCCCGCCGCGATCCCTTGTTTGAGTCGCTCGTAGACCAGCCGCTCGTGGGCGGCATGCTGGTCGACGATCACCAGCCCGTCCGCGGTTTCGGCGACGATGTAGGTGTCGTGGATCTGTGCCCGCGCTGCGCCAAGCGGCCACGCGATCACCTCCGGATCGAGCTCGGCTTTGCTGACTTCCGCCTGTTGCGGGAAGGCGTCGAAGGCCGCCTGCGCCGGCTCCGCGAAACCCGCGAGGGCCGCGTTCCCCCGCGCTCGCGCCGGCACCGGTACCGCGGACTCCCGCGCCCGCCCCGCGCCCCCCGGACGGAAGGCGGCGACGGCCGCTCCCGCGGCCTCCCGCGCGGCGCGCGGGCCGGCTCCCGCGAGCGCCTGCCGGGTCGCCCCGACGATCAGCCCGCGCACGAGCCCCGGATCGCGGAACCGCACCTCGGCCTTGGCCGGGTGGACGTTGACGTCGACCTGGGCCGGGTCGAGCGACAGATAGAGTGCCGCCACCGGATGGCGGCCGCGTTTCATGACGTCGGCGTAGGCGGCGCGGAGCGCCCCGACGAGCTGCCTGTCCCTGACCGGCCGCCCGTTGACGAAGAAGTACTGCTGGAGGCCGTTCGCCCGGCTGACCGTCGGCAGCCCGGCGTGACCGGAGAGCTGGACGCCCTCGCGGGCGGCCTCGATCGCGATGCTGTCCGAACGGAATTCCGCGCCGAGCACGTGCGCGACGCGGGCCATCCGCGCGTCGTCGCCCGTGACCGCCGGGTAGTCCGTCTCGCTCCGGTCGCTGCCGGCGAGCGTGAAGCGGATTTCCGGGTGCGCCATCGCCAGGCGCTTGACGACGTCGGTGATCGCGGCGGCCTCTGCCCGCTCCGACTTCAGGAACTTGAGCCGCGCCGGGGTCGCGAAGAAGAGGTCGCGGACCTCGACCCGCGTCCCAATCCCGAGCGCCGCCGGCCTGATCGGCCGCGTCGCGGCGCCCTCGACCGAAATCTCCCATGCCTGATCGCTGCCGGCCGCCCGCGAAGCGACCGTGAGCCGGGCTGCCGCGCCGATCGCGGCCAGCGCCTCGCCGCGAAACCCAAGCGTGTTGATGTCGTTGAGCCCGCCCTCCAGCTTCGAGGTCGCATGTCGCTCGATCGCGAGCGCGAGGTCGTCGCGGGCGATCCCCGACCCGTCGTCGCTGACCCGCACGAGCGCCGCCCCGCCGCCCGACGTCACGATCTCGATGCGGTTGGCGCCGGCGTCGATCGCGTTCTCGACGAGCTCCTTGACCACACTCGCCGGCCGTTCGACCACCTCGCCGGCGGCGATGCGGTTGACGATGTCTTCGCTGAGGCGGCGGATCGGCATGGCCGCCGACTCTGTCGGATTCGGTAAGGCGAGGGAAGGGCGCTTCCCCTCCAGGCTGCCGGCCGGGAGAACTCGTTAGCTGGCGGCAGCGAGCTTGCCGGCGCAATTCCGCGCCACGCCGTTGACCGGCTCGTCGCTGCCCGGCATCGTCGCCCAGCCGCCCTCTTCGATGAACGTGGCCTGCTTGTACGATGCCAGGTCCTTGAGCGCGGCAAGACTCGATGAAACGCCGGCCTGGTTGTTGAACTGATGGACGCAGATGGCGCCGAGCGCCTCGACGACGGCCTGGTTGGCGTCCTTCTCGGCGGCCGCGTTGGCGCTGCCGGCAGTGACCCATCCGCCCCAAGTAAAGCCGAGAAAGGCGAGAACAACTGCGCCGCCCGCGGCGCCCCACAATGCGGGCTTTAATTCTTTTGGAGTTTGCATGACAGGAATGTCCCCTTGATGACGATGAGGAAATCTCAACGTCATTCAGGATAACATATTTACCGACGGGATTCAGATATTCATTGGATTGGGGGAGATGCGTCGGTTTCTAAATCAGAACAACTTTCAATGCTCAGAATATTTGCCTGAGAAATACACCGCAGCGCAGCAGTTATTTGGCGGCTAGGGGGATGGACGCCCACCTGCGGACGGCCCCGCAACAGACGCCGGTCGCAGCCTGAAATCACCGGCGACGCGGGATCACCGAAGATCCCGGGTCTACCGTTCGCTCACCGTCACCGCGCCTCCGCGCCCCTGAGCGCTCCCGATCGGAGGCGCGGGGAGGCGGGGATCAGGCTGAGCCGCCGGCGGCCGTTTCGGCCGGCTTGGCTGGTGCCGGCTGTTGGGCGGGGGGCCGAACCGGCATCGCGTTCACGGGCGCCGACAGGCGTTTCGCCTCCTCGCCGTCCGGGGCGCGCGCCCCGTTGGGGCGGAGCATCGCCGGCGGCGGGGCAGCCATGCCGGCCCCCTGTTTTTGCTGGTAGACGCGTTGCAGCTCGTTCAGCTGCCGGAGCGTTCTCTCGGTGTCACCAATCTCGGCCTTCAAGGCCTGCAAGAATGCTGCGGACATGACAGACACACCTCTCGACATCGGAGACCAAACCGTACCGGGTCGGGCTTTAACAACAGGCTGAGTAGATCGTTCAAATCCGTCCGGTTCGACGGCTTGGCCCGGCCAGGATCGTTCCCCGCCGACTACCGCCCCGCCGCCCGAGCCCCGATGTCGCGCCGGCAGAAGCCGTCCGGCCAGTCGATCAGGCCGACCGCAGCGTAGGCCCGCGCCTGCGCTTCGCCGATCGTCGGCGCGCGCGCCGTCACGTTGAGAACGCGTCCGCCGGCCGAGACGAGAACGCCGTCCTTGACCGCGGTTCCCGCCTGGAACACGACGACTCCGGGCAGTGCCTCCGCCTTGTCGATGCCACCGATCGGCGCGCCCTTGGCGTAGGCGCCCGGATAGCCTTTCGCCGCCATCACCACCGTCAGCGCCGCGTCCGCGCTCCACATCGGCGTCACGGCATCGAGGCGTTCCCCCAATGTCGCTGTCATCAGGTCGATGATATCGCTGTCGAGGCGCATCATCAGCACCTGCGCCTCCGGGTCGCCGAAGCGAACGTTGTATTCGATGAGCTTCGGTCCCTCCGCCGTGATCATCAACCCGGCGTAGAGCACGCCGCGGTACGGCGCCCCGCGCTTCGCCATCGTCTCGACCGTCGGCCGGATGATCTCGGCCATGGTCCGCTCGATCAACGCGTCGGTCATCGCCGGTGCCGGCGAGTAGGCGCCCATCCCGCCGGTGTTGGGACCGGTGTCGCCGTCGCCCACGCGCTTGTGGTCCTGGGCGGTCGCGAGCGGCACGACATGCGTCCCGTCGGCGAGCGCGAAGAAGCTCGCTTCCTCGCCGGTGAGGCATTCTTCGATCACCACCGCCGCGCCGGCGGCGCCATGCGCGCCCGCGAAGCACGCCTCGACCGCCGCAGCCGCCTCGTCCACGCTCGCCGCCACCGTGACGCCCTTGCCGGCGGCGAGCCCGTCCGCCTTGACCACGATCGGCGCGCCTTCGGCTCGGACATGTGCGACGGCGGCTGCGGCGTCGGTGAAGCGGCGGTAGCGAGCCGTCGGTATCCCGGCCTCCGTGCAGAGGTCTTTGGCGTAGCCCTTGGAGCCTTCGAGCTTCGCCGCCTCGCGTCCCGGCCCGAATGCGGCGATGCCGGCTGCGGCGAGGTCGTCGGCGAGCCCGGCGACCAGCGGCGCCTCCGGCCCGACCGCCACCAGGTCGATCGCATGCCGGTGGCAGAACGCGACCACCGCGTCGTGATCGGCGACGTCGACGGCGACGATCTCCGCGTGTTTGGCGATTCCCGGATTGCCCGGCGTCGCGTAGAGCTGCGCGAGCCGGGGCGACTGCACCATCTTCCAGGCGAGCGCATGCTCGCGTCCGCCAGAACCGATGAGGAAGATGTTCATGCGTATCCCAGTAAGGGCCCCCGACGTTGTGGCGCACGTAGCAAGCCCTCCGAGACGAGTCCAGAAAGAGCGCGAGGAAGCGTTGTTGGGGCACGCGGCGGGTATGCTTTTCGCTGCTCGCCAAACCGCCTAAGACTGGTGCTTAATGTCGACCCGTAAGGACATTCCCGTTGCCGATCGCGTCCGCGGCCACTGGGCCGATCGCGTTCTGCCGCCGGCGTGGCGGCCCTACGCGCGCATGGCGCGTTTGGAGCGGCCGATCGGCTGGTGGCTGCTCTTGTGGCCGTGCTGGTGGTCCTCGGCGATGGCGACCGACGCCGCTGGGAGCGCCTGGCCGAACCCTTGGCACTTGGCGCTCTTCCTAGTCGGCGCCGTGGCAATGCGCGGGGCTGGGTGCACCTACAACGACATCGTCGACCGCGACCTCGATGCCAAGGTCGCCCGCACGCGCTCGCGCCCCATCCCGAGCGGGCAGGTCACGGTGACGCAGGCCCGCGTGTTCCTGGTGGCGCAGGCGCTGGTCGGTCTGGCGGTGCTCCTTCAGTTCAACCGGGCGACCGTCGTCATCGGTCTCGCTTCGCTCGCCACCGTCGCCGTCTATCCCTTCATGAAGCGGCTCATCGACTGGCCGCAGCTCTTTCTTGGGATTTCGTTTTCATGGGGAGCGCTGATGGGTTGGCCGGCGGTCTTCGGCCGCCTCGATTGGGCGCCGGTGCTGCTCTACGCCGGCGGCATCCTGTGGACCATCGGCTACGACACCATCTACGCCCATCAGGACAAGGAGGACGACGCACTGGTCGGCGTCCGCTCGACCGCCCGCCTGTTCGGCCCGCGCACGCGCCCGATGCTCGCGTTGTTCTACACGGGTGCGACGGTCCTGTTCGCCGCCGCGTATGTAGCCGCCGGCCTCGGTGTCATCGCTTACGTCGGATTGCTCGTGGGCGCGGTCCACCTTGCCTGGCAGCTCGCCGTCGTCGACATCGACGATCCCGACAACTGCCTGATGCTCTTCCGCTCAAACCGCGACTACGGCTGGATCGTCTTCGCCGGCCTCGTTGCCGACGGCGTCATCACCGCTTGGCTGGCGTAGGACGCTGTCAGTTGCGCGCGATGATCTCGTCACCGCTGATCCGCCCCATGAGCTCGGGTCGGCCGGGCTTGCGTCGCGTCAGGAAACGCGGCCGCCGCGCTGCGAAGTATGAATGCCGCCGCCGCGGCTTCGCCGGCGCCACGGTAATTGCGCCGAGGTTCGTGAGCGGCGCGCTGATCGTCCCGTCGGCGGCGATCACCAACAGCGGCAGGTTGAGCGCCCGGCCCCATTCCTGCCAATCGGCGGCGACGTCTTCGGGTTCGTCGGCCGTGACCAGCGGCAACGTCAGCGACGGGTCGTCGTGGAGAAGTTCGACGAACGCCCGCACGCGCCCGGCCACATTGCCCGCTTCCACGCGGACCGCCACGCCGCGATAGGCGCTGAGCGGCACCGATAGCGTCCGTGCCAAGCCGCCCGCGACCGGCCAAGAGACGATCGCCCGCTCAGTGTCGATGATGAACGCCGCCCCCGCCGCCCCACGCGTCGCCATCGACGCGCTGGCCGGCAGGGCGTGCGGGTCGAGCCGGCGGGGCCGGCTCGACCCGGCGGCGGTTGCTCCGCCGGTCACTGTTTGACGCCTCTAACCGCATCCCCACGGGTCCGTTGTTGTCCAGACCTCGTTTGTCAGGGCGGATCATGACACAACGAGCTTGGTGCCGGCTTAACCGTCTCGGTTAAATTTGAATGACTTCCCAGAGGGTTAGCAGTCGGTCACCGAATGCGGTTCACAAAACCTTGCCGGGGTTGAGAATGCCGTTGGGATCGAGCGCTTTCTTGAGCCGGCGCATCAGGTCCATCTCCACCGGGCTCTTGACCTTGGCCAAGAGCTCGCGCTTCAGCTGGCCGATGCCGTGCTCCGCCGAAATCGTCCCCCCGAGTTCGGTGACGATGGCGTGGACCGCCGCGTTGACCTCGTCCCAGCGGTCGAGGAATGCCTGCTTGTCCATGTCCGGCGGCTGGCTGACGTTGAAGTGGATGTTGCCGTCGCCGAGATGGCCGAACGGGAAGGGCCGCGCCCCCGGCACGATTTCCGTGACCGCCGCGCTGGCGCGCGTCAGAAGCTCGGGCACCGCGGCGATGGGCACGGCGATGTCGTGCTTGATCGATCCGCCGAGCTGCTTCTGCACCTCCGACAGCGCGTGGCGCAGCCGCCAGAATGCCGCCGCCTGGTCGAGCGATCGCGCGAGCACGCCGTCCTCCGCCACGCCTTTCTCGGCGCCCTCGGTGAAGATCGCCTCGACCGCCGCTTCGGCGTTCGCCTGCGATTGGTCCGACGATACCTCGATCAGCACGTACCACGCGTGGCGGCCGGCGAGCGGGTCTCGGGTTCCCGGCACGTGCGCGAGCACGGTCTCCAGTGCGAAGCGCGGCATGATCTCGCAGGCGCTGAGCCCGCCCCCGGCATGGCTACGCGCCACGTGGTAGAGGCCGAGCGCCTCGGCGGGGCTTGCCGTGCCGACAACCGCAACCGCAACCCCGCGCGGTTTGGGGAAGAGCTTGAGCGCCGCCGCCGTGATGATGCCGAGCGTCCCCTCCGCGCCGATGAACAGGTCCTTGAGGTCGTAGCCGGTGTTGTCCTTGCGGAGCGTTTTCAGCCCGTCCCACACCATCCCCGAGGCGAGCACCACCTCGACGCCGAGCGCAAGGTCGCGCGCGTTGCCGTAAGCGAGGACGGCCGTGCCGCCTGCGTTCGTCGCAAGATTGCCGCCGATCTGGCAGGAGCCCTCCGAGGCGAGCGACAGCGGCAACAGGCGCCCGGCGGCGGCTGCGGCTGCGCGCGCGTCCGCGAGCACCACCCCGGCCTCCGCGATCATGGTGTCGCTGTCCGTGTCCACCGTCCGCACCCGGTTCAGCCGTGCCAGCGACACCACGATCTCGTTTCCGGCTTCCGAGGGGATCTGCCCGCCGACCACGCCGGTGTTGCCGCCATGCGGCACGATCGCCGTGCGGCTGTCGTTGGCGAGCCTGAGGATCGCCGAGACTTCCGTGACGTTCCCCGGTCTCAGCACCAGCGGTGTGCGTCCGAAGAACCGCTCGCGCGGCTCGATCAGGTAGGGCGCGATGTCCTCGGGGTCGCGGAGCGCGTGGGCGTCGCCGACGATGTCCGCGAAACGGTCGAGAAGAGGCAAGCCCGGCGCATTCATGCCGCCGGATACTACGGACCGGCGGCTAAGGCGTCGAGGCGGGGAGGGGGTGCTGGCGGCGCTACCTGGGGGGCGCCGGGAGGTGAGCGCCGCCAGCCTCGGGGGGAGCCTACATCGAGCCTTCAGTAACGACCACGTGCCAGACGTCCCCGACGCCGTCGCCGGTCACGTCACCCGGCACCGAGTCCTTGACCCAGTAGTAGAGCGGCCACCCGTCGTAAGCCCACATCTTCTTGGTTGCGCCGTCGGCGTCCTTGACGTCGACCAGGGTCCATTCGCCCTCGGCCATCGCGCCCTCGCCGGCGAGGAATGGCGGCCAGTTCTCGATGCACTTGTCGACGCAGGCCGACATCGCGGCGCCTTGGGTGTCCTTGTCGAAGGTGTAGAGCGTCATCCCCTCGGGGCCGACGAGGACGGTCCCCAGCGATGTCTCCATCGTCTTGGCGGGCTCCATGGCGCCGGCCGCGGCGGTCATGGCAAGTGCGGCCGCAAGGCCGATGACAATCCGTTTCATGTAGCGATCTCCCTGTTTGCCCGTGCGAGCGCCCGCGGCGCCGCACCTGCGTCGACAACACCTGCGCCACGCAATTATTCGTTCCGCGCCCGTTTGGCCCGTTACTTGAAGCCGTTACCGGCGTGTGCCATAGGAGGCGCCCGCGAGCACGGGATGGATAGGCGCGATGGCGGAGACGGGCGGATTGTTGGCGGGCAAGCGCGGTCTTGTCATGGGCGTCGCCAACAATCGGTCCATCGCCTGGGGCATCGCCAAGGCCTGCCGCCGGCACGGCGCCGAGCTGGCCCTGACCCACCAGGGCGATGCCCTCAGGAAGCGCGTCGAGCCGCTCGCCGCCGAGGTCTCGGCCCACATGGTCGGCCATTGCGACGTCGCCGACGCCGCCAGCATCGATGCCGCGTTCGCCGAGGTCGCCCGCCTGTGGGGCGGGCTCGACTTTCTCGTCCACGCGATTGCCTTTTCCGACCGCGGTCAGCTGACTGGCCGCTACATCGACACGACGGTCGACAATTTCGCCAGCACGCTTCTGATCTCGTGCTATTCGCTGACCGCGCTCGCTCAGCGCGCCGAGAAGCTGATGGGTGCCGGCGGTTCCATCCTGACGCTCACCTACTACGGCGCCGAGAAGGTCATGCCTCACTACAACGTCATGGGCGTCGCCAAGGCGGCGCTGGAGGCGAGCGTCCGCTACCTCGCCGAGGACCTCGGCAAGCACGGCATCCGGGTCAACGCCATCTCTTCCGGCCCGATCAAGACTCTCGCCGCCGCCGGCGGCATCGGCGACTTCCGCTACATCCTCAAGTGGAATGAGCTGAACGCGCCGCTGCGCCGTTCCGTTACCGCCGATGAGGTCGGCGACGCCGCGCTCTATCTCCTGTCCGACCTGTCGCGCGCCGTCACCGGCGAGGTGCACCACGTCGATTCCGGTTATCACATCGTCGGCATGAAGGCGGTCGACGCGCCGGATATCGCCAAGGAGGTGGACTGACCCGCCTCCGGGAGCCGCGCCCGAGATGCCGCCTGCCGTTCCGATCATCGTTTTCGTGCGCCACGGCGAGACCGACTGGAACGTCGAGGGGCGATTGCAGGGTCAGCGCGATGTGCCGCTGAACGAAAGAGGCCGTCGTCAGGCCCGCCGCAACGGCGAGAAGATCGTCGCGGCGATTCCCGACGTCGCCGACTTCGACTTTGTCGCCAGCCCCCTCGGTCGCGCCCGCGCGACCATGGAGATCGCCCGCGCCGCCATGGGCCTCGATCCCAAGGCCTACGCCGTCGACGATCGCCTGCTCGAGGTCACGTTTGGCGAGTGGGAGGGCTTCACCACCGCAGAGGTTCGCGCCCGCGAACCGGCCGGCGTGGCCGCGCGTGAAGCCGACAAGTGGCGCTTCCTGCCGCCCGGCGGCGAGAGCTACGAGCGCCTGGCCGAACGCATCCGCCCCTGGCTTGCCGACCTTCGCCAGCCAACCGTGGTGGTCGCCCACGGCGGCGTCGGCCGCGTCCTGTGGGTCGATCTGGCCGGCATTGATCCGGCCGAGGCGGTGTCGCGCGACGTGCCGCACGACCAGGTGTTCGTATGGCGTGACGGCGCCATCTCGCTCCTCTGACGCCAGCTCGGGCCACCTCACGCACCCGTGATCTTCGCTCGTCGCCCGGCTGTGCAACGATAGGTCCGGGCGACGAGCAAAGACCGACAGGAGAGGAAACCGATGTGTGATCTCGACGGCTGCGGCGCTCACAAGAAGATGCCGCCGATCGTCGTTCCCGATGCGGAAAGGCGCGCTTTCCTGAAAGGCCTGATAGCGCTCCCCCTTGCGGCGGTCCTCTTCGACCCGCTGCTCGCCCGCGCCCAGGCGGGCCGCATGGAGACGGTCTCGATTCCGGTGCCCGGTGGCGGTGCGGCGAACGGAACGCTAGCCCTGCCCGAAGCGGACAATGCCCCCGCCATCCTCCTCGTCCATGAGTGGTGGGGCCTGAACGACCAGATCAAGGCTGTCGCCGCCGAGTACGCCAGGCTCGGCTTTGTCGCCTTCGCCATCGACCTGTTCGACGCCGAGCCGGCGACCACCGCGGAAGGCGCCATGAGCCTGATCCGTGGCCTCGATTCGTCGGCGGCGACCGCCAAGCTCGCCGCCGCCGTCGCTTGGCTTCGCGATCACGAGCGGGGCAACGGCAAGGTCGGCACCATCGGTTGGTGCTTCGGAGGCGGTTGGTCGCTTAACGCCTCGTTGGCCGCGCCCGTCGACGCGACGGTCATCTACTACGGCAACGTCAAGAAGTCGGCCGCGGAGCTTGCGGCGTTGCAGGGCCCGGTCCTCGGCAACTTCGGCACCCTCGACGGCAACATCAACCAGGCGATGGTGTCTGGCTTCGAGGCGGCGATGGCCGAGGCCGGCAAGGCCGATATGCTCACCGTCCATTGGTACGAGGCCGACCACGGCTTCGCCAACCCCACCAGCGCCCGCTACGACGCCGAGGACACCAGCCTCGCCTGGGATCGGACGCTTGAGTTCCTGCGCGAAAACCTGAGCTGACACTCTCGGGCCAACGATGACGAAACGGCCGGGCGCCCGCCCGGCCGTTTTGCTTTGACGCCTTGCCGCGCCTTGCCTAGAAGGGGCGCGCCATCAGCCGGCGTCCCGACGGGGACGACAAGGAATGTCGCACAACACCTTCGGCCATCTGTTTCGCGTGACAACCTGGGGCGAAAGCCACGGCACCGCGATCGGCTGCGTCGTCGATGGCTGCCCGCCGCGGATCGCCCTGTCCGAGGCCGATATCGCGCACCAGATGGCGCGCCGGCGCCCCGGTCAGTCGCGCTACACCACCCAGCGCCGCGAGACCGACGAGGTGAAGATCCTGTCCGGCGTGTTCGAGGACGAAGCGAGCGGCACCCTCGTCACCACCGGGACGCCGATCTCGCTGATGATCGCCAATGAGGACGCCCGCTCCAAGGACTACGACGAGATTAGGAAGAGCTACCGTCCCGGCCACGCCGACTTCACCTATCAGGCGAAGTACGGCATCCGCGATTGGCGCGGTTCCGGCCGGGCCTCCGCCCGCGAGACCGCGACCCGGGTAGCCGCCGGCGCCATCGCCCGCAAGGTCGTGCCCGGCGTCACGGTGCGCGGCGCCCTCGTCCAGGTCGGCCCCCACAAGGTCGACCGCGGCAACTGGGACTGGGAAGAGGTCGACAACAACCCGTTCTTTTCGCCGGACGCTGCGGCCGCTGCCCGCTGGGCCGATTTTCTCGATGACGTCAGGAAACGCGGCTCCTCCACCGGCGCCGTCATCGAGGTCGTCGCCGAGGGCGTCCCCGCCGGCCTCGGTGCCCCGGTATACGCCAAGCTCGATCAGGACATCGCCTCCGCGATGATGTCGATCAACGCCGTCAAGGGCGTCGAGATCGGCGCCGGTTTCGCCGCCGCGGCGCTCTCCGGCGAGGATAACTCCGACGAGATGCGTATGGACGCCGACGGCAAGCCGGCGTTCCAGTCGAACAACGCCGGCGGCATCCTCGGCGGCATTTCCACCGGCCAGCCAATCGTCGCCCGCTTCGCGGTCAAGCCGACCTCGTCGATCCTCAATCCTCGCCACACCGTCACCACGTCCGGCGAGGATGTCGACGTGTCGACCAAAGGCCGTCACGACCCCTGCGTCGGCATCCGCGCCGTTCCGATCGGTGAGGCCATGCGTGCGCTGGTACTCGCCGACCACTACCTCCGGCACCGCGCCCAGGTGGGCTGACCAGGGCGTCTCAAGGCGCAACTGCATGACCGAGACCGACCGGGTCGCCGAAGCCATCGCCGCCTTCAAGCGCGGCGAGATCGTGGTCGTCGTCGACGATGACGACCGCGAGAACGAGGGCGACCTGATCCTCGCCGCGGTCCATGCCACGCCCGAGAAACTCGGCTTCATCGTCCGCCACACCACCGGCATCGTCTGCGCGCCTCTGCCGCGCGAACACGCCCGACGTCTGCAGTTGCAGCCGATGGTCGCCGACAACGACGCACCTCTCGGCACCGCCTTCACCGTCTCGGTCGATTTCCGCCACGGGCTCACCACGGGCGTCTCCGCCGAGGAGCGCTGCAACACCGTGCGCGGGCTCGCCAATCCCAACGCCGGCGCCGCCGAATTCGTCCGCCCCGGCCACGTCTTCCCGCTGATTGCCCGTGACGGCGGCGTCCTCATGCGCTCGGGCCACACCGAGGCCGCGGTCGACCTCTGCCGCCTCGCCGGGTTGGAGCCGGTGGGCGTGCTCGCCGAGCTGGTCAACGACGACGGCACCGTCAAACGCGGCGCCGAAGTCGCCGGTTTCGCCGCCGAACACAAGCTGCACCTCGTTTCGGTCGCCGACCTGATCGCCCACCGCCAGCGGAGCGAGACCCTGGTCGAACGTGTCGCCGAGGTCGCGGTCGCGACGCGCTCCGGCCCGGCCCGGGCCTTCGCCTACCGCACGCCGTTCGACACGACCCAGCATCTCGCGGTCGTGTTCGGCGACATCGGTGACGGCCGCGACGTCCCCGTCCGCCTCCACCGCGAGGCGGTGCTCGAGGACGTGTTCAGCGCCAAAGGCGAAATCGAGTCGCTGATCGAACGCATGGCCGCCGCCGGCCGCGGCGTTATCGTCTACCTGCGCGAGGGCTCCGTCGGCGTCGCCGCGTCGGGAGGTCGCGCGCGCGACGACGCCATGCCGGACGACGGGGCCGGCGCCGCGTCCAGCGTCCAGCGCACCGAGGAGTGGCGCGAGATCGGCCTCGGCGCGCAGATTCTGAAGGACCTTGGCGTTGTCTCGATCCGCCTGATTGCCAGCCGCAAGCGCCGCTACGTCGGCATCGACGGCTTCGGCATCGCCATCGCCGCGACCGAGATTCTGGACACCTGAGCCCCGGCTGACGTCAGGTCCTCAGGTCCGCCGACCGCCGACCAGGAACTCGCGGTTGCCGTCCCCGCCGGTGATGGGGGAGGGGAGCACGCCGTCGACGTGCCACCCCATGCTGTCGGCAAGCCACGCTGCGATGTCGTCGGCCGCCTGCCGCGCCACGGCCGGGTCGCGGACGATGCCACCCTTGCCGATCGCCGCGCGCCCGACCTCGAACTGCGGCTTAACCAGGAACACGCCCCACGCGCGGTCTCCCGCAAGCCGGAGCGCCGGCGGCAGCGCCAGCTTCAGCGAGATGAAGCTCACGTCGGCGACGATCGCGCCGACCGCCGCGTCGATATCGTCGCGGGCGAGATCGCGCGCGTTCAGTCCTTCCCGCACGACCACCCGTTCGTCGGTGGCGAGCTCCGGCGCGAGCTGACCATGTCCGACGTCGACGGCGAACACCCTGCGCGCCCCGCGTTCGAGCAACACCTGGGTGAACCCGCCGGTCGATGCGCCGATGTCGAGCACCGTGACCCCCTCCGGCGAATACCCGAAATGGTCGAGCGCCGCGATGAGCTTCAGCGCCCCGCGCGACACGTAGCCGTGGGCCGGGTCGTCGATGGCGATCCGCGCCGCCGGTGCCACCGTCTGCGACGGCTTCGTCGCCCGCTCGCCGTCGACCGTGACGCTACCGCGCCGAATCGCGTCGCGTGCCCGCGCCCGCGTCGGCGCCAGGCCCGCCGCCACCAGTGCTTGGTCGAGCCGGCGTGTCACGTTGGTGGCGGGCCCGTCTGTCGCTGGCGTTGCTCTCATGCTCGCACAATGCCTCACAACGCCCCTATCAGCCGTCGCAATCGGGGTCGCACCGGGCGAAACGCGGCCCGGTCACGACGCCCCGATGAGCCGCCGCAACTTTGTGAGCACGGTCTCCTCGTCCTCCTGGTAGTCCACGGTCCCGACGAATTGCGCTTTCGAATCAAGGAGATAGACAGAAGCGGTGTGGTCCATCGTATACCCCCCGCCCTCGCCCTCGACCTTCAGCGCGTACACCCGGTATTCCCTGATCACATCGTCGATCGCAGCCCTCGCACCCGTGAGACCGATGATTCTCGGGTCGAACGCCCGCAGGTATTCCGCCATCTGCTGCCGCGTGTCGCGTTCCGGGTCGACAGTAATGAAATAGACCTTGAGCTTGTCGGCGTCGGGCCCAAGGTCCTGAAGCCAAATCGTCATGTCTGCGAGGGTTGTGGGGCAGACGTCTGGGCAAAATGTGTAGCCGAAGAACAACGCCGAGGGATGGCCCTGGAGCGCCGCTTGGGTGACGGTCGTGCCGTTCTGATCGACGAGTTCGAACGGACCGCCGAGATTCGCGGCCACCATTTCGGTGGTCACGTCGCTGGCCTTGTTAGACAGGACCAGCCACGCGACGACGCCCGCGAGCGCGACAGCGGCGGCCCCCCATGCGCCCAGCCTCACGGCTCTTAAGCTCGCAACGGTCATTTCGCAGCCGCCCCGTGATCCATGCCGTCCATCGTTTCCGCCGACGGTCCCTTGGCGCCGATTGCCATGACGTGAAGCGACGTCTCGACGCTGCCCGCCTTCTCGAACGTCAGCCTGACCGGCAATTCGTCGCCCTCGTGCAGCGCGTCCTTCAGCTTGATGAACATGAGGTGCAGTCCGCCGGGGGCAAGAGTGACGCTGCCGCCGGCCGGTATCTCGATGCCGCCTTCGACCGCACGCATCGACATGACGCCGTCCTTCATCTCCATCACATGAATTTCGCCGGTTTCGGCGTACGGAGAGGCGACCGCGATCAGTCGGTCGGCTTCGGCGCCGTTGTTGGCGATGGTGAGATAGCCGGCCGCCGTCGGCGCACCGGGCGGCGTCGCCCGCGTCCACAGGTCATTCAACGCGAGCGACCCAACTATAATTGTGTCGGCAAGCGCGGGGCCCATGGCGCCGGCGATCAGCACCGCGACAGCTGAGAGAACGGTGGTTAGGCGCGACACAACGGTTCTCCCGGATGCAGAGCAGCTCGGCTGTTTCTAGCAGGCAGGGCCGGGGGAATCCGGGCAAAGCGTCCCGATGTCGCAGCAGGCTCAGGCGAGACGGGAGGCCGTCGGTTCGGCCGTGCGGCCGAGGGCGGCGAACACAGTGCGCACGATGCCGGCGGCGTCGAGGCCCGCCGCGGCGTACATCGCCTCCGGCTTGCCCTGATCGACGAACCGGTCGGGGAGGGCGAGCGTGCGTACCTTGATGCCGCGGTCGAGTGCGCCAGTGCCCGCGAGGTGGGCGAGCACGTGAGCGCCGAATCCGCCGACCGCGCCTTCCTCGACCGTGATCAGGGCCGCGTGTTCGTTGACCAGGCGGTCGATGAGGTCGATGTCGAGCGGCTTGGCGAACCGTGCATCGGCGACCGTCGTCGGCAACCCGTAGGTGTCAAGCTCTTCGGCGGCCGCCAGGCACGAGGCGAGCCGCGCCCCGAACGACAGGATCGCGATCTTGGTGCCCTCGCGCAGCACCCGTCCGCGCCCGATTTCGAGCGGCGCGCCTCGTTCCGGCAAGTCGACCCCGACCACTTCGCCGCGCGGATAGCGGAAGGACGACGGCCGGTCATCGATCACCGCCGCCGTCGCCACCATGTGCACGAGCTCGGCTTCGTCCGCCGCCGCCATCACCACGAAGCCCGGCAGGCAGGCGAGGAAGGTGGTATCGAACGAGCCGGCGTGGGTCGGCCCGTCGGCGCCGACGAACCCAGCGCGGTCGATGGCAAAGCGGACCGGGAGGCCCTGGATCGCCACGTCATGAACGATCTGGTCATAGGCGCGCTGCAGAAACGTCGAGTAGATCGCCGCGAACGGTTTGAAGCCCTCGGTCGCCATGCCCGCTGCGAAGGTCACGGCGTGTTGCTCGGCGATGCCGACGTCAAACGAGCGATCGGGAAAGGCCGTGGCGAAGAGATCGAGGCCGGTGCCGGACGGCATCGCTGCCGTGATCGCTACGATGCGGTTGTCGCGCTCCGCTTCCTTGATCAGGCTCTCGGCGAAGACCTTGGTGTAAGACGGAGCGTTGGAGCCAGCCTTCGCCTGTTCTCCGGTGACCACGTCGAACTTGGCGACGCCGTGGTATTTGTCGTCCGACGCCTCGGCCGGCGCGTAGCCCTTGCCCTTTTTGGTGACGACGTGCACCAGGATTGGCCCGTTTTTCATGGCGCGGACGTTCTTGAGGACCGGCAGCAGGTGGTCAAGGTTGTGGCCGTCTATCGGCCCGACGTAGTAGAAGCCGAGCTCTTCGAACATGGTGCCGCCGGTCCAGAAGCTGCGCGCGAATTCCTCGGTGAGACGCAGCTTCTCGCGCACCCACCGCGGCAGCGCTTCCGCCACCCGTTTGCCGAAGCGGCGCAGCCTCCGGTAGGCGCGGCCCGAGACCAGCCTCGCCAGATACGCCGACATCGCCCCGACCGGCGGCGCAATCGACATATCGTTGTCGTTGAGCACAACGATCAACCGCGACTGCAAATGGCCGGCGTTGTTCATTGCCTCGTAGGCCATGCCGGCCGACATGGCACCATCGCCGATCACCGCGATGACGTTGTTGTCGCCGTGGTCGAGGTCGCGCGCCACCGCCATGCCGAGCGCCGCCGAGATCGAGGTCGAAGCATGCGCGGCGCCGAACGGGTCGTATTCACTCTCCGCACGCCGCGTGAACCCGGAGAGACCGCCGGGTTGACGCAACGTTCGGATGCGGTCGCGCCGCCCGGTCAGGATCTTGTGCGGATAGGCCTGGTGGCCGACATCCCATATGAGCCGGTCGCGCGGCGTGTCGAACACGTAGTGCAGCGCCACCGTCAGCTCGACC